>CAZISX010000112.1:6010-11741 GCA_964542005.1 uncultured Spirochaetales bacterium
ATGAAATATATAACAAGATGATGGAGAAAAATAAAAACAAACCAGTTTTTGATTGTGTAAATAAATTTATGGATTGTGTAAATAGTTCCTCCGGAGCTGATGAAAAACCTAAAAATTTTCAAAAGGCAAAAGTTCAGGCTTTTCTTTCTGTTCAAAAAGAAGCTGTTAATTCTCTTGGACTTGGTGCACAGAGAAATTATTGGAATTTTGATCATGAATGTATGAATAAAGTTAAAGATTTTCTTTTGGAGATGAATAAATAGTGTTTGAAAATATTAATGCAACTACAAACTTTTAAAAAGATATGAAACTATGAAAAAAACAATACTTTTAACAATTTTTCTATTCTCACTTCTTTTCGGTGCAGCATCAAAAGAGCTGACTGAACAGAGAAATCAGCTTTTTGAAAAGCTAAAAACTATCCACAACCTAAGTGATGCGCAAATAAAAAAAATAAGGGCAATTATCGAAAAATCGCCTGCAATGTCTCAGGGTTTGCCCGGAGTTGCAAAGCATCCAAGAACAGAAATCGAATGCAGCACAAAACTTGCAAGCTCTGGAATTTCTTATGAAAATAAGGATTATGAAAAAATCTGCGGTGCTAAATATATGGCTCCTGTTTACAAAAAAGGAACCAATCCTGAAGATGCGAAAATGTGTATTGACCAGTTTGAATTTCCCAATATTCCGTGCGAATACCCGCTGATTTGGGTAACAGCCAGAGATGCGGCTCTTATTTGCGAAGCTGAAGGGAAGAGGCTTTGCGATGCCCACGAATGGGAAGGTGCTTGCGCCGGTTCGCTTGAAGAAACTGACTACTACTTCAATCTTGTTGACAATTATACAACTGCTGCTGCAAAAATGAGAGTTCCTCACAACAAAAAAAGGGAGGTTGTCTGGGCTTATGGCAAAGAGTACAGACCTGAACTCTGCGGCACCGGCGTTGCAAAAACGCAAAACTGCGACAAGGCAAACTTAAATGGCAGCGGTGTTATGAAATCGTGCGGCTCAAACCACTTTCCTGCGGGATTTTTTCCTGAGTGCAGAAGTTCTTTCGGTGTTTATGACCAGCACGGAAACGCGGCAGAACACATGAATCTGCCGACAAAACCTTCAGAAATGACTTCCCGCGGCGGCCACGGCGTTGTTGAGATGAAGGGAAGCTGGTTTGTTTTCGGGAAAAAAACAGTGCCGCACCTTGATGACTGCCGCTGGCGGGCACCTTTCTGGCATGGCACAAAGGTTATGGATTTAAAAAGTCACGCTAATTATCATTTAGGTTTTCGCTGCTGCAAGTCGAGATAGTCTTGAGTAAAGCGGCAACCTTGTCGTTAATATCAAGGTCTCCGTCGTAAAACTGATTAATAATAGGGATGTTGTAGGTATCTTTTATTTCGAGGAAAATCGAGGCTGTTATTGTGCCGGGCATACAGCCAAAAGGTGCTGTATTTACTACCATTTTCGCGCCATGTTTAGCAAAAAGAACTGCTCTTCCGACTGTAATTACTGCTTCCCCTATAAAATCAAGCGGCATATATTTAGCGCCCTCGTCAACAAGCTCTTTTATCTCTGGTTCTTTGCGGTTTTTGAGGATTTTTGCGGCAGCTTTGTAGTAGCTTTTTTCTACCTGGAAAAGATAGATATTTTTGAGTAAAGACTCCCCTTTTTCTATCAGGCTGAAGCCGTAATTTTTCGCAAGATATGACTGAATCCACGCTGTATATAAAACCCACTCGTGCATTGGTGAAAGCCACGCTTCGCCGCCGTTTTCCTCAATAACTTTAACAAGATTCCCATTTGCAAAGTCGTTGCATCTGACATATATTTCACCAACAATTCCAACAATCGGCTTCTGTTCTGTAAACTTCGGAATTGCAAGAAATCTGTCTGCAATTTTAGGGATTATTTTGCGAGGATCTCCCTTTTTTTCCATCAATTTTTCAAGCTCTGTGATGCTGGCTTCAAAAACAGCGTCGGCATCGCCTTTTGTTTTCTCGTAAGGTCTTGTTTTTGTAAGCATTTTAAACATTATATCTGCAGACATAACTGCGTGCATCAGATATCTTCTCAGCTCTTCGGAAAGTCCCTGATAGCTGTTTATTGAAGATGGCGACAAAATCTCTGCATTATGAAGCTCAATGTTCTGAAAAACCAATCTTTCCATGAGGTTATACTGACCAAATCTGCAAGGCCCTTCCGATGTCGGCATAAAGAGAATTTGCTTTTCGGCTTCCGGTGTATTTTCATGTTTCAAAGCCTCTTTCAAAAACGCGCCAAGCGTCAGAGTCATCGGAAGACATTCGCCGCCGCGCAGATTTTTTTTGCCAAGCAAAAGTGTTTCCGAATCTTCAAAATCAAGGTTTTTTGCCTTAAATCCGTGACCTCGAAATGCTGCGGCAAAAAGTCTTGAGCCAGCATAGTGCATCGGCGGAATCCATAGTGTTCCTGATAAGTTAGCTTCTCTTTCACCATTATAAATATCAGGCATAAGTGCTTGTTTTTCCTTTTGTTCTTTCTTCATCCACGACTTTACAACATCTGTGAAAGCCTCTATTCTTGTCTGATATCCGCCGTCTGAATCGTGTTCATCAAGCTCAAGAATCAGCATTGGTTTTCCCTTGATTTCCTCTTCTGCATAGTTGAGGATAAAGCTGTCCGGGCCGCAGTTGAAATTTGTAAGGTAAATTGGAAAAACATTTTCAAGATTCCTGATTCGTTTTACCGCTGCCACAATTTTCTGACCATAATTCCAGAACATATTGAAATAATTACCTTTATCCAACTCGCCAACATTAAGACTGAGCATATCAATAGGAATTATTGTGTAACCCATCGAGGCAACAATCTCGGGAATTCCAAGATTAACCCCTTTATCGTGAACATTGTATGGGCGACCAATAAGGACAAAAACAGGTTTTTTCGATTTTGCAGCAGAGAAAAGAATTTCCTCACCTTTTTTCTGCATTTCATTCATTCTGTCTGCCCACGAATTGTATGATTCGGAAAATGCTTTAGCAACCTCTTTTCTCGAAATTTTGATGAGATTTTTCAAAGAGTCGTAAATGTTTTTCCCATTATTCTCAAAGCTCATTCTAAGATCAATTACAGGAGTTGCATATTTAGTGGTTTCGTAGTGACTTCTTTCAAGCGAAGAACGGATAACTGACGGATTTGATTCAACATAAGGACAGTAAAAACTTATCGCAGTTCCAAGATTATCCTTATCTGCAATAAAATGGGGCTGGAAAACAACCTCTTTTTTGTCAAGAAGTTCAGCAACATGACCGATTGCAACCTTAACCGGAAAACAGAAATCAGCAGACGCAAGCTTTGAAGCGTGCTCTTTGATTTTTCTTGTAGTTGATGGCGATGAAATCTTTGTTTCATAACCGAGAATGTTAAAAAACTTCTGCCAGAGCGGATAATAGGTATGGGTTGTCAAAGACATTGGAAGATAAATCGTACCCTTTGAAGTTCCTTTAACCTCGTTTTTACTATAAAAAATCCTTGCTCTTTCTCTAAATGCCTCAAATTCTGCGATATTTTTCCGCAACGATTCGCCCGAATCTCTGCCACACTGATAACCCCAGGAAAATTCTGCGCCGTCATCTCTTTTGACAAAGTTTATCCTGCAGTAATTATTACATAAATTGCACACTTCCTTTCTTGGCTCGGCGGAAACCTGTGTTGAGCGGAGTCCAATAAAACGGGTTATTCCAAGCGATTCCTCCATTTGTTCAAGCCCCATAAGTGCAGCTCCGATTGAGCCCATCTGGTGGCAGAAAGGAGAAACAACAATCTCGGCTCCAAGAAGATTTTCAAATGCAGCAACAAGTCCGATATTTCTGGCTGTTGCACCCTGAAAAAATATTTTATTCCCTTTCACAGGTCTGTTTCCAACAACTTTGTTGAGATAATTCTGGACAACTGAATACAAAACCGAGGCAAGTGCCTCTTCTTTTGAAAACCCTTGCTTCAAAATAGATCTGAGATCCTGTTCCATAAAAACTGTGCAGCGATCAGAAGTTACGGGCGGCGCAATGTGTTTTGTCACATTTCCAATCTCAAAAAGTGTAAATCCCAGCTTTCTGGCCTGCTCTTCAACAAAAGAACCAGTTCCTGCAGCGCAGACATAATTCATATTTACATCTGCAACAAGACCTTTATCAAGTCTGATATATTTTGCATCCTGACCGCCGATTTCAAAAATTGTCTCAACCTCGGGATAAAATGTTCCTGTTCCTTTGCCATGTGCAGTGATTTCGTTTACAATAGTGTCTGCTCCAAAGATTTCGCCGACCAGCTTCCTGCCCGACCCTGTTGTCGCAAAGCTTGAAATTGTTACGGTTTTTCCACTTATAAGTTTGTAAAGAGCTCCAAAAACCTTTCTGGCCGCATTAATCGGGTCGCCGCCGGTTTTTCTGTAAATATCGAAAACAGGTTTTTTTGTAAATTTATCAAGTGCAATAACCTTTGTGCTAGTCGAACCAATATCCATGCCAAGAGCAAAACTAGACAAATCTTTGATTTCACTATGTATTCTGATTTCATTATCAGAATCATCAATTATCGGGTCGCTAAATTCAGGATAGCTGCTTTTTTTAAGAGTTAGCGGAGGCATCTTCTTGATTTCTTTATCATTTTCAGGAATTTCAAGAATAATTTCAGAAATATCACTTCCCTGGAAATAGGATGCGCCAAGAGCCAGAAAAGACTCAGGATGCTTCGGAACAATCCAGTTTGCCAAAGGATAATTTATCTTAAGCCACCGGATTACCTCGCGATTTTGCGCAACACCGCCAATGAGTGAGATGTTGCCATGAATCTCCTCACCACGGAAAAGCGTATTCATCGCAGAAACAGCAAGCGACCGGCAAAGCCCAGCCCACATCTCTTTTTTTGTTCGTCCTTCCTGCTGATGGTGGATTAAGTCAGATTTAGCAAAAACAGTGCAGCGGCTAGCAATCAGCGGCGGGTTTTCGATAGAAAGTTCCCCCATTTTTTCAAGCTCAAGGCCAAGTCTTTCAGCCTGTTCTTCAAGAAAAAGTCCGGTTCCGGAAGCACAAAGAGCATTCGATGAAATATCGGTAATTCTGTTGTCAGCAACATTATATAAAGTCAGAGAAGAGCCGCCAATATCAATTATTTTACCGTAACCCTCTCTAAATATTTTTGTTTTTTCAATAGCCTTTGACAGAGCAACACTCTCATCAGTGTAGAGGCCATTCATCTTTAACGCACAATCCCTGCCGCTTTTTCCGGTAAATGATATTTTTGCACCAGCATCTAAAGATTTAATAAAATCAATAACTTTTTCGTATATTTTACCTTCATGCCGAACTCTTTTTACAACGCTCATTGTTTCAAGTGAAAAAACTGTCAGAAAAGTTGTTCCAAGATCCAAGCCATAATTTTTGTACATTTTCCACCTCAATATCAACCTAAAATAAACACCGAAAATTAGCAGAGTTATAAATATATGTCAATTATAAGTTTGCACAGAAAGAATGCGAATATTCTTTTGAGGAATTGATAACTGAAAACACTATCAAAAACAAAAAACAAAAAGCTGCCCCATCGCATTCGCGCCATGACTTCTGAAGAATGGAAATAAATATTGTTTTCGGCATCATGAGCAAAGCGTGGTGATCCATAGATTACCGCCAAACACCAACAAATCCTACTTCTCAAGCTCCTCAATCACCCAATCTTTGATTGAGCCGTTTTCGCT
>CAZISX010000113.1:0-276 GCA_964542005.1 uncultured Spirochaetales bacterium
AAGTGCCTACGGTCTTGATTCAATCATGATTTACCCTACAGTTTTTTCGTTTGGTCTTGTTGCTTTTGGTATGCTCGGCATGGGACCAGTTACAATTGCAGTTGATTCCTACGGCCCTGTTACAGACAATGCACAGTCAGTTTATGAGCTTTCACTTATTGAAGAAATCAAAGATGTTGATAAAGAAATTGAGAAAAATTTCGGATTCAAGCCCGATTTTGAGAAAGCAAAACACTACCTTGAAGCAAACGATGGCGCAGGAAACACATTCAAGGC
>CAZISX010000113.1:286-4231 GCA_964542005.1 uncultured Spirochaetales bacterium
CCAGTTCTTATCGGAACCGCGGTTGTTGGTGCTACAACAATGATTTTTTCACTTATCCTTGTTATCAAAAACACGCTTGGAATCGAGCCAGCAGCAATTCTTAATCTCTTAAATCCTTATACAATTCTTGGACTTATCTGCGGCGGCTCTGTTGTTTACTGGTTTACAGGAGCATCAACCCAGGCAGTTACAACAGGTGCTTACAAAGCTGTTGAATATATCAAAGCGAACATAAAGCTTGATGAAAATGCAAGCAAATCCGCATCAATAGCAACATCAAAAGAGGTTGTTAAAATCTGTACTCAGTATGCTCAAAACGGTATGTTCAACATATTTATCGCAATATTCAGCTTTGCACTTGCTTTTGCATTTTTCTCCGCACCATCACCAACCTCAAATGATTCTGTAGCATTTTTTATCAGCTACCTTATTTCAATTGCAGTGTTTGGTCTTTTCCAGGCAATTTTCATGGCAAATGCAGGCGGCTGCTGGGATAATGCGAAAAAAGTTGTTGAAGTTGATCTTAAACAGAAAGGAACACCGCTTCACGATGCCTGCGTTATAGGCGACACAGTTGGCGATCCTTTCAAAGATACATCTTCGGTTGCGCTAAACCCTATTATCAAGTTCACAACACTTTTCGGACTTCTCGCAATGGAAATCGCAATCTCTGAAAGCTTCAGACCGATCGCGCCATACATCGGAGCTGTTTTCTTTGTTGTCGCTCTTTTCTTTGTGTGGAGAAGTTTCTACTCAATGAGAATCAAAGTTAAGTAAATCACAGTCACAATGTTTTCTATCATTCTTTTGAAGTTATCAAAACAATAGAAATACCTGGAAATCCTGAATTTTTTTGCCATATCTGCATTTTAAGGTAAAAAAAAAGGACTCCGAAGAGTCCTTATAAAAATCGAAAAAACTGTAAAAATTATGCGTTCATCGCTCTCATAAACTCTTCATTGCTCTTGGTTCTGCCCATTTTATCAAGCATGAATTCCATAGAGTCAATAACATTGAGCGGATGGAGAAGTTTTCTGAGAATCCAAACCTTGTTGAGAACATCTTTTTCAAGCAGCAATTCTTCTTTTCTTGTCGCTGATTTGTTGATGTCCAGACATGGGAAAATTCTCTTTTCCATGAGCTTTCTGTCAAGGTGGATTTCCATGTTTCCTGTACCTTTGAATTCTTCAAAGATAACTTCGTCCATACGGCTTCCTGTATCAACAAGCGCAGTTGCGATAATTGTGAGTGAGCCGCCTTCTTCGATATTTCTTGCTGCACCAAAGAATCTTTTTGGTTTGTGAAGCGCATTGGCATCAACACCACCGGAGAGTATTTTGCCTGATGGAGGAACAACAGTGTTGTATGCTCTTGCAAGTCTTGTGATAGAGTCAAGAAGAATAACAACATCCATCTTGTACTCAACCATTCTCTTTGCTTTTTCAAGAACCATTTCAGCAACTTGTACATGGCGTGTTGCTGGTTCATCAAAGGTTGAGGAAACAACTTCCGCATCAACACTTCTAATCATATCTGTAACTTCCTCAGGTCTTTCATCTATAAGAAGAACTATAAGTTTAACTTCTGGATGATTGTCTGTGATTGAGTGAGCAATATCCTGAAGAAGGACAGTTTTACCAGTTCTAGGAGGCGCAACAATAAGACCACGCTGTCCTTTTCCTATTGGAACAAGGAGATCCATGATTCTGGTTGCCATAACATTTTTCTTTGTTTCAAGTTTTATCTTCTCTCTTGGATAGAACGGGGTAAGGTTGTCGAAAAGAGGAATATGTCTTCCCATTTCTACATCTGTGTTTCCAAAAATAGAGGTGATTTTGTTCATTGCGAAATATCTTTCACCTTCTTTAGGGCTTCTGATTTCACCTTCAAGATGCTGACCTGTTCTGAGGGAAAATCTTTTAATCATTGCAGGCGGAATATATATGTCATCTGGACCTGGAAGATAGTTGTATTTCGGGCTTCTTAAAAATCCAAAACCGTCAGGAAGAATCTGAAGCACGCCGCCTGCGGTTATTGCTTCATTCTTTTCTGCAAGTTTCTGAAGAATATCAAAGAAAAGTTCCTGAGTTCTTTTAGAATTTGCTTCCTCAACACCTAAATCATCCGCCAGTTTGATTACATCATCATTTTTCATGTTCTTTAATTCTTGTAAATTCATCCTTTTGTCTCCTTAAAAAAATAAGAGTTTTTTATAAAAACCATAGAGTTTAATACACAAAATTTTACCGTTTTAGCTAATTTCTTAATCCCATAAAAATTTTCGGGAAATGCTACGATAGTCGCTGAATAGATTGAACAACAGTCAGTAATCATTTATATTAAAACCTTTTATCTGTCAAGAAATTTGTTAATAAATAGTTTATCACTGCTGAAGACTCACTCTTTTAACTTTTTTTGTAAAGGGAGCTGAGGTTCCTCGAACCAGTGATTCTTTTATAATTTTTTCTGCATTATCAACCGGAACAAACTCGATTCCCGATTTTACTTCATCAGGAATTTTTTTCAGATTAGATATATTTTCTGTTGGAATATATATTTTCTGAATTCCTGCTTTTCCTGCTGCCATAACTTTAGCCTGAAGTCCGCCAATTTTTAAAACATGACCTCGAAGCGTTACTTCACCTGTCATTGCAATGCCTGGTTTTACCGGCAAACCGGAAGCAACAGAGGCAATTGCAAGAGAGATTGCAGTGCCTGCTGATGGGCCGTCTTTTGGAACTGCACCTTCCGGAAAATGAATGTGGATATCATATTTTTCCCAAAAATCGGCTGAAATATTTAGAGATTCAGAAAGACTTTTTACAAAACTGGCAGCAATTTCGATAGATTCCTTCATAACATCGCCAAGACTTCCTGTTACTTTAATTTTGCCTTTTCCGGGATATTTTATAGCTTCAATTTTTAAAACAGAGCCGCCATAAGGTGTCCATGCAAGACCGTTTACAACGCCTATTTCAAAAGAGTCAAGCTCTGTTTTTGTGTTGTAAATAACAGGTCCAAGATATTCTTCAATATTTTTTTCTGAAATTTTGTAAGTTTTTGCTTTATCATTTTTAGCAATATCAAGAGCTATCTTTCTGGTTATTGCTGCAATTTTCCGTTCAAGTTCTCTTACTCCGGCCTCTGAAGTGTAGCCGTCAACAAGAGCTGACAATCCTTTTTCAGATATTTGAAGATTTATGTCACCAATTCCATTAGCTTTTTTCTGTTTTTGAAGAAGATATTTTCTCGCAATATTCTTCTTCTCAAAATATGTGTAGCCTTCGATTCTTATTATTTCGAGTCTGTCTTTAAGTGCTCTTGGAATCATTGATTCATCATTTGCTGTTGCAACAAATAAAACATCAGAAAGATTAAACTCAACATCAACATAATGATCAACAAAAGAGTCATTCTGCTCAGGATCAAGCACCTCAAGAAGTGCTGAAGCTGGATCTCCTTTGTAATCAGAGCTCAGCTTGTCAATTTCATCAAGAAGAAATAGTGGATTATTCACTTTAGATTTTTTTATTGACTGGATTATTTTTCCAGGCATTGAGCCAATATAAGTTCTTCTGTGTCCTCTTATTTCTGCTTCATCTTTTATTCCGCCAAGAGATTGACGGACAAAAACTCTGCCTGTGGCTTTGGCAATTGATGAAGCAATTGAAGTTTTACCAACTCCAGGAGGGCCAACAAGGCAAATAATTGGAGCTTTTAGTGAGTTGGAAAGCTTAAGTACGGCAAGATATTCAAGAATTCGCTCCTTAACATCTTCAAGACCAAAATGATCCCGTTCAAGAATTGCTTGCGCATCATCAAGCTTTATTTTTGCTTTTGATTTTATGTTCCATGGCAGAGCAAGAAGTGTGTCAATATAGGTTTTGACAACGCCAGCCTCTGAACTCATTGGCGGAAGCATATTTAATCGCTCGTATTCTTCAA
>CAZISX010000113.1:4286-6395 GCA_964542005.1 uncultured Spirochaetales bacterium
TGTTGATTTTTTGGGCAAGATCATCTTCACTTCCTTTGATTTCGCCATCATCATCAACGCCTCGAAGCTCGTTTTTAAGTGCATTTATCTGTTCATTCAGAAAAAATTCACGGTGTCCTCTTTCAAGTTTTTTCCTGACATTTTTGTCGATTTTGTCCTCAATTTTTCTAAGCTCAAGCTCAATTTTGAGGATTGAAACAACCTGCTGATACCGTTTTTCAATATTGGTGGAAGCAAGAAGCCTTTGACTCTCATCAACTTTAAGGTTAATAAAACCTACAACTACAATATCAATAAACCGTTCATCATCCTGAATATTGAGTGTTTCATTTATAAATTCTATAGGAAATTCAAGGGTATCGGTAAACTGGAGAAGTGTTGATTCTAAAATTGCTCTGAGCTTTTTTATGTCTGCTTTCTTTTTCCACTCTGTTTCGAGCAATGTTGCTTCAACCTCGGCGTATTCATTTTCGTTCCAGTTAAAGTTTTCAATTTTAACTCTCTTCAAACCTTCAAGAAAAACATGAAAAACCCCGCCAGGTCCTTCTATTACCTGTAAAACATTGCAAAGTGTACCAACACTGTAGATATCATCATAACCAGGATTTTCGATTTCAGCACTTTTTTGAGCAACAACAACTATTTCCTTGGTTTCACTTTTAAGCGCAACTTCGATTGCTTTTTTGGAAAAATTTCTCCCAACCTTGAATGTGACGCTGGCATAAGGAAAAACAACCGCATCTCTCAGCGGCAGGAGCGGATAAATCCTCCCTTCAAACATCAGACCTCCAAAAGAAAATTGATACAAAAATAACCTCCAAACTGTACTCTCTATTTGAATTTAAGCAACAGATTTGGAATTAAAAAGTGTCATGGAATAACAAGAAATCCAACGCATTAGCAATAATAAATTAAGCACCTTCACCTTTATTGGATTTCATTAGTTTTTTCATAACTTTCATCGGCGATTCGTTGTTTTCAACAACTCCGCGTGTAATAATAAGCTCTTTGATAGAATCTTTTTCTTCAGGAGAAGAAAACATAATGTCAAGCATTACAGATTCCATAACCCGCCTCAAACCTCTGGCACCTGTTTTGTGCATTATTGCTTTGGCTACAATTGATTTTAAAGCATCATCTCTAAATGTGAGACTTATGTCATCCATAGCAAAGAGTGCTTCGTATTGTTTTAAAATAGCATCTTTAGGCTCTGAAAGAATTTTTAAAAGTTCAGCTTCTGTAAGATTTAAAAGATGTGCTTCAATAGGAAAACGGCCAACAAACTCAGGAATAAGACCAAATTTTAATAAATCTTCAGGCTGCAGCTGTGACAACAAATCATTTTCAGATAGATTGTATTGTTTGTGGTCGTGACCAAAGCCGACTTTTGACTGGCCAAGTCTTTTTGAAATAATTGAGTCAAGCCCTTCAAAAGCTCCGCCTGCAATAAACAAAATATTTGTGGTATCCAGCTTTATATATTCCTGATGAGGGTGTTTTCTTCCGCCAGTTGGAGGAATACTTGCAACTGTACCTTCAATAATTTTAAGAAGTGCCTGCTGAACACCTTCACCGCTGACATCTCTTGTGATTGAAGGATTGTCTGATTTTCTTGTAATTTTATCAATGCCTCGAGACGCTTTATCAACATCATAGTTGCAGCTTTGAAGAAGATTTAAAAGAATATTTTCAACATCTTCTCCTACATACCCGGCTTCAGTCAAAGTTGTTGCATCAGCAATCGCAAAAGGAACATTAAGCATTTTTGCAAGAGTTCTTGCTAAAAGAGTTTTTCCGCTACCGGTAGGGCCTACAAGCAAAATGTTACTTTTTTGTATTTCAACACCGTTAAATGTTCCGCCTCGAATAGCGTTGGTTCTTTTGTAGTGGTTATAAACAGCAACTGCAAGGACTTTTTTAGCATAATCCTGGCCAATAACATAGTTGCCAAGTTCCGATTTAATTTCAGACGGATAGGGGATTCTTGAATAATCGGGTTGGATAAGGCTGATGTCTTTATCCCCAAGAATCTCATTGCAAAGTATAACGCACTCATTGCAGATATAAACCCCTGGGCCTGCAATAATTTTGTCAACTTCAATCTGTGTC
>CAZISX010000113.1:6405-7628 GCA_964542005.1 uncultured Spirochaetales bacterium
GTTTTTTTGTCAGCTTTTGTGTGCTCCAGCATTATATCAGTAAGTCTCTCTTTTAGAAAGAGAATTTCTTTTGCATGAATTTCAATATCTGTAGCCTGACCCTGAAAACCGCCAAGAGGCTGATGAATCATTATTCTGGAATTCGGAAGACTGAATCTTTTGCCTGGAGCTCCGCTTGCAAGCAAGATAGCTCCCATGCTTGATGCCTGCCCTATACAGATTGTAACAACATCAGGCTTAACATACTGCATTGTGTCATAAATCGCAAGTCCAGCTGTTACAGAGCCTCCGGGACTATTTATGTAAAGCTGGATATCCTGCTCTGGATCCTGTGCCTCAAGAAAGAGAAGTTCCGCAACTATTAAGTTGGCAACTTCATCGGTGACAGGTCCGCCAAGAAAAATAATTCTGTCTTTAAGAAGTCTCGAATAAATATCATAAGAGCGTTCGCCGCCACCCTCTTTTTCAACAACGATTGGAATGAGATAGTTTTTTACAGAATCTTTCATATTATTCCTTTGGTTCTTTTTCAATAAAAATCACTTGTTCCATAACTTTTGCCATAACTTTATCGTCCTGAATAGTCATACGGCGTTCATTAAGCTTTTCTTTATCATAAACTCTTCTTATTACATCAACGCCAACATTATATCTTGCTGCATCAACTTCAAGCGATTTATCAAGCTCTTCCTCGGAAACAGAAACATGAAAATCTTTAGCAAGCTGGCTTAAAATAAGGAATCTTTTTGAAACCCAAAAAGCATCTTCTTCTATTTTAGTTTGAGCTTCCGCTGGAATTTCCTCAACATTGTTCTTCTTTTTGTAGTCTTCTTCACGAACTTTTATTTCTGCTTCAACAAAAGATTTTGGAATTTCAACTTCATTCATAGAAACAAGTTTGTCTGTAACTATGTATTTTTTGTTGTCTTTATTTACATTTCCGATATATTCGCGAATTCTTTTTTCAAGATCAATCTTGAATTCAGCAACATTACCTTCAAAAATATTTTTTTCTTTTAAAAATTCATCAGTTATTTCTGGAGAAGAGCCCTCTTCAACACTAATGAGCTCTATGGAAAAATTCAGGTTTTTCCCAGCAAGTTCTTTTGAGTGGTAGTCTGCAGGAAAATTAACCATAGTTTCAAACTTATCTCCGCCTTTTTTGTTGTAAAGCGCAGTCTCAAAATCCTTAATAAATCCGCCATTTCCAAGAACAACAGGAA
>CAZISX010000113.1:7783-11641 GCA_964542005.1 uncultured Spirochaetales bacterium
TAAAGTAGAAGAAAAGTCTGGTCCATTTGTTATATCTGAGCTCCGTTCTACAACTGGAGTATTTATTATGTTGAGATTTTCTTTCATAGCAGCTTCCTGAAGAGCACTTGTTACAAAATTATGCTCAACATCAGCAACTACGGATTTTCCATAAATTTGTTTAACAACATTCATAGGTACTTTGCCAGGTCTGAAACCCTTTATATTAGCTGTTTTTGCAACTTTTTTGAAGGAAGTTTCAAGATTTTGTTTAACTTCTTCTGCTGAAAAAGAAATAGTCAATTCTTTCTCAACACCACTAACATGATTAAGCTGGTACTGCATAATTCCTCCGGTTTTCTGGTAAAATATAGTTTGTGCGTGAAAACTTAAAATGGTGCGAAAGGGGGGACTCGAACCCCCACAGTTGCCCACCAGAACCTAAATCTGGCGCGTCTGCCAGTTCCGCCACTTTCGCAATCAAAAAAGAATTTGTAATTGTTGATATAAAATAAATAAACTTTTTGCTTAACATTAATAAGATCATTCATTAACTAAAAGTAAAATAAGTGGTAGGCCCTGAAGGATTCGAACCTTCGACCCACTGATTAAGAGTCAGTTGCTCTACCAACTGAGCTAAGAGCCCACTAATAACTTGGGGTGGGTAATGGGACTCGAACCCACAACGCCCGGTACCACAAACCGGTGCTCTACCATTGAACTATACCCACCATAATAATCAAAATTAAAACAGCAAATTATACGGAAAATGGTGAGCCCGAGAGGATTCGAACCTCTGGCCTACTGATTAGAAGTCAGTTGCTCTATCCAGCTGAGCTACGGGCTCAATTATCAAATTGGTCGGGGTGGAGGGATTTGAACCCCCGACATTCTGGTCCCAAACCAGACGCGCTAGCCAAGCTGCGCTACACCCCGACACAAAGAACGAACGGAATAATATCTATCCAAAAGAAAATTGCAAGCTTTTTTACAGGTTTTTTTTTAAAACAATGTTTTTATTGAGAAAAAAGATTACTTCATCTCTGTTTTATAAATGATTAAATCAAAAATTGCCAAAAGAAAAAATCCTTCTATAATGAAGGCGATTTCACTTGTGTTGATTATATGGAGTTCTCTTGTTACAATTGTTTTTACAGAAATTTGGCTATCTAGCCATAATTATTGGTACTTTCTTTGAAGGCGAGACAATAGTCATTTTAGGAGGCATAGCTGCCAGCTCCAATTTTCTTGATTTAAGACTTGTTACCCTTTGTTCTTTTGTAGGAACACTTTTTGGCGATCAGCTCTGGTTTTTCATTGGCCGCTATAAAGGAAAGAAAATTCTTGACAGTAAACCCAAATGGAAAAACAAGGTTGCCAGGGCAGAAAAGCTTATCGCAAAAAATGCAACCTTTGTTATTCTCATATTCAGATTTTTGTACGGACTTAGAAATGTTATCCCTTTTATACTTGGAACAAGCGATGTCAAAACCTCTAAGTTTGTGATATTAAACATTCTTTCTGCATGTATCTGGGCGATTCTTATGAGCTGGGGCGGTTATGTTCTGGGGCACTCGATGGAATATTTTATGGAAGAGGTTAAAAATATTCAAATTGCTATAGTAACCGTGATTGCTGTTTTGATATTTTTATTCTGGTTTATTCCATTTCTTTCAAGAAAAATTTTTAAATAATGCGTTCAATACTCCTTGTTTTTGTCAGCTGGCGTATGGCGGTGGTGCTTCTAACAGGTTTTTCTTCAGGTATTCCTCTTGGACTTACCGGAGGCACGCTTCAGGCATGGATGGCTTCCGAGCATGTTGATTTGACGCTAATCGGTATCTTTTCTCTGGTAGGACTTCCTTATACACTAAAATTTCTCTGGTCGCCATTTATAGACCGCTACAACTTCTCATTTCTCGGGAGGCGGCGGTCGTGGATTTTTATTGCACAGATTTTTCTGGTTATAGGTATTTCCGCAATGGCATTTACCAATCCAGTCGCAAATCCTGTGATGATGGCTTTTTTCGCGCTTCTGGTTGCTTTTTTTAGCGCAACTCAGGATATTGCTGTTGATGCCTACCGGACAGAGCTTCTAAAAACAGAAGAACTTGGTGCTGGTGCCGGACTTTACATAATGGGATACCGTGTTGCTATGTTGATTTCAGGCGCAGTTGCCCTTATTCTTTCCGATCATTTCTCATGGCAGACAGTCTACCTAATTATGGCAGCTACTATGATTATTGGTATAATTACTGTATTTTTAGCACCTGAACCGGAGAATAAATCTAAAAAACCAGCATCGCTTAAAGATGCAGTTGTTCTTCCGTTTGTTGAATATTTCAAACGAAAAGGTTCTTTTGAAATGCTTTTTTTTATTGTGATTTACAAGGTTGATGTTGCGATGGCTCTTGCCATGACAACGCCTTTTATGCTTTCACTCGGATTTACAAAAACAGATATTGGCGCAGTAACAAAAGGTTTTGGTCTTGTTGCAACAATTGTCGGCACGCTTGCTGGCGGAGCAATAATGATGCGGCTGGGTATTAAAAAATCACTCTGGCTTTTTGGTATTATACAGGGACTTTCAGGGCTTTCTTTTACCATACTTGCACATATTGGCTACAACTATCCGATGATGATTGTTGCTATAACAGTGGAAAATATCTGCAGTGGTCTTGCTACCGCCGCTTTTTCTGCATTTATTATGACTCTGTGCGATAAAAGGTTTACA
The DNA here is from genome assembly GCA_964542005.1 of uncultured Spirochaetales bacterium. Lineage (GTDB taxonomy): Bacteria > UBP6 > UBA1177 > UBA1177 > CALOFP01 > CAZISX01. The sequence continues at coordinate 10,497 of CAZISX010000113.1, forward strand.
GCAACGCAGTATGCTCTTCTAACCAGTTTTATGGCATTGACGCGCGTTATTGTTGGAACTCCGACAGGCTGGATTGCCAAACAGACAGGCTGGGAAACCTATTTTATTATTTCTACACTGATTGCAATTCCGGGACTTTTACTGCTACTTAGATATGATAAATGGCAGCATATCCGAGAAGAACACCGTCTTAATTAAATCCCCAAAGCTTTCATTGCTTCAAATCCTGAAAAAGAAAATCCTTTTTGTGTTCCCAGATTTTCCTGATTTTTATAGGATGGTGAATAGATTATAAAAGGAACCTGCTCTCTTGTGTGGTCTGTTCCTTTAAATGAAGGATCGCAGCCGTGGTCTGCTGTGATGATAAGAAAATCGTCAGTTGGCATGTCATTAAGAAAGCTTCCAAGCCAGTTATCAAAATCCTTCAGAGCATTGTAATATCCCTTCAGCTCTCTTCTGTGACCAAATAATGCATCAAAATCAACAAGATTGGCAAAGACAAAGCTTTTATCGGAAGCACTGGTCTGAAGCTCTTTTAGCTTTTTCATTCCATCAGCATTGTTGTCTGTATGGATTGTTCTTGAAATTCCGATGCCTGTAAAAATATCTATAATTTTGCCGACAGAAACAGTTTCAATCCCTTTTTCAACCATCTCCTCAAGAAGAGTTCTGCCTGTAGGTTTCATTGAGTAGTCGTGTCTTTTGTTGTTTAGTCTGACAAATTTTCCAGGAACTCCGGCAAAAGGTCTGGCAATTACGCGGCCAACTTGATATTCATCGAGAAAAGCTCTGGTTATCTTGCAGATTTCATAAAGTTTTTCAGGTGCGACAACATCAACATGAGCTGCAATCTGAAAAACTGAGTCGGCAGAAGTGTAGACAATAACTTTTCCGGTTCGCAGATGTTCTTCGCCCATGCTTTCAAGGATTTCAGTGCCTGACGCTGCAAAGTTGCCAATCCAGCCCATTTTTGTTTTTGTTTCAAAAAGCTCCATGATTTCGGGAGGAAATCCATTAAGATAGCGGGCAAAAGGCTTTTCTATCACAACATTCATCATTTCCCAGTGACCGGCAGTTGTGTCTTTACTGACGGAGCACTCTTCCATAACAGCAATTCTCAAGCATCATACAATGCTTTTTGGTCC
>CAZISX010000114.1:0-1424 GCA_964542005.1 uncultured Spirochaetales bacterium
TTATTGGCCGTTTTTTCCACTCGATTTTGTCGTAAATATAAAGCCCTTTAAAAAGCTCTTTGTTCCCTTCAAAAATCTCATTTAGCGTTGAAATTGTTAAAGATTTACCGAATCTGCGAGGACGGCTTAAAAAATAGTATTTACCTTCTGTGATAAGTTTTTTAAGAATTTCTGTCTTATCAACATAAATACAGTTTCTTTCTCTTAACTCCTTAAAATCTTGTATTCCAATCGGCAATATTTTTTTCATCTTGGCAACTCCATAAAAAGTTTGCCCGATTATATCAGAGGAATTTCAAATTGTCAAAATGGACCAGGATTCACAGGATTTGCAGGATTTGGTAGGCATGCCTTGTCCTATATCGGATTTTTTGATTTTGTAGGGGTTTTCGGCGGGAAACTGTCATGCAGAAGCCAAACATACCCGCTTCCAGTGGAACAGTAAAAGCAAAGTCTCTTGCGGAGAGTTTGCCCTGTGAAAGCCTGAAAAGCTGTGCTTGAGGGTAGTGGATAACCAAATAATCAAATAATTTCGATGGTCTAGCGCACGCACTTGACAAACTTCTTACTAGACATGTAGTGGTTGTACACATTGCCAAAGTAGAAATACACATACCACGCATGCTCTGCATCATCTGATTGGACGGAAGACGACCAGAGCGCAATCTCTTTACCATCGCCCAAGGCTGAATAGGAATCTGCGCTGCCGTCACAAGAACATCTACTTGCGCGCCAGCAGCTTTCTGAAAGGCAGCCCGGGGCTTTAACTCTGCAATCTCCGCCAGTTTCACTGCCGGGGCAGTTGATAATAATGGTTCGCAACTCTGAAATAGTCGGTAAATGCCAATCTGAATAGCCACCTTCTTCAAGGTCTGCACAATATTCTTTTGCAACATCCCAGGTCATTGTTTCCCATGCTTTTTTTGACCACTGCAAACCGCCATATTCCTGACTTTTCTTAGATTTTCTCGGTTTTTTTTCCTGCTTTGCTGCCCTTTCTGCCTCTGCTTCTTTTGCTTCCGCTTCGCCCATATCTCTTATTTCCTCAAGTTTGTCTTTGGCTTCTAGCGCACACCGTCCTTTTGGAAAACTTTTCAGATATTCTTTCCACATCTTTTCGGTGTTTTTGTTTCGCGCATATTCACATGAGGATTTATCTGCCTCATTCCCGTCGTTTTCTTCTCCTTTTTTCCCTGGCTTTGTCTCTTTTGCTGCTGATTTTTTTAGCGTTTTTACTTTTGATTTTGCTTTAAATGAGCAGCTCCCTTTCGGAAATTCCTCAACATAGCTTTCCCATGTTTCAAGTGTGTCTTCTTTCTCCGCATACAGACAAGCCTCCTCGTCTTTACTCAGCTTCTTCTCTTCAACTATGCCCATTGATTTGTTGTAGACTGTTTCGATTGAGGTCATTAAGCCCTGCTCCG
>CAZISX010000114.1:1434-2649 GCA_964542005.1 uncultured Spirochaetales bacterium
ATTTTTACCGAAAGCACGCAGGAATTACCTAGCTTTTTGATGTTCGAGTTTACCAGAAAATTTGCCTGCAGCTGCTCTGTTAATGAAATCTGGCACTTTTCGTCAACACATGATTTCCGTGAATCAACTTTTTTCTGTTCTATCATTTTTTTGAGTGCTCTATCTCTGTCTGATTCTGGAATCATCCAGTATTTTTGTGATGCTGTGAATTTATCAAACAGGTAAGTTGTCGCATTTTTGATTATTTTGGGTTTTAATATACCAGTTTCATCCTGGATATCCATAACGACGACCCGGTCTTTTTCTTCCTGTGCTGAAATTACTAAGGAAAAAAGGAGAAATAAACACAAAAACAATAACCTTTGCAAAATCGCCTCCTATTTTTTAATCTTCTCTATTTCTTTTAATATTTCTTTGTAGTTATCCGATTTTTTCAGCAAATTGCCACGACTATCAAGAAGAAATATCTGAGGAACAGATATCTCTGCATCATCCTTTTTTCTGATTGCAACACCATACTGGTAGGCAACAGAATAAAAAATATCGTACATTACCGGAAAAGATACTTTTGCTTTCTCTGAAAAATAGGTTTTAACCTGTTTTTTCTCCTCCTTACCTGCGCTTTTTTGTGACGGAATTGCAACTACCACAACTTCGATACCCTTCTCTTTTGATTTGAGGTAAAACTTTTCAAGCTCAGGCATTGCTTTTTTGCACGGTTCGCAGATTATTGAGAAGAAATCAACCACAAGATATTTTGCTTTTTTCTCTTTTGCATAATTATCAAGCTCAAACAGGTTGCCTTTGAGGTCGTAACTCATAAATATCATGTTTTCCTGTGAGAAAATTTGAAAAGAAAAAAGAAATGCCAGAATAACGAGAAAAATCAGCCTGTTCATATCTGCCCCTGCTATTTATTTAACCGACGATTGAATATACAAAAGTGTTTAAATCATGTAAAGTTTTTGTTACCTCTATTTGTTGATGACCAGAGGCTTTCTGCCTTGCGCCAACACTTAATTTTGTTTTCTTGACTCTTTGTTTTTTGTAAAATATAAAAGTTGAGATAATATTTAAAAGGATTTAAATGAAAATTCTTCACACATCAGACTGGCATATAGGCCGCTCATTATATGGTAAAAAAAGGCACGATGAATTTTCTTCTTTTCTTGAGTGGCTTTTAGGTTTTATTAATAAGGAAGTTATTGATATTCT
>CAZISX010000114.1:2659-11417 GCA_964542005.1 uncultured Spirochaetales bacterium
GGCGATATTTTTGATAATTCAACGCCAGGCAACCGGGCGCAGGAGATTTACTACAATTTTTTAAGCAGAATTTCCGCATCTTACTGCCGTCATGTTGTTGTTGTCGGCGGAAATCACGATTCACCAGCTTTTTTGGAAGCCCCAAAAGAGCTTCTCAAATCTATGAACATTCATGTTGTTGGTGCAATTTCAGAAAAGATTTCTGATGAGGTGCTTCTTTTTTGTGATGATTCCAACAAACCTGAGCTTATTTTGTGCGCTGTTCCATATCTTCGAGACCGTGATATAAGAAGTGTCGAAGCAAACGAAAGTGTTGATGATAAGACAGCCAAACTTATTGAAGGAGTAAAAGCTCACTACGCCGCAGTTGCAAAAAAAGCGCAAGAACTACTTGATAAAACTGGGAAAATTCCGGTTGTAGCAACTGGCCATCTATTTACCGCTGGCGGCAAAACTGTTGAAGGTGATGGAGTTCGTGAGCTTTATGTCGGCTCGCTAGCTCATGTTGGAAAAGATGTGTTCCCCACAATATTTGATTTTGTTGCGCTAGGCCATCTTCATGTTGCACAGAAAGTCGGAGGAGACGAGCGGATTTGTTACTCCGGGTCACCGCTTCAAACCGGTTTTGGCGAGGCTGAGTCTGAAAAAAAAATAATTGTTGCTGAATTTATAAATAATGTCATGAACATAAAAGAGTATAGTGTGCCAATATTTCAGAAATTGGCAAAAGTTTCGGGCAATATGGATGATATATTAAGTAAAATCAATGAGCTGAGAAGATTATCTATTAGCGTATGGCTTGAAATTGAATATTCCGGGGAGCTTTTGGCTGCAAACATCAAAGAAGTTATAGATGATGCGGTAAAAGATAGTAAAATAGAGGTTTTGCGGATAAAAAACAAGCGTATTTTTGATAATGTAATCGAGAGAATTGATGACAATGAGACGCTGGAAGATCTTGATTTGAATGATGTTTTTAACCGGTGCCTAATCCAAAATAAAATTGCGCAAAGCGAGCAGGAAGTACTCACTCAGATCTACAAAGAAATTATTGCTTTAATGCAGGAAGTTAAGGAGTAAGCCATGAAAATTCTCTCGCTTAGATTTAAAAATCTTAATTCCATTTGTGGCGAGTGGCTCATTGATTTTACTCATCAGGCTTATGTTTCAGATGGAATTTTTGCTATTACCGGGCCTACCGGTTCAGGAAAAACAACAATTCTGGATGCAATTTCTCTTGCTCTTTATGGGAAAACACCGCGACTCAAAAAAATTACCAAAGAAGAAAATGAGATAATGTCGAGACAGTGCGGAGAATGTTTTTCCGAGGTTTTGTTTGAAACAGAGGCGGGTCAATTCAGGGTTCACTGGGCTCAACATCGGGCCAAAAAAAAAGCTGAGGGAGAGCTTCAACAACCAAAACACGAGATTTCGGATGGGCATGGCAAAACTCTTGAAACAAAATTAACAGAAGTTGCTAAAAAAATTGAGGAAGTCACTGGTATGGATTTTTACCAGTTTACCCGCTCCATGTTGCTTGCCCAAGGTGGTTTTGCCGCTTTTTTGCAAGCAAAAGGAGATGAGAGAGCACCTATTCTTGAGAGTATTACCGGAACAGAAATTTATAGTGAAATTTCAAAAAAGAGCTTTGAACGAGCAAAAGAGGAAAAATCAAAACTCGATTTTCTTGAGGCTGAGATTTCAGGAATTATGATTTTAAGCAAAGAAGATGAGCAGAAAATTCAGGAAGAACTTTTGGAAAAAGAACAAGTAGCAGATTCAAAAAGAGCTGATTGTAACAACATTACTAAGAAAATCCAACACCTTAAAGATATTGAAAAAATCAAAGCAGAGCTGATTGCAATTGAGGCTGAATTTCAAAAACTAATGTTTGATAAAAAAGCTTTTGAGCCTCAAAAACTTGTTATTGAAAAAGCTCTTAAAGCTGCGGAAATAGAGGGCATTTATGCCTCCTGTTCTGAAAAAAGGAATGCCTATAAAAAAGAAATGGAACAGCTTGAAATTTGGATAAAAGAGATTCCTGAAAAAGAGAAAAATCTATCTGTAAAAGATGAGTCTCATAAAAAAGCAGTTGAAAACATTGATAAATTGCGGATTGAGACCAGAAGTAGTATTGAGCTTATTAAAAAGATTAGAGAGCTTGATTTCACAATTTCCGAAAAAATAAAATCTATTAAAAATGAAGAACTGGAACTTGATAAAATAAAAAAACTGCTTTCAACTAACTGCGAAATGAAGACAAATTATGAGAAAAAAGAATTGCTTCAGAAAGAGGAATTAATAAAAACAGAGAAATATCTTGCTGTTAATATTAACGATTCTTTTCTCGTGACAGAGCTTGCAGGAATAAAAGAGCTTTTCAAGAGCTGCTTTGAGTCTGAAAAAAACTATAAACTTTCTTTAATAGAATTGGAAAAATCAGGAAAAGAGATTGATGCTGAAACCAAAAACATTGCTAAAGCAGAAGTTTTGAAAAATACAGAAAAGAAAAAATCAGATGAACTAAAAAAAGAACTTGAACAAATTACTCAATCTTTATCAAAACTTATGGAGGGCAAACTTCTCAGGGAATATCAAGCGGAAAAAGAATATCTTATTAGAGAAGCTCTTTTTCTGAAAAAAATTGTAAGCCTAGAAGATGAGAGGAAAAAACTTGTTGATGGAATCCCCTGCCCTCTCTGCGGTTCGATTGACCATCCTTTTGTGACCGAAAAAATTCCTGAAATTGATGAAGTCGAGGTCAAAATAGAAACACTTAATAATTTTATAAAAGAAGCAGAAACGCTTGAAGACATCATTAAAAACAAAGAAAAACTCTCCACAGAAAGTGCTCTTAAACTTATTACATTAGAAAAAGAGATGGAAAACTTAATTAATAAAAAAATCATGCTTGAAAAAAGAGGTGCTGAAATTGAAGAAAATGTAAAGACAATTGCAAATAATTTCAATAAAAACAAAAATATAGTTTATGAAAAACTCTCTGTTTTTATAAAAAGCGAGGATGAAATTACAGATTTTGAGAAAATATCAGAAATGCTTGAAAACAAGGTTTTTCTATGGAAAGAAACAGAAAAAAATAAAGAAAATATTCAGAAAATTCTTTCGGAAATTAGTGGAGAAATTAAGAGTTTTGACTCACTTATTGGCAGCTTGAGAGAATCTCTAAAAACAGTTGAACTTAAAGTTTCTCAAATCAATGCAGATATGGAAAACCTTAAAAAAGAGCGATGGAATCTTTTTTGCGATAGAAATCCGGATCAAGAAGAAAAAACTCTATCCAAAAATATGGAAAATGCCGAAACTAAAGAAAAATCTGAAAGAGAAATCCTGGAAAAAGAGAAAACAGCTTTAAACGGATTAAAAGTACGCATTGCAGCTCTTTTTGAAAGCACATCTACAAAAAAAACAGATCTTGCAAATAGCGAAAAGATTCTACATTCGGGGTTGTTAAGCCAAGGTTTTGAAAGTGAGAATCTTTTTCTTGAAGCTCGGCTGGATACGCTTACGCGAGATAAAATATCACAGCAAGTGAAAGTGCTGGAAGAAAACATTATAAAAAACAGTGAGTTAAAAAAAGATAGAGCACAAAAGCTGAAAGAAAAAACAGATGAAAATATTTCAGAAGAATCTATTTCCGAACTCGAAACAATTGAAGTTGAACTTGGTGCTCTTTTAAAATCTCTTGGCGAAGAAATCGGTGCTATTAAGCAAAAAATTGCAGACAATCAGAAAAACACAGACCTTTTTGCGGACAAAAAAAATATAATTTTACAGCAAAAAAAAGAGTGGGAAAAATGGAATATGCTTTCTTCTCTAATTGGCTCTGCAGATGGTAAAAAATTCCGGAATTTTGCACAAGGATTGACTTTTGATATGATGATTTCTTACGCAAACAAAGAGCTCGAAAAAATGACAGATCGTTATCTTTTGATTCGCAACAAATCGGAGCCACTGGAACTTAGCGTGATTGACAGCTACCAGGCTGGCGAAATCCGTTCTACAAAGAATCTTTCAGGAGGCGAAAGCTTTATTGTAAGTTTGGCACTTGCTCTTGGTCTCTCAAAAATGGCAAGTAAAAAGGTTAGAATTGATTCGCTTTTTCTTGATGAAGGTTTTGGAACTCTCGATGAAGATGCTCTTGAAGTAGCTCTTGAAATGTTGGCTGGTTTGCAACAAAGAGGTAAGTTAATTGGCATAATTTCACATGTTTCTGCTCTAAAAGAAAGAATATCGACACAGATAAAAGTTATTGCTCATCCTGGGGGGAAAAGTGTTCTTAGCGGACATGGCGTTATTTTATTAACAAAATAATGACTCCGGTTTCTGTAACCTTGTTCGATTCCCAAATTAATTCTTGAAAAAATTTTCAACCTCTTAATCAAGAATTAAACGATTCAGGTGTACGCAATTTACAATAACAAAGCGCCCTACTCTTTTTGCGTAATATTTTAGGATTTGAAAGTAACTTCAAAATAATTTTTGTAATAATTACAGCTATTTATCTAATGTATGTCTCTGAATTTTCTGGTGTTTGATGATACCAGAGGAAAAACAACAACTTTTAAAAAGTATTTGTATATGTTGTTGTTATGGGATAGTTATCTTTTGTTATATATTGTTATAAGGGATTTGAATAAAAATATTATAACTAGCTAATATTACAGAGAATATAGATTTATTAAAATCAATAAAGTCTGGTGTTCAATGATAGCTGGTCTGGTGTTCGGAGATATGTTGCCTGATGAACGATGATACTTTTTCTGGTGTGCGATGATACATGGTCTGGTCTTCAATGATACTTTTTCTGGTGTACGATGATAGTTAATAATAGTTCTATTATAAAGGCAATATTTATTGGTCTGGTCTTCGATGATATGTTTCTGGTGTTCGATGATATGGTTTTCTTGACATTTTCTAAAAAAAGAAGGATAAATGATTGCTGTCTGGTGTTCGATGATATCTTGAGCAAAATGTTCAAGATGATTTTATACAATATCCTGACAAAAGTTATCTGGTCTTCGATGATACGAAGAGTCTAGTATTTATGAGGAGTTAGAGTAAATGGATAAGCTTCAAAAAAAGAGAAATAACGAAATTGATGTCTTGATGGTCGAGACTGAAGAGGTTTATTATGATCTAGATAAGCTTATGGAATATAATAATGATCTTATAAAGTATGAATTTAACATGATAGAGCTTCCTTTTTTTACAAAAGATAAAAAGGTAGAAAATGCAAAGGGTAGAAAATATAACTTTTCTGTCAAAGATAACAGTTATTTGAAAATTACGCCTTCGGGAAATCCTGATCTTATTTCAAATAAACTCCCTCAGGAGTTTGATGAGAAAATATTTTATGCAATACTTAAAATGTCACGAGAGCAAAAAACAGATAGTGTGATAACAGATTATTATACATTGGCTAAAGTTGCAGGGGTGCCTTATGAAAAACTTGAACGCATAAAAGATAGTATTGAGCGCCTGGAAAATTGTAAAATTGAAGTTAATAATATCTTTTATAATGCAGAATTGAGGGAGATTTTCAAAGCTGGCAAGCTTTCCTTTTCTTTGCTGCAAAGTGTAAGCCGTTATACTTTTAGGCAAGTCCTTTCTTTCCCTGAAGATAAAAGAGATTTTTATGCCAAATACTTTGCTAACCGTCAAATTGCAGAGCTTTTGATATTAACGCTGTCTAAAGAAATTTATAAAAACATTGAAAACAAAGGTTTTCTTTATTTTGATCAAAAAAAGCTTTTAGGTATAGATAATGCTGTTGCCAGAAAATTATTTCTTATGCTGACTAAATGGCAGGGCTGGGAAAAAAAATATACCATGAGGCGGTCTTGCCGATTTCTTGCTTCGAGAATTCCATTATCTTGGGAAAAAAAAAGTGTTACAAGCACAATTGCCAGTATTGAAAATGCTTTTGAGTTATTAAAAAAGAAACAGCTAATAAAGGGATATGTGCTTTATAAAACAAAGCCAGCCGATGATAGTTATTTTGATATTAATTTTAAATCTGAAAACGGTGATAAATTATTAGAATATAACAGACAGGCTGCAAGAGATACCGGACACGAGGATGCAGCTATAGAATTTTACGAGGAAGTTGTTGCTCAGACAAATATTTTTGATATTTCGATAAACAATAATAATGAGGATTCCGGTCAAATTGAAAAATTATATAATTTAATTCCTGTTGTGGATAGAACTGCTTTTATAAAAGATTTGGTGCAACAATTTTTTCTTAAAAGAGGAGAATTATATGTAAGCAGCAATATTTCATATTGCATAGAAAATGCTAAAGATTTCTCTAGGTTATTTCCTCTCGCTTTAGAAAATGATTATGCAGAAAAAGATAGACTTCTGAAGTCAGAAAAGGAAAAGATTTTATTTGAAAAGAAGGAAAAAGAAGCAGCTGAACGAAAAATCAGAGAAGAAAATGAAAGAAAAGAAAATGAATTTCGTGAGTGGTGGAAAACTATTGCTTCTGAAAAAGAAAAATTAGAGATTGATATTATAGCTAAAAAAATGATGCTCCAAAATAGTATTCCAGAAAATTTTTGGGAACATGCACTATTATCATTTAGAATACTGGCGTGGTTTGAAAATGAAAAAGAGTTTGAGGAATCTCTCGATTGGTTTAATTCGCAGGAGATTGATACGAAAGAAAAAATATTGGCTTCTTTTCAAAAACACACAGGAATAACTGAACAGCACTTTGATATGACATCTTCAGAAAAAATGATGTTTAGATCTTTTATAAGAGATATAAATCAAAGCCAAAGATAATCTTTACCTACCCCACCCTACTGCAGTTATCTTGATCTCAAAATTAAATGCCTAGATCTTTTTTTAATAAATTTCTTACATATGTCGATGATTTTAGCTTTGGATTTATATTGAAAAGTTTTTTAAGAAGAGAAAGTTCTTCTGTTGGTGTAAGATATACTATAATTTTGGCGGTAAGGTTTTCTTCTTTAATTGGTTTGGCAGGCCTCTTTTCTTTAGGTTGTTCTTCCGTGGGAGATTCTGCCGAAACGGTTTCTTGTAATGTTTTTGCGCCTGAAATGAATTTATCAACATTTGAAGATATTGTTTTTGATTCAGGTTTTTGAAGATTTATTTTCTTTTTAGGTTCTTTTCCCATTTTTAGTATCCCCCTACTCTATTTTAATTTGTAAATTTCATTAAACAGACTTGTCATTTCTTCGCTCGCTTTTTTAAATTTTTCTCCCTGACATTCAACTACAGATTGTCCAAAGGCATAAGATTCTTTGTAAGCTACTCTGAAATATAAATGGCTTTTCATAATCGAAAAATCATATTGTTTAGCGTGCTCATTCAGCATTTCTTGAATTTCTAAATTTAAAGAAATCCCTTGTTGGCACATGTTTAATAAAAGATGTGCTTTTATTTTAAAGTTAATTCTAGCTTCCTGATACATTTTAAAAACATCTTCCGTACTCCATAAATCTGCCGGAGACGGCGTCATCGGAATAATTAAATGATCAGAGGCTGCAATTGCAGATCTAAATGGTGGATTATCTCTGCCTCCGGCATCAATAATAATATATTTGAATTCAGTAAAATTTTTCACATTTTCATGAATTTTAGGAGTGCAGTTGCTGATGCAGGTAAAATCATCTGTTTTTCTAGCATTCCAGAAAATCATACTGGAATTTTGAATGTCTGCATCAATCAATAATGTTTTTCCTTTTTTGGCAAACATGCATGCAAGGTTTGTTGAAATAGTGCTTTTTCCAACCCCTCCTTTAGAATTTCCTACAGTAATTACTTTAGACATATAATCCCTCACATATAAAAATATAAGTTACCAAAAGTACAAAAACATGAAAATATTAATGCATTAAAGCATAAGAGTCAAGAAAACTAAGAGTACAAAAAAATTAAAGTACAAGAAAACAAGATAGTAAAAGCACTAAATAGTAAGAAAATAAGAAAATATAATAATAAGTAAGCAAGTATATTAAGATATAAAAGAATAAAAGCATAAACAACTTAAAAAACAAGAAGACAAGGTGATAAATAAATAAAAAATCAAAAACACAAGAAGATAAAAAAACAAATATCTAAGCATGCTAAGATATAAGTGCGTAAAATAACATAAATGCAAAAGAACAAGAACACAAGAAGGTAAGCAAAATAAAAGACAACTAAAAACAAGAATACAAGCAAATAAGTATGCAAACATATAAACACACAAGTAATTTAATCTGCAAAAATACAAAGCAGCACAAGTATAAAGAAACAAAGGCATAACATAATTAAATAATAAGCAGATTTATATATTAACCTTCTTAGTCATTTGTTCTGGCTTTTCATTTTGTTATCTCAAAAACAGTTTTAATAAACAGAGTAGGGTAGGGTAGGGCACTAAAATTTGATGGCACTTGATGTTTGTGCTCTGGCAGAGAACATCGCGTATGTTTATAATGCTGGTCTAAAAGTTGGACAGCGGTTAAAAAATGGTTGAAAAAATTAATTTAAACTCGATTTTTGCTGTGATTTGTGCCAAGCTATCTATATGTCAAACGAAGCGTGAGCTACAGCCAAAAAGAAAAAAGCGTCATGGAGTACAGATTGCTTTATGCAAACCACTATGTGCTAAATAATGGGTAATATCAAAATGAAAAAACATCTTTTATTATCAGCAGTTTTCTTTCTGATTCTCTCATGCCATTCAGAAAAAAGCAGACATAGCCCCAATCAAGATTCT
>CAZISX010000115.1:0-6423 GCA_964542005.1 uncultured Spirochaetales bacterium
CAACCATCTAATGACTAAAAAAGGAGGTGTTGAAATGATCCTGGAAGATTGTAGCAAAATTTTTGAAGCTGTCCAGATTGTAATGGAAAATGGTTTTGAAGGCTTAGAGGAAGCGGTGGCGATTTTATTGAATGAAGCAATGAAAATTGAACGAATTAGGGTACTTGGGGCAGGTAGTTATGAACGTACAGAAGACCGCCGAGGTTATGCTAACGGCTACAAGCCAAAGACTGTCAAAAGCCGTCTTGGTGAAATAAACCTTCAAATTCCACAGGTTAGGGGCGATGTTGAGTTTTATCCGTCAGCACTTGAAAAAGGTTTGAGGAGTGAAAGAGCATTGAAAGCAGCGATGGCAGAAATTCATTGGCGGAAAATATTCCTGAAGGTTTTGCTGTTTTTGATTTGCCGAAAGAGTGCAGAAGAAAACTCCGCTTGACAAATATGCTTGAACGCTTGAATCGGGAAATAAAAAGAAGAACCGCTGTCTCTTCTTTGTTCCCGAATGAAGAGTCGCTTCTTCGATTGGTTAGTGCTATTTTAATGGAGCAAAGTGAAGAATGGGAATCTGGTAATATTTATTTGAAATTAAAGGGTTAGCTGTTTGAACCAGAATTTACAGAAAGAAAATTGCTTTATCTAGTAGAGGTGTTAGCGCAGTGGTTTTAGATCTTTTTTTGAAAGACACTGCAAGCTTTGATGAAGGAAAACTAAATGGATGTGTTCAATATAATAATGATTTTTCTGCAGGTGAGAAAATGAGATTTCAGGTTATGAACAGACTTACTGAAGACAGGTCAGAAATACTTGCAACAATGCAGAAAAAAACTATTTGTGAGTGTTCTTCTGGCGTTGCAGATTGCTCGGATCCAAATTCAGACAACAATTTAATTTCTGATGCTGATAATCTTAGCGATAATGATATTCTTTAAGATGATAACTGACTACTAAATCCCTTCCTGTTTCAGCAGCCATTCCCAGTTGCGGTCGATTTCTTTCTGGAAATCTTCTATTACTGATGACCATTTCGGATTTTTGAGGTGTCTGAATCTGCCCTGCATAAAAATCCAGTCAGTTACAGGCTTTGTCTCTTTCGGTTTGTAGTTGATTGTGTATTTGCCGTTTTCAACTTCGTAAAGCGGCCAATATCTTGTTTCTACTCCGATTTTTGCTGCTTCGACACCCATGTCAGGATCAATTCTCCAGCCTGGTATGCAGGGGCATAAAACATTGAGGAAAGCTGCGCCTTCGTGTTCAATCGCTTTTTTGATTTTATTGGATAAATCAACCGGATTGTGGATTGATGCCTGTGCAGCGTAGCCAATATTGTGGGCAACCATAATTTTTGTTAAATCTTTGCGGTTTCCTTTTCTTCCCGGGCTGAATTCGCCTTCCGGTGTTGTTGTTGTTGCTGCGCCCATCGGTGTTGCGCTTGAACGCTGGATTCCGGTATTCATGTATGCGCCGTTATCGTAGCAGATGTATAAAAGATCGTGACCGCGTTCCATTGCGCCGGAGAGCGACTGGAGCCCAATATCATAGGTTCCGCCGTCGCCGCCAAGTGCTACAAACTTGATTTTCTTATCAATTTTGCCCTGTTTTTTGAGTGAGCGGTACATTGCTTCAACGCCTGAGACTGTTGCGCCTGCGTTTTCAAAAGCTGTATGAATCCAAGGAATATTCCACGCTGAATACGGGAAAATTGATGATGCAACCTCAAGGCAGCCTGTCGCATTTCCGGCAACTATTTCATAATCTGTAACTCTTGTGAGCATTTTTGTTATTATCGGCGCTGGACAGCCTGCGCACATTCTGTGGCCGCCTGCAAATGCTGACGGTTTTTTTGCCATTTCCTGAAGACTGGGCATGATTAACCTCCTCTTACATTGAGATAGTCATAGAGTTTGTGAACTTTACCGTCAGCAAGGTATTTTTTGGATTCTTCAAAAATCTTAGCAATATCCTCAACAAACATATCTCTTCCGCCAAGTCCGTAGCAGCGGTTGTAAATCATCGGGCGGGCTGGGAGATTGTAAAGTGCGGAGCTGATTTCGGTAAAAAGAGGGCCGTAACCGCCGAAACTTTCGCTTCTATCTAAAACTGTTACGATTTTCGCGTTTTTAAGAGCTTCTGCAATCTCTTCGTAAGGGAATGGTCGAAATGAGCGGATTTTAAGAAGTCCGACTTTTTCCCCTTTTTCGCGGAGTTCGTCAACAACCTCTTTAATCTCGCCGCAGACTGAGTTGATTGCAACAATTACGCGCTCCGCATCATCAAGTTGATAGGATTCAAAAAGCTCGTATTTTCTGCCGAAAACTCTGTAAAACTCCTCACTTACCTCTTTGATAACCTCTTTTGCGTTCATGATTGCTTCGTGCTGAGCTCTTTTGTGCTCAATGTAGTAATCCTGAAGATCAAGTGCACCCCAGGTTACAGGTTTTTCTGTGTTCAGAAGATTATTTAAAGGCTTGTATTCGCCAATAAATTCGCGAACTTTTGCATCATCTTCTATCTTCATTGTTTCTATTGCGTGAGAGATGATAAAGCCGTCAAGACAAACCATAAGCGGCAGTCTGACCTTCATATTTTCAGCAATTTTAGGAGCCATAAGAAGGTTGTCATAAGCTTCCTGATTGGTTTCCGCATAAAGCTGAATCCAGCCAGCATCTCTTGCGCCCATACCGTCGGAGTGGTCGCAGTGAATATTGATTGGTCCTGTGAGTGCTCTATTTGCGAGTGTTAAAATTACAGGCTGCCTCATCGAAGCCGCAACAAAAAGCATTTCCCACATATATGCAAGACCGGCGGAACTTGTTGCAGTCATAACTCTGCCGCCCGCAGCCGATGCGCCAATGCAGGCACTCATTGCGCTATGTTCGCTCTCAACAGTTACAAATTCGGTATTTACCCGGCCGTCAGCCACGAATTTACTGAAATCCTCCACAACCTGGGTTGAAGGAGTAATCGGAAACGCGGCAACTACATCGGGATTAATCTGGCGCATCGCCTCAGCCATCGCGCCGTTTCCAGTTATAGCTATAGTTTTTGCCATTTTTTATGCTCCTTAGATTTCTTCTTTTACAAAATCAATCGCCTTTTTATCGCCTTTTTTGTTGATTGGGCACTCTCTCACACAAAGACCGCAACCTTTGCAGTGATACATATTTATCCTCTCAATCTCTTTTCTCGGATTGCCATTTGGAAGAGCACCATCTTTAAGATAAAACGCATCTTCAGGACAAAAAACCCAGCAATTAAGGCAATTTATGCAATTCTCCTTTATAAGGACAGGCTTCCATGTTCTCCATGTTCCTGTTTCATAATCCTTTGAGTTGCCGCCTTCAGTAATTACACCGCCGTAAGGAAGCTCCTGCCAGTTTTTAAGTTTATATTTATCGCTCATGCAACATCTCCCTCAATTGCTCCTCTTTTAACAGCCTCGAGATTTCTCTCAACAAGATCTTTGCCTAAAATCTCTTCAAAAATATGTCTCGATTCTTCAACCAGCTTATCAACAGAAATAACATTCGGGCAGGCTTTCGCAAAAGCACCCATCATAGCTGAATTAGGAATCTCTCTTTTGAAAAGTTCGTGTGAAATCCTGTTAGCAGGCACTGTAAAAAGTTTCTGGGTTGTAAGACCAAGAATTTTCTTGGTTTCAGCAGCAGATTTCTCAGTGTTTACAATAAAAATCGTCTCATCAGTAAGACCTTCAACAAGTGAAGGATGACCAATAAGAGTAGGATCAACAATAATTACAACAGCCGGCGATTTAACCGGAGTGTGAACACGAATCTGACAATCAGCAAAACGGTTGAACGCTCTAAGCGGAGCGCCTCTTCTTTCCGGGCCGTACTCAGGAAAAGCAATAACAAATTTCCCTGTTCCCTGAACAGCCTCTGCCAGCGATTTTGCGCCAGTAACAGTTCCCTGACCGCCTCTGCCGTGCCAGCGAACTTCAAAGTATTTACCCATTTTTTCCTCCTCAATGTTATGGAAGTTAGTGACAAGCTAATTTACGCCAGCAGGCTATAGCAAGTCAAATAAATATTTTTATTTATTTCAAGCTAAGGCAGGTATTTTCACTTTAAAAGAATCAGCGTACAGCCGGAATCTTTTTTATTATTGGATTTGGTTTCAGATGAAATATCTTTGTCTTAAAACTCTGCTTCAGAAAAAACTTATTATCCTTGCACAAAATCTCAAACTATTTTTACCCTTTCAATATCTTCGACTGGCAGCCAGTCATCCATATTACCATATTCCGATCGGTCAATTTTGAAGTTTTCGATTTCCTGAAAATTTTCTACAGTTATGAGAACAAGATATCTTTTCCCGCCAAACCGTTTCATCAGTCCAGCATCAAGCATAAGATTTTCTTTATTATTTTCAATAATTTGGAGAGACTCTTCAGGCAAAAGTTGTGCTGAATTAAAAACATCTTTTACAACAGTTTTTGCTTTAACAAGTCCATCACCTTTGTTTTCAATAAAGTAAAGGATATCGGATTTGTTTACTCTGCCATAAGGCATTTTTCGTCCCATTGCGCCGCGAATAATCATTGTTTTTTTGCCTGATTTCAGGCTTTCAAGCTCTTTTGCTTTGTAATCAAGATAAACTATATGATCCATGAAATTATTCTCCTATAACACTTAGCAGTTTTTTGAATCAAAATATCCTTACCATTAGCTCTGCAACTCTCTGAATTTACATAAACAATAATTACAACAGCCAGCGATTTAACCCAAACATGAACACAAATCTGACAATTAGTTAATTTACGCCAGCAGGCTATAGCAAGTCAAATAAATATTTTTTTATTTCAACTCAAGGGCAGGTGTTTTCAGTTTAAAAGAATAATAGTACAGCCGGAATCATTTTCAAAATAAGGAATCAAGCTGAAGACAAATTCTATCTAAAATTATTTCTTCACACTCTTCCTCTCTTGAATTTATTGATAAAATTGCAAACGGAATCGAAAATGCTTTGATATTTATAATATTATCTGCAAGTTTATTTTTTATTTTAAAATTTCTCTCCCAGCCTTTATTAGTTTCAGGATAAACAAGAAAAATTGTATTATCAAATAGCGACCAGCACAAACCATGAAAACAGGGAATTGTCAGCGTGAGCTTATTGTTGCACAAACCCGGCACATAATAGAGCCTTTGCCAAGGACAGCAAAGGCGATTACTCATTGATTCTATAAAATGCATTTCCATCCGGCAACTTAATGTTTGGAAGCCAAATAGGATGCCCATTCCAGCCCAAAACCTTTTCACCCGTAAGACGGTACATAACCAAAACAATTTTATCAGAGATTGAGTTGCTAAGTAAACGATCATTTTCGGACAACATTGTACCGGTGTTTTTACGCAACCTTCTGTCTCTTCTGACAACCAAACAACATGTCCTAGTTTTATTAGCTGTCGAATATATTTTTACTGCATTATAGAATGATTTAGAATCCCAGTCTTCAATTAATTCGCTTCTAACCTCTGCAAGAAGCTGAAGAACTAAATCAACACTAGAGTCAAAGAAACCAATATCCGGTATGTCCTTAAGAAGGTTGTCAATAGTTAAATAATTTTTATTAACAGGCAACTCGGGAAAATAGTTGACACCACCATTAATAATGCTCAACTTTTCGGCATCTATAACATTTTTTCTCGTTGGTCGCACACCATCAATGTGATAAAGATGTGTCTCGTCTAGTCCAACAGTTTTTATCTGCTTAATAAGTGCATTTTGTGAATTGTTTAAATCTTGGAATAATTTGTGCAATATTCTGGGCATAAAAACCCGAATCAAGCTCCTATCCCTATCATAACCAAACATCCTACAATGTTGCCAAAATGTATCAGCTTGTGGAGTTTTTGAAGTGCGTGAATAGTAGATCACTTGAAGCATTGGAAATGTGACACCACGCCCCAATGTATTCCCGCCGACAATAATGTTGAAGCCTGAATTAAAATCAACTTCATTTTCTGTCTTAGAATTGAGTGTTGTAATATTTATGCCAGAATTAAAAAGTAGTTCCCGTGTAGCAGTTAGAATTTCATCAAACGGTTTTATTTCTGGTTTTGATTTATATAAGTCATCATATTCTGACTTTATTGATTCAATCTGAACTTCATCTTCAAAATTATTTAGAATATCATTAAGAAATTCACCAATCTTAATAGCGATGACTTGATGGTCGGCAACTCTTACACTTGGGTGAATTAAAAAGTTACAGGTATCTGATGTCTTTGTAAGTGACATATTTGCTGTAATAACTAGATATGATAATACTGCCGATGCTAAACCTACTCCGATTTCTTCATTTTCGTCGGTGAGAGTAGTAAGTTCATTCTCATCGGTGTAACGGATTGTAAATGAAGCTGGTTTTAAAAAAAAAAAACCCCCCCCAAGAAAATCTTTTCC
>CAZISX010000115.1:6433-9948 GCA_964542005.1 uncultured Spirochaetales bacterium
GATGTCTGTTAATTGCACTTATGTCATCTTGGTTTACCTTTGTGTTTAGGCTTGCGGCGTCCGCTTCATCATCAATAATGAATATAGATCTACCACTTGTGAAAGTTGAACTATCGAGATGATTTCGCCATTTCTTTAACACACTCACATTTTTCTTTAGTACCAAAATTACAGGTCTTTTCATTTTATTTGAAAGAAAGCGAATAGAATCTGATTCTGAACATACGCAGAAATCTGGAAAATTTTCTAAAGCACGCTTAAAGGTTTGCTCTTGTAATTTGTTGTTATCAGTTGTAACTAAAACAAAGATTTCGAAGTCTTTATCAACCGCATTCGCAACTACTCCAAATATTTGCCCAGTTTTACCACTTTGAACTTCTCCTAATAATAAGCCATTTTCATGGCTTTTATAATCAAACCCCCTAAGATGTTGGTCAAATATTTCTGAAGTTACTTCTTTAACTGTATCTCTGATTTCATCGTGTCTAAGCTGACTAAGATATTTTTCTAAATGAGTCATTTATCTACTCCAAAATCAATAAACCATGTATTTTCTATCTTGACCTTAGTTAAAGTGATAGTGTTTCGGCCATATTCCGATAAAGTCTTTTCTGTTATCATTTCTCCTAATTCTAAAGAGCCACTATTTTCAAGACGACCTTTAATCCAACGGCCCAACACCTTAAGATCAACTGCAGACCTAAAATTTTTTGAATAGTCGCCACTTGTTTTACAGGTAAATTTATAACCGTCATCCGTTAAAACAAAAAACACAATATTTTTCTTCGGATAATCTGGATGTGAAGTTATTGATTTTGGAACTATTAGTTCAACTTCATACCAGTCTCTTGGAACTACAAATCCATTTGAAGAATTCAGCCGGCCCTTTCCATGATAAGCATTTAAACCACTTTTTTCTTCAGTTTTTAATGGAAGTGTGAATTGAATAGGTGTTAAAAGAGTTGATATAGTGCCTGCGGACATCTCTACCTTTTCTACTTCTGTGTGATCGTTGAATAAATCATCCCGTTTTATTATCTTTATCTTGGCAATATCAATATAAGTAATTTCATTACAGTAAAGCCGTGACAACTCAGAAATGAAGCTGTCTATTTCTAAGTTAATGTTGTTATTCTCAATTAATAAGTCAGTATCATATACTTTTTGAGATGTATGAATTTTGGTAAGATTGCTGGATCCAATAATCGTTGAAATACTGTCAGATGCAGATTTGAAAGAATAAAGTTTGCCGTGGTAAGGTGTCACTGTTGCTAAAGAAACTTTCCCTAAATTCTTATCAGTAAGTTTCAATGATAGTTTTTTCAGAGCTTCGAATTGCAACCTTGTAAAACCTTCAAAATAATGCATACCAACAACTAATTCTAATTTTCCAGCAAAACCATTGTCATAAATTCCAAGGAGCTGAGTAATTGAGTCTTCAGAAATATACCCGCTCGCAATTTTAATTTCTTTAGCCTTGCCAAGTTGATCATAAAATACAGTCTCAAAAGTCCTTTTTAATGTTTTCAAGGGGGCAAAATTTGAGTTTAAAAGTTCAAGCATAAACAACCTCTCGAGTCTTAAAATCATATTCAAGTCTTTCTTTTATCGTTAATTTCATTAACTTATTATTTAGTGAATTAATATCAAAAACTTCATATTCACCTGAAAATAAGGGAAACAGTGCTTTTGCCAAAGTATAAACACCTAATGGTGGAACTGCATTTCCAATTTGTCTCCGTACTTCCGTAATCGAACCTTCAAATATAAAATTGTCATCAAATGATTGTAACCGCGCGCGTTCGCGATTTGTGAGTGGCCGTGGCTCTGGAAAGTGATATCCCCATGTGCCACCTCCGCCGGCAGCAATTATAGTTTTAGCAGGTTCATTTCGGTTTATCCGTCGATAAACATGACTTATCATTCCCTTTACATATAAGGGATCATTAACTGGTACATCTTTGAAATTGCCACCTTCTGGGATCTTATTCAGTAGCTGCCGAGTTTTATCGGCAATTTTCTGATGTTCATTATTATATGGAACTTCTTCAACACCAATTAATGCTTCTCCTGCTGTAAAATAGGGTTTATTTGCTCGAGGACCGTGGCTTGGTAACGGATGTCTAAAATTAAAGCTCTGATCCAGGCGAATTCCAACAATTAGTACTCGTTCCCTCAATTGGGCAACACCATATTCCGCAAAATTGTAGAGCTGTACCTTCACCATGTATCCAGGACCAATATTGCTAAAATCTTCAATAATTTGTCTTATTGCTCTGCCATCATTCGCGGTTAAGAGCCCTTTTACATTTTCTGCTACAAATGCTTTTGGGTTTTTGGCATCGATGAATCTAAGATAGTTTTTATATAAATTTCCCCTATTACCATCAAGGCCTGGTTGTTTCCAAATTATAGAGAAATCCTGACAGGGAAATCCTCCTATTATCAAATCACATTCAGGGATTGTGGTGTCAGTAAAAGGATTGATGTTTTCAATGTTCTGAGAGTTAATTACTTTTCCAAAATTTCTCTCAAATGTTTTTACTGCCCATTCGTTAATGTCATTTGCCCAGACTGTTTGATAACCAGCTAAATGGAAACCGTAATCCAGTCCACCACAACCAGAAAAAAGTGAAATAATTTTGGGTTTGCTATGCATTTGGTATTCTCCGATGTTTGGCTGATTTCAAATTATTTATGCCATTTTTCAGAAAAAAGGGCATAAAAAAAAACTTTAATTAGTGAATTATACAACATTTTCATAAAAACAGTAAATCGCCACGCCATGGACGGAGCAGCTGTAAACAAAATAAGATTGGGTGTACTAATGAAAAAAGCAAAGGTTGCTCTTTATTATTTTTTAATTTATATTGCTTGTTAATTGTTATTTGCTTACTATTATTAAAATCACACATTTTTCTCCTTTTAACTTTATTGTAAATGTAGCTCATTTTGTCAACCTAATCTGAAAATAGACAGGGCGTCAACTCCTTCACACCTTGATAAATTATACGAGTATAAATCATAGTAGTTTCAACATTTTTGATAACCTTAAGCATTTTAATATAATCCACCAAAAACCGGCTCATTTCTCTCCTGTTTTCATCATTCGCAGAAATATAACCCAAAAAATTCTACCGGTCAAGGGAAATAGAATTAAAAAATGGTTTAACCCCGTTAATCAATATCTTTTCCATTTAAATTTCTTATAAGGGTTTGATGTTTTTTAATTACATCTTCTCTTTAAATATCTGACGCTCTGAAATCCCAAATTCAATAAACTGCTGCTCTGTTATTGAGAATTTTTTCAAAAATATTTGATAGGAATCTTTTTCTGGTTCGGCTGAAAACAAGTTAAATATTGTTGTTATGAAAAGAAAAATGATTGTTGTAATTAAAAATTTCATGTAAATGCTTTTGCAATCAAAATAATTTTATTCAAAACTTAATAGATATTTAATCTACAACACATCTCTATATCAAGTCAAATAAAAATTTCATATCTCTTAACTGCA
>CAZISX010000115.1:9958-10930 GCA_964542005.1 uncultured Spirochaetales bacterium
TTAACTGCAATAAAAATGGCCTTATCAAAACCTGGAAAGTCGAAGATATTGTCTCAATAAACAGAAAAATGTCAGAATTGTTCAGGCTTGGAAGTGGTTTCGGCAGGATCAATGATAAAGAGATGTCTGATCTCTTCTAAAATATTGTTTACATCCCCTTCCTATGTCATGCCGAACGAAGAGAGACATCTTAGATTCCTCACATTTGTTCGGAATGACAAAGAACTTCGGAATAACAGAGAACTTCGGAATAACAGAAAAATGCGGAATTAGAGAGTGATGACAGCTGAAATCCTAAAAGCTGAGAACAAAGAAGAAAGAGCTACCCCGTCGCATTCGTGCCACCCATTCAAATGAAGCGGAATTGTTGGGCAAACGCCGGTTGTTTCTGTGGAAAAATTTATACTTCTAAGAATTGACAGCATTGTGTTCTTCATCTCATTTTTTTAATTGACAGTTGAGATACAGGGGAGGTTATTTTTAGTCAAGATTTTTGTGAGGTTTTTGTGGCGTTTTTTCCGGCAAGCTATTTCCGCCCCATTCTATAATAAATCACAGGGAGAACAATCAGTGTCAGAATTGTTGTTGTGATTATTCCGCCGTTGACAACTACAGCAAGCGGTTTCTGGATTTCTGCTCCTGCCCCCTGCGCGTAAAGCATCGGAATATGACCGATAAATCCTGTCAGAGCTGTCATTAATAGCGGCTTGAAACGGAGAGAACAGCCAGTTAATACAATATCTTTCCGGTTTTCATGTTTGTTTTTGAGTTCGCCGAAAAACGACATCAGGACTACGCCGTTTTGGACTGCGCTTCCAAGCAGTACGATAAATGCGACTGCGGCTGAAACAGAGAGCGGCATTCCAAAAGCTGCGATTGCAATAATTCCGCCGACAAGTGCAAACGGCAGGTTGAGAAGGACAAGGAGTGCGGCTGAAACTGAGCGGAGCGCCATAAAAAGGAGGATAATTA
>CAZISX010000116.1:0-3366 GCA_964542005.1 uncultured Spirochaetales bacterium
ATCCCTTACGCAGTCGGAAATTATGAGCAGCTGATTAATGAAAACTATTATTTCGTGGATAAAACAAGCTATATTGCAGAGCTGGAGAATTACTCAGCACCGGTTTTTCTTCGTCCGCGCCGTTTCGGCAAAACGCTTCTTTGCTCAATTCTTGAATGTTATTACGATATTAACCGCGCTGATAAGTTTGACTCGCTTTTTGGCAAAACCTGGATTGGGCAGAATCCGACAAAGGAAAAAAGTTCCTGCATGGTGCTCAGGTTCAATTTTTCGCTGGTTTCTGTTTCCAGTTCAATTGAGAAGATAGAGGAAAGTTTTACAAATATATGCAACTCAGTTTTAGACAATTTTTTTGCAAGGTATTCAAAACACTTCAAAAACAACCGTTTTGCTCAGACGAAAATATCTGATGTTCTAAGTGAGATTATTCAGTTTATCAAAACAAACAGCCTTCCGCCGCTTTACCTTATTATTGACGAATACGACAACTTCACAAACCAGCTGATTCAGTCGCACAACGATGATATGTACTCGAATCTGACAACTGGCGACTCATTTCTGCGCACTTTTTTCAAGGTTATTAAAGCCGGAATCGAGGAGCAAAGCATCCGCCGCTGCTATATCACAGGCGTTCTTCCAATTACAATTGATGATCTGACCAGCGGGTTTAATATTGCTGAGGTTATCACGCTTGAGAAAAAATTTGCGAATATGCTTGGTTTTACCCAGAGTGAGGTTGACAAATATCTTCAGACAGTTTTTGAAAGCTGCGGCTTTGATTTTTCAAGGCTTTCCGAGATAAAGCTGCTGATAAAGAAGTATTACAACGGCTACCGTTTCGGATTGGATTCGGAGCCGCTTTACAACTCGACAATTATTTCATTTTTTCTGAAAAAGTTTGTTACCTACAATGGCGAAATCCCTGACGATTTTATTGATGACAATGTGAAAACAGATGTGAGCTGGATACGCCGGTTGACTGTCCGTGAGGAAAACACCCGTGAAATGCTTGAAAAGCTGATTTTTGACGGCGAGCTTGATTATGATTACGGAATGATAAAGTCAAAATTCAATATGAACGCTTTTTTTGAGAAGGATTTCTATCCTGTCAGCCTATATTATCTCGGAATGGTTACTTTTAAAGATGATTATTTTATGACTTTTCCGAATCAGACAATGAAGAAGATTTTCACCGATTACTTCAATGAAGTTGAGAACATAGATGTTTCAAAAGGTTACACAAAATACTTTGCCCAGTTTTTAAAAGACCTTGATCTTGAGAAGCTTTTTGCAGGCTATTTTGAGACTTATATTGGCCGGATTCCGGCACAGGCTTTTGACAAGGCTAATGAGAACTTTTTCAGGACAACTTTTTTTGAGCTATGCACCAGATATCTTTCAAGAAAATTCACATTAACTATCGAGACAAACTATCCTTCAGGCCGCAGCGACTGGGAAATGCTCGGCAAATACCATGGCGAGTTCAAGAATATGAAGTGGCTGGTTGAATTCAAGCACTTTTCAAAAAGTGAGGCAAAATCGAAGAAAATTGAAGAGCTTACAGCTCCTTTTGAGGAGGATGTTCTTCAGATTCTGGGCTATGAAAAGGATATTCTTGCCGATTTCCCTGAATACAAGATTAAAAAGCACATAATTTACACTATAAGTGCTGAGAGTTACAGGATTTTTGGGGTGTAAACGAATATAAAGAGAGGTTGAAATGAAGAGTTTGAATTTGTTTTTATTAGTGTTTTTTGCAGGAATGATTTTTGCTTCCTGTAGTGAATACTCTAGTCACTCTGCGACTGGGAAAAGTTTGGCAGATTTAAGTGTTTGGGATGAAACAGGCGAAGAGCCTGTTTTTGGGCTTGAAGATTCTGGGGCAAAAACTGTTTCCGGCAATGTCTCCGCACCGTTTAATATTGGCTCAGTTATGAAGCAGGTTCATTTTGCATTCCGTGAGAAGGATGATTTTTTTGAAGGCGGCGACAGTACATATTCTGTAAAAGTTAATAAAAACGGTGCGTTCAGCGTAAAACCGTTTCACTATCCAGCTGGGAAAAAGGATTTAAACAGATTTGAAAAACTTAATCCGCGTGAAAGAAGAGATGCAGAAAGAAATTATCTTAAAAAACTAGAGAATGTTGTTGAAGGAAAAGCAGCCCTCTTTAAGACAGTGGGATTTTCAAATCCAAGAGTATCAACAAACGACAAGGGAGAGCTGGAAATAGCTTATTATGAAGCGGTCGAGACGCTGAAAAACAGTGAAAACGGCGTGGAGCAGAGCTGGAAATTCGCAAAAAAGCCTCAATTTTCTGGCGATCTTGAGATATTTGTTTCTGTCGAAGGTCTTCAATATGTTGGCGAAACAAAGAATGGGCTACACTTTGCTGATTCAAAAACAAAGCTCGGCATAAAATACAGCAACGCAACTTGGATTGATGCAAAAGGCACTAAAACAGAAGTAAAATCAATCTGGGAAAACGGAAAAATAAAGCTCTCGGTACCAAAAAATATTGCAGAAAACTCAACCTATCCGGCAGTTCTTGATCCTGTAATTGGGCCAGAATTTGGGATGGATGAGCCTGTGTATGGTTCATTGGGGACACAACAGTCTCCGAAGATAACCTTTGACGGGACAAACTATCTGGTGGTGTGGCAGGACTCGCGTGGCATCCACGGCACTCGTGTTTCAAAAGATGGTGTTGTGCTTGATGCAAACGGCATAGCAATTACGGGAAGTGGTCTCTCTCCTGCCATTGCCTTTGATGGAACAAACTATTTTGTGGTGTGGCGGGATCACCGTGACGAAAATGTTGACATCTATGGCTCCCGCGTTTCAAAAGGCGGCGAATTGCTTGATCCTTCTGGCATTAAGATCAGCACTGCAGTAAATGGCGAAGAAAAACCTGAGATAGCTTTTGATGGGACAAACTATCTTGTGGTGTGGCAGGATTACTATAACGAAAATAATGACATCTATGGCTCCCGTGTTTCAAAAGAAGGAGTTGTGCTGGATAAAGATGGCATTGCAATAAGCACTGCAACAAATAATCAAGAATATCCAGCCATAGCTTTTGACGGAACAAACTATCTTGTGGTATGGACCGATTCACGCAATGACAATAGCAATTCTGACATTTATGGCACCCGTGTTTCAAAAGGTGGCGAATTGCTTGATCCTTCTGGCATTGCAATAACTACAGTGGCAAAGGATCAATATTCACCGGCCATAGCTTTTGACGGGACAAACTATCTGGTGGTATGGAGTGGTGGCAATTATGACATATATGGAGCCCGCGTTTCAAAAGAAGGAGTTGCGCTTGATAAAAACGGCTTTGAGATCAGCGCTGCGGCAAATGGCCA
>CAZISX010000116.1:3466-8409 GCA_964542005.1 uncultured Spirochaetales bacterium
AGAACAACCTACCATAGCTTTTGATGGCACAAACTATCTTGTGGTGTGGCAGGATAATCGGAATGATTCAACAACGAAATATGACATCTATGGAGCCCGTGTTTCAAAAGATGGCATTGTACTTGATAAAGATGTCATCAGAATTAGCACTGATACAAATCTTCAATATAATTCAGCGATAGCTTTTGATGGCACAAACTATCTGGTGGTGTGGACGAATCGTAGGGATAATAATGATGATATCTATGGCACCCGTGTCTCAAAAGGCGGCGAATTACTTGATCCTTCGGGCATTGAAATCAGCGCTGCGGCAAATGGCCAAGAACAACCTACCATAGCTTTTGATGGCACAAACTATCTTGTGGTGTGGCAGGATTACCGAAACGAAAAAATGAGTACTGACATTTATGCCGCCCGTGTTTCAAAAGAAGGCATAATACTTGATTCTTCCGGCATAGCAATAAGTACTGCCGTAAGTAATCAACACAATCAAGTCATAGCCTTTGACGGAACAAACTATCTTGTGGTGTGGATAGATTACCGAAATGAAAGCCCTGATCTCTATGGTGCCCGTGTTTCAAAAGATGGTGTAACACTTGATGAAAACGGCATAGCAATCAAAATTACAAAAAGTGGTCATTATTTTCCTGCCATAGCCTTTGATGGAACAAACTATCTTGTGGTGTGGGAGGATTACTATAACGAAAATAGTGACATCTATGGCTCCCGTGTTTCAAAAGATGGTGTTGTACTTGATAAAGATGATATTGCAATCAGCACTGCAGCAAATAATCAAGAATGTCCAGCCATAGCTTTTGATGGAACAAACTATCTTGTGGTGTGGCAGGATAGTCGGAATGATTCCATAACACAAGATGACATCTATGGAGCCCGCATTTCAAAAGATGGTATTGTACTTGATAAAGACGGCATTGCAATTAGCACTGAGACAGATTATCAATATAATCCTGATATCGCCTTTGATGGCACAAACTATCTGGTGGCGTGGGTGGACGATCGCAATAATAGTTCTGATATTTATGGTGCCAGAGTTTCAAAAAACCGCAAATTGCTTGATCCTACGGGCATTGAGATCAGCACGGCGGCAAGTGATCAAAAACTCCCTATGATAGCCTTTGATGGAACCAACTATTTTGTGGCATGGCAGGATAAGCGAAATGATTCAGACAAATCTGAGTTAATAGATTATTTTGACATTTATGGTGTAAAAATATTAAAAGATGGCACGGTCAGCGATGAATTTATTATTTCAGCAGATTCTCAGGATGAAGAGAGCCCAGCGATTTCAGAATTTCATGAAGGGAAGGCTCTAATTGTATATACTCATTTTGATGATAGTCAGGAAACGGTAACATATCGAATAGGTGCGCGATTTATTTATACTTCCTGCAAAACAAATGAGCAGTGTGATGATGGCAATTTTTGTACTGCTGATTCCTGCAATATAGAAACCAGAGACTGCTCACATACACCTGCAAATGAAAATATGAGTTGTGATGACAATAATCCTTACACAATTAATGATATATGCACAAGCGGTATTTGCAGCGGAACAGAGGAGCCAAATGATGAAGACATTACTCCTGCCGATGCAGATGTAATTCTTGCTGACACAGATGTAATTCCTGCCGATGCAGATATTCTTTCTCCAGACTCTTTGCAGAACGACACCGATTCAGACACTCCGAAATCTGACAAAAAATCTTCCGATTCAGGTTGCGGCTGCTCAGTAGTTTTCTAAATATCCATTTGCTTTTCAAAATTCTCTGAGTATAAATTCTAAGACTTTCAAAGGAGTGGATATGACTCAGGCTCAGGAACAGGTTTTAGATAAAAGTATTGCTTTAAACCGGCGGAAAGCTTTCTCTTTTCAGGTTGCCTACTCGGTTATTGAGGAGTTTGTTTTTGGTTTTTTTGTTCTGGCCGAGGTTATTTTACGGCGCGAGCTTGGTGCAAGCGATTTTTTTATCGCGCTTTTTACTATGATAAATCCGGTTTCTTCAATAACTTCGGTCTATTTTTCGGGCATTGTTTCAAGAAATCCTGGGAAAATTTCGAGTTATATTATTAAGACAGCACTTTTAACAAGGTTTCCGGCTATACTTTTTCTTGTCTGGCATACAAAGTCTTCGCTTCTTTTGTTTGGTCTTCTTTTTAATGTAGGTCTCAGTTTTATCAAGCCTGTCCAGAATATTATGATGCAGGAAAATTATAAACCGGATGAAATCGGGAAACTTTACGGCTATTCGGTTGCTTTTGGCAAAATTGCGTCACTTGTTTCTGTCTATCTTTTTGGAACTGCGATGGATCTTTGGAATACAAGCTATATCTATATTTTTCCGGTTTGCGGAATTCTCGGAATGGTTTCAATGTCTGCGCTTCTTTTTATACCGTTTTCAAAGTGGAAAAAGGAGTCAGCTGCAAGCGGCAAGTTTGATTATTTAATATTTCCGACAATCAAAAAAACTTTTTCAGAAAACAGACTTTTTTATATTTTCGAGAAAGGTTTTTTTGTCTATGGCGGCGGGTTTATGGTTGTTTTAACTGCAATGCCTGTTTTGTTTGTTGATTACATGAATCTTTCCTACTCAATGATTTCACTCGGAAAAGGGGTTGTTGCCTCGATTGTTGTTATTCTTTTCACCCCTTTTTTCGGGAAGCTGTTTGACAAATCAAATCCAGCAAAAATGGCAAAAAAGACATTTTTCCTTTTAGCTTTTTATCCGCTGTTCATTCTTCTTAGCTACTTTTCGGGTGGAATTTTGAGGGAATACCTTTTCTATTTAGCTTTTGCGATTTTTGGGATGGGAATGGCTTCTGTTTCAATTTTATGGAATGTCGGCCCGATGAACTATGCAAAAAATCCGATGGAAATATCTAAAATGACAAGCATCCATGTCACGATGACCGGAGTTCGAGGGCTTGTCTGGCCGATGGCTGGCTATTTTTTACTTCAAATATCTGTATTTGCACCGTTTATTGCCAGTATCCTGTTTTTTCTGGCAGCATCCAATATTATGAGAAAACTTGAGAGAGAAGAGACGCTATGAAAACTATTGTTTTGCTCGTAATTTCAAATATTTTCATGACTTTTGCATGGTATGGCCATCTTAAATTCAAGGAGGCTCCACTTTTCAAGGTTATTTTGATAAGCTGGCTTATCGCGTTTGCCGAGTATTGCTTTCAGGTTCCCGCCAACAGGCTTGGTCACGGCGAGTTCAATGCGGCACAGCTTAAAACTATTCAGGAGGTGATTACCCTTGTTGTTTTTGCCTTTTTTTCCATCTTCTATCTCAAGGAGGAATTCCGGTGGAATTACCTTGTCGGGTTTATGATGATTATTGGCGCAGTTTTTTTTATTTTCAAAAAGTAAAACCTTGATTTCAGTCTAAAAATAGTCTAGGTTTACCTGTATCTGTATTATTTTTAACCAAATTAAGGGGTAATCAATGTCAAGTTCCAAAACAATGTGTAAAGAGACCGAGATTGTTCACGGCATCCATGATCATCACTCAAATTCGATGGATTTAGTTGCGCCTATTCACATGACTTCAACCTTCAAATTCAGAGATGCTGACCACGGTGCAGGCGTTTTTGCAGGAACAGCCGATGGCTATGTTTACACAAGAATTTCAAATCCTACGATTGATCTTCTTCAGCAGAAAATGGCGATTCTTGAGGGCGGCGAGGCTGCGGTTGCGACTGCTTCAGGCATGTCAGCGATTGCTGCTGTTGCCATGTCATTAGCAAAACCAGGCGATAATTTTGTTTCCTGCAACGCGATTTATGGCGGCTCTTTTGCACTTTTAAATACTCACATGAAAAATATAAATATTGAACCTCGATTTATAGCTCCATGCAGTAGTTGCGATGATAAAATAGAGGCTCTTATTGATGCGAAAACAAAATTTCTTTATATAGAAACTCCAGCAAATCCGACTTTAGATATTTTAGATATTGAAATGTGGGCTAAGATTGCGAAAAAGCACGGCATTAAGCTTGTTGTTGACAACACTTTTGCGACACCTTACCTCACAAATCCGCTTAATCTCGGTGCTCATATCGTTGTTCATTCAGCAACAAAATATCTTAGCGGACATGGCGACATAATTGGCGGAATTGTTGTTGGAACAAAAGAAGATATTGCACATATTTGTGAAGACTATGTTTTCCACTACGGCCCGACCCTTTCTCCTTTCAATGCGTGGCTTTTTCTCCGCGGCATCAAAACTCTCGCAATAAGAATGGACAGACACTGTGCAAATGCTATGAAAATAGCTGAATTTCTTGAAAAACATCCGAAAATCGAGAAAGTTTACTACCCTGGTCTCAAAAATTTTCCGGGACATGAACTCGCGAAAAAACAGATGAAACAGTTCGGCGGCATGATTAGTTTTGAGGTTAAAGGCGGTCTTGTTGCAGGCAAAAAAATAATGGATAATGTTAAGCTCTGCACACTTGCGGTAAGTCTTGGCGATTGCGAAACTTTGATTCAGCATCCTGCCTCAATGACTCACTCAACCTACACAAAAGAAGATAGAGAGAGAGCCGGCATATCTGACGGGCTTGTTAGACTTTCTGTTGGAATCGAGAATGCTGATGATATTATTAATGATTTGGAAGAAACATTTAAGCTTATATAACTTCATAGATGGAGGAATTCGTGACAGAAAAGAAAGTTCTGCTTCTTGGTGATGAAGCAATTGCTCAGGGTGCTATTGATGCTGGTATTTCCGGTTTTTACGCATACCCTGGAACACCGTCTACCGAAATAATGGAATATGCACAGCATTCAAAAGAGGCAAAAGAGAAAAATATCCACAGAGCGTGGGGCGCAAACGAAAAAACAGCGATGGAAGGCGGCCTTGGCATGAGCTACTGCGGCAAAAGAGCAATGGTTTCAATGAAACATGTTGGCGTAA
>CAZISX010000116.1:8419-10588 GCA_964542005.1 uncultured Spirochaetales bacterium
AAATTCAGGCATCACAGGCGCGAACGGCGGATTAATTGTTGTTGCAGCGGATGATCCTTCGATGCACTCCTCACAGGATGAGCAGGATTCCAGAATACTCAGCAAATTTGCACTCATACCTATTTTAGAGCCTGCAAACCAGCAGGAAGCTTATGACATGACATTCTACGGATTTGATTTTTCTGAAAAATACAAAATCCCGATGATGATGAGAATAACAACAAGACTTGCCCACTCCAGAAGCGGCGTTGTTGCAAAACCGAAAAGAGAGCAGAACAAACTCTCTTTACCTGAAAACAAAAGACAGTTCGTCCTTTTACCTGCAATTGCGAGAAAACAGTACAAAACACTCCTTGCAAATCAGGCAAAATTCGAGGAAGAATCAGAAAAATCACCATTCAACAAATACATTGACGGCACAGATAAATCCCTGGGAATTATTGCGTGCGGACTCGGGTACAACTATCTGATGGAAAATTACACAGATACAACATGCCCTTATCCTGTTGTTAAAATTTCGCAGTATCCAGTTCCAAGAAAAATGATAGCGAAACTTGTTAAAGAATGTGCAAAAATCCTTGTTCTTGAAGAAGGAATGCCGATGGTTGAAGAGAGCCTTCGCGGACTTCTTGACAAAGATATCAATGTGTTAGGCAGAATTTCAGGCGAACTTCCGCGAGACGGCGAGCTCAATCCTAACCTTGTTGCAATTGCACTTGGAATGAAAGATACAATAGGCAAACCAGTTCCTGAACTTGTTGCAGCAAGACCGCCAGCACTTTGCGCAGGCTGCTCACACATTGATATGTACAATGCAATAAACGAAACAATTAAGAACACTTACGGCGACGGCCATGTTTTCAGCGACATCGGCTGCTACACACTTGCAGCACTTCCTCCGTTTGAAGCAATCAACTCATGTGTTGACATGGGCGCATCAATCACAATGGCAAAAGGGGCGGCAGACGCTGGATTATTCCCAGCAGTTGCAGTAATTGGCGACTCAACCTTCTGCCACAGCGGCATGACAGGACTTCTTGACGCAGTTGTTGAAAACTCAAACATAATAGTTTTCATCAGCGACAATTCAACAACAGGCATGACAGGCGGCCAGCAGTCACACGCAGAAGGAAGACTCCTTGAAATAGTTAAAGGTTTAGGCGTTCATCCGGAACATATCCGCGTAATCAACCCGATAAAACAGAATCATGCAGAATTCGTGAAAATTATCAAGGAAGAACTTGAATACAACGGCCCGTCTGTAATTGTTCCACAAAGAGAATGTATGCAGACATTAAGAAGAAAAACTAAGACAAAAGCAAAATAGGAGTAAATCAATGAAGTGTGATAT
Organism: uncultured Spirochaetales bacterium; assembly: GCA_964542005.1. GTDB lineage: Bacteria > UBP6 > UBA1177 > UBA1177 > CALOFP01 > CAZISX01. The sequence continues at coordinate 9,771 of CAZISX010000116.1, forward strand.
TATACTTGCTGGTGTCGGCGGACAGGGAATTCTCTCAATCGCGACAACAATCGGCTATGCTGCTGTTGCATCAGATCTCTATCTTAAACAGGCTGAAGTTCACGGAATGAGCCAGCGAGGCGGCGATGTTCAGTCCCACCTCAGAATCTCAGACAAAGAGATTTTTTCCGACCTCGTACCATTTGGCAAAGCTGACCTTATAATCTCTGTTGAGCCGATGGAATCACTCAGATACCTTCCATACCTTTCAGAAAAAGGCTGGATTGTAACAAACACAGTTCCATTCAAAAATATACCAAACTATCCGGCACTTGAAACCGTTCTGGCTGAAATAGAAAAACAGCCTAGAAAAATCGCGCTCGATGCTGATGCTATGGCTAAAGTTGCGGGAAATCCTAAAGGAATGAACATGGTTATGGCTGGCGCAGCTTCTGTTTTTATGGATTTATCCTACGAAAAAATGGAAGAGGGAATCAGAAAAATCTTTGCATCAAAAGGGGAAGAAGTTGTAAATTCCAACATCGAAGCACTCCGCGCAGGCAGAAAATTCGCGACAGAGAACAGATAGTTTTTTCGTAAATCGCTGACAATTTTTCAAAAATCAATAACATAAATCCTTTTTTAATAGTTCAGATCTTATCTAACTTTTTCGATTTCTTCTGCAGAGAGACCGGTAATTTCAGAAATAGTTTCAGAATCAAGACCTTTTTTAATCATACTTTTCGCAATATCGATTTTTGCTCTTTTTTCTCCAATTTCTTCGCCTTTCTTTATCCCGATTTTTTCGCCTTCAGCTCTTGCTTCTTCTTTTGCTGTTT
>CAZISX010000117.1:0-1683 GCA_964542005.1 uncultured Spirochaetales bacterium
AAGCTGGGAATTGGAACCTGATTTTGGCTGGCTTACAGTTAGTGGCAATTTTGGAGTTGAAGTTAAACTTGACGGTGAAAAAATTGGCAAAATTCCAATATCAAAAAGAGTAATCAGCCCCGGAAATCATCAAATTGAACACGGTGACAGTTGTTTTCATCAATCAGGCGAGAAATTCACAATAAAACGAGGCGAAACAAAAGAGATAAACCTTGAGCTGAAACAAAAAGAATCCGCCATCAAAGTCACAGCTCAGGATAAAGAGGGCAACGACATCGAAGCAGATGTTTTAGTTGACGGCAAAGAGGTTGGCACAGCACCGGGAACATTCAAAGTTGGCTTGTGCAGCAAAGAGGTTGTGGTGAAATCAAAATCAGGTCAATTCAAGCAGTCACTTCAGTTGCAGGAAAAAAAAGTTTCGAGAATTGAGGCAGTGGTGAAGAAAACTGGTTTAACCCACGGCGGTTTGCAGTGGTCAAAGAAAGCAAAAACCTTGTTAATTTTTAATAAAAAAATGATGTGGGAAGAAGCAATTAAATATTGCGAAGATCTTGAAGAAGAAGGTTATTCTGACTGGCGATTACCGACTATTTCAGAGCTGAGAACAATTATTATTAATTGCCCCGACAATGAAGCTGAGGGAAATTGCCGAGTCAAAGACCCAGATTGTCTTTCTAGAGAATGTAGCAGAAATTGTGATGGGAACGGCAGTTTTGGGAGGCGCTATGAGAGCTATTCAGTGTTAGGTGATAATCCTAGTTCCTATTTTTACACATTTTTGTGGTCATCCTCGGAACCGGAGTTGTCAGATAATTCCGGTGATGCGTGGTTTGTGAATTTCAATACTTGTACAGTTAGCTTTATCCCTAAGATGAAGCATCTCAATGCTAGGTGTGTAAGATGAATATCTCCCTAATTATTACAGTTGTTTTTTAACTTAAGAGGCATATAAACTTGTTGAGGGGTAGATTTTTATGATTATTCAAATCAGAATAAAAGAAGAAAATGATGTAGTTGCTTTAATTGTTTGTGAAAAAGATTTGGCGGCCAGAGGTTTTAAAAGAAAGTCTGAAGATGTTTGGGAAAATGGAGATATCGTACTAAACAAAGAGTTAAAAAAAGAATTAGAAGAAGCTCATGATAGTATAATTTTTAAATTTTTATAATTGGAGAAAAACTTATGAAGCTAGCATTAATTATCTCAATTGTTTTAAGTTTAGTTGTCTTTTCATGCAAAAAAAACTCTCAAGATGGTAAAAATGAAAAAAGCACATCAAAGAAAACAGAAGAAAAACAGATGCAGAAGGAAAAAATCCAAATAAAGGGAATTATTCCTGTAAAAATTGACAGCGACAAATATGGCTTTGTAAATCAGGATGGAAATATTGTTGTTTCTCCTAAATATGATGAAGCTTATTCGTTTAATGAGGGAGTTGCTATTGTTAAAGTCAAGGATAAATATGGCTATATCTCTGAGTCTGGACAGGAAATAGGTTCTATTGAATATGATGATGCCGGTAAATTTTCTGATGGGCTTGCTCCGGTCAAAACAGGTGAAAACTATGGTTATATTGACAAAAAAGGAACAATGGTGATAAACCCTCAGTTTGAAAACGCTGAATTTTTTTCTAATGGGCTTGCTAGAGTAACTATGGGAGAACAGATAAGTTTTATTAAAAAAGA
>CAZISX010000117.1:1693-2817 GCA_964542005.1 uncultured Spirochaetales bacterium
GAGAGAGCTCCTGTCAAAAATGAGGATGATAAATTTGGATATATTGATACAAATGGAAAGCTTATTGTCAATTTTCAATTTGATTCTGCTGATAAGTTTTCTGAAGGGCTTGCAGCTGTTGAATTTGAGGGCAAATGGGGTTTTGTTAATGTTACCGGGAAATACAAAATTATGCCGCAATTTAATAATGCGGGAGCGTTTGCTAATGGACTTGCTCCTGTAAAGGTTGGCGGGGACAAAGGAAAATGGGCTTTTATAAATAATACAGGCAAAATTGTAATTAATCCAAAATTTGATGAGGCTAAATCTTTTGAAAATAGTGTCGCAAGGGTGCGGACTGGTAAAAAATGGGGCATTATTGATACAGAAGGCACTTTTATTGTTGAACCAAAATTTAACAATATTGATTCTCTCAAAAACACCATTGCTGGAGCTGAAATATCGGGAACTGTATTTATAGATAAATCAGCAAAGTTTCATTTCAAAACTACTTCAAAATCAGGAAGCGAGCTTGCTTTAAAATATGATTCCAATATTGAGAAGTTTGGATATGTTAATGAAAATGGGAAGTTTGTTATACCGCCTCTTTTTGATTATGCTTTTAATTTCAAAAATGGTGTTGCTGTTGTAAATCTTGGCGGCAAACAGACTTTTATTTGCACTCAGGGCAATATTTATTGGGGCTGTATTGACGGTTACAATAAATTTTCAGGAGGAAGGTGGGGAACGATTGATAAGTCGGGAAAATATATAATACAGCCACAATTTTCCTATATTTTTGATTTTAACAACACAACTGCGAGAGTGGTCAGTGGCGGTTCATGTGATTTTGAAGGTAATTGTACTGGGGGAAAATATGGCTTTATTGATCGTGAAGGCAAATATATTGTGAATCCTCAATTTGATTTTGCAGCTGATTTTAATGATGGGCTTGCAGTGGTAAAAGTTGGGTCAAAATATGGATATATTGATGCTGCCGGAATGTTTCAGATTAATCCGCAGTTTGATATGGCTCATAATTTTTCCAATGGAGTGGCTCTTGTAAAACAGACTAAAAAGTTTGGATATATTGACAAAAATGGTGTTTTCTCTATTCAGCCGCAGTATGATGATGCTTTTGCTTT
>CAZISX010000117.1:2836-3163 GCA_964542005.1 uncultured Spirochaetales bacterium
AAAGAAGAACTTGCTCTTGTAAAGATGGCAAATAAATTCGGATATATTAACAGAAATGGTGAATACAAGATACCAGCACAATTCGAATATGCTGCTAATTTCAGTGAATCTCTGGCTGTTGTTAAGTCTGGCGGAAAATTTGGATACATAAACAATGAAGGTTCTATGATTATAAATCCACAGTATGACAGTGCTCAATCATTCAGTGAAGGTTTTGCCCTTGTTTCCCGTGGCAAGAATTTTGTTTATATTGATAAGAATAATAACACTCTGATAGAAACAAATGCGGCAAATGCTAAATCATTTAAAGATGGTTTTGCAGCACTT
>CAZISX010000117.1:3173-5320 GCA_964542005.1 uncultured Spirochaetales bacterium
ACTATTGATGGTAAAATTATTTTCTTAGCGAAGGAGTAGCTTATGCAAAAAATTGTATTGATATTATTCTTGATTGCTTTTTCATATTTAAGTGGCGCTGATTTGATTGTTGTTCCTCCGATTAATAAGACAGAGCTTCCGGGAAAACTTTCTGAAAATTTTCCAGAATTAAAAAACAAGAAAATATTGAGCGACTCTATGATAGAAACTTTGTTCAAGGGTTTTTTTGAAGAATTAAGTGCAAAATACAACATTAAAAGTTCAGAAAAGGCTTCGGATACCACTCAATATGCACTGATGAATTGTAAAAATGGCGATATGGAATGCTATTCAAATCATAGTATGCTTGATAGTTATTTGCTTTTCACATCATATTCTGTATCTGAAACCAGTGCTCTTATACAAAATATTCTTTTGATAGATCGAGAACTGAAAAAAAAATATGTTTTTAAAGAAATTGTTGGATTTATTGGACAAAGCGGATTGGAATGTGAGAAAATTGTGAGTGAAAATCCTGATACGGGGATACGGATTGAGTTTTTCATGGAAAAAAAAATGTTATCATATTATATTTCTCCTATTCAAGACAAGATAATAAAAGCAAACTTTCCGGATGATGAAGAACTTATGCAAGCTTCGCTGGGAGAAATTTTTGTTGATACTATCTGCAAAAACGGAGACGACAAAGGTAAAACCGCACTTTTTTGGGCTGCTGAAAATGGACAGATTGACTTAGTTGAAAAACTAAAAAAAAACAAGGCAAATATAAATTTCAAACCATCTATAGGAAATGAAGACTATCTCAATCATACTCCGCTTTCTATTGCAATTTATAACGGACACAAAGCTGTTGCAAAACTTTTGATAGAAAAAGGGGCAGATATAAAAAATTCTGGAGATTTGCTTCGGTTTGCCGTCTTAAATCCAGACTTTTTAGATGTTATAAAGATATTGATTGAAAAAGGAGCAGATCCTAAAAAAAGTGATTTTCTTCTACAGGCAGCTCTTTTACCTCCAGAAAAGATAAAAGAATATTTTGAATACTTTAAAAGCATAAAAATTGATTTAAATATGAGATCTAAAAACGAAGACATGACTGCATTAATCAATCTTGTTAGAACTTCAAAATTTGATGAAAAACTTGAGTCGGTTAAAGTACTTATTGCGGCTGGAGCAAATCCTAATATTGGAGATGATAGAGGCGTAACTCCATTAATGCGTTCAATTGTTTCATTTCAATTTTTAATAGCAAAAGAGCTTATCAACAGCGGAGCAGATGTAAAAATAAAAGATAAAATGAATGGAGACACAGCTTTTGAAGATTTGATTGCTGCTGATGTCAAAGGAGATCCTGTTGTAGAGGAACTGTTGCGACTTTTTATGGCAAAAGGATTTAATGTTAATTCCAAAAATAAAAATGGTATAACCCCGCTTCATGTAGCCGCAAGAGAAGGGAAAATGGATTTCATAAAAATTCTTTTGGAGCACAAAGCAAATATTAACGCACTAAGCTCTGATGGTTGGACGCCTCTGCATGAAGCTGTTGTAAAAAACAATATAGATGCAGTTTCAATACTTCTGCAAAATGGCGCAAAAGTAAATATCGGGCAATCTGTTATTGTTGCAGCAGTTGGAAATGAAAATTTAGATATGATTGATATGCTGGTTACTCATAAAACAGATGTAAATAGAGAGAGTAAAAATGATAGCGGCGGATATTATACAGCGTTACTTCTAGCAATTGAAAAACAAAATGCTGCATTAGTACAAAAACTTATTTCACTTGGAGCTGATGTTAATAAAGAATCCTGGGGATTTAACGATGATAAAGAAAAGTCTTCCTGCACTCCTTTAGAACAGGCTGTCCGGAAGGGTAATATTGAGGTAGCATCTATCCTTTTACAAAATGGTGCAGATGTTAAGAAAAAATTCATTGCTGGAAAACTAGCAGAAGTAACACCATTTTTTTTGGCAATTATTTTAGAAAAATCTGAAATGATAGAGCTTTTAAGTAAGTATTATAAATTTGACCAAAGTGATGCAAATAAAATTAGCCAATTTTTATATTGTCAAGGACTTACTGATTATGGAAGAAAAATAATGAATGGCAACACTGTTCAGAATGTTATAAACAGTCAGCTTAAAAA
>CAZISX010000117.1:5330-6446 GCA_964542005.1 uncultured Spirochaetales bacterium
GAGTGATCTTTATAAAACTTTTAAAATGAGGTGTAAACTTGAAATGTTTTTTATGTTTTTTACTAATTTTTGTTTCAACATTATTGTTGGGTCAGGAAAATACAAAAACACTTGTTTTAATGCCCTGTATTAATCCGGATAAATTGAATGAATGTGGAAGTCCGAATTCTTGCCCTCCTTGTTTTGTAGATGCTGTTGAAAATATTGAAAATTCTCCATACAATATTATAAGTTTAGAACAATCGCCAGAAAATCTTAAAAAAATGGCAGAAAAATGTAATGGTAATTTTTCATGTTATCAAAACAGTAATCTTTCTGAATATTTATTGTTTTTTGAGAAACTTAAGTTTGATGCTTATGGAGCGGTTATCAGAAATGTTGCTATTTTTGATATAGAGAATAAAAAAAAATATTTATTTGAAGATTATATTGGTTTTTTGGGCGGTATATACGACGAAAATTTTGATTATTATTCTCCTAAAAAATGTAAAAGTAAAAGTAGCGATGAAGATGGGTGTCGGTTTGTATTGTTTTATGAATATTCCGCACTCAATCGCTATATACATAATATTTATAATAAAATTATAAATAAAAAATATCCTGAGGAATTGGAGTTTTTGGATGCTATTTCGGGAGAAGGTTTTGTTGATGCTATTGCAAGAGAAGGAGATAATAAAGGAAAAACAGCATTGCTCTGGGCTGTTGAGAACGGACAATATATATTGGCAGAGACTCTGATAAAACAAAAAGCCAACATAAATTTTAAGTATCAAAAAAATCAAGAAGAAACAACTCCTCTTTTATTAGCATTAATTAATGGCTTTAGAAATATTGCAAAGCTACTTATTGAACACGGTGCAGATGTTAAAAATGCTGGAGATTTACTTGAAGCAGTAGTTTCAATCCCAGAATCTTTGGAAATGGTAAAGCTGTTTATAGAAAAAGGAACTAACCCAGAAAAAAGCAATTTTTTAATAAGTGCAGCAAGATTTTTGCCAGCAGAAGAGCTTGAGGAACTCCTAAATTATCTCAAAACAACGGGATTTGATGTTGCTGGAGAAATAAATAAAAAAGCAGTTCTTAATCAAGCTATCCGAGAACATAATGCTGGAATCA
>CAZISX010000117.1:6456-10552 GCA_964542005.1 uncultured Spirochaetales bacterium
AATATTAAGATTTTGCTTAAATATGGTGCCAATCCGAGTGCAAAGAATTTATTTCCTTTCAATGGTGATTGGGAAGCATTACAAACTGATGGGAAAATTTTCCCTTTAATGATTGCACTACAAAACCACAGTTTTCAAGTCGCCTTAGAATTAATTCAAAAAGGAGCTAAAATAAACATTCAAAATGATAGGGGGGCAAATTTGCTCCATTATTTTGGGAATTTAGAGCATATCGACAATGATGCTGCCAATCTTTTTGCTTTACTTATTAAAAATAAAATTGATATAAACAAAAAAGATAAAAATGGATATACTCCACTTCATTATGCAGCATCTGGCGGTGTAATAGAAATACTCTCTCTATTAATTCAGAATAATGCAAACATTAATGCAACAACAAAAGATAACAAAACACCATTATATCTAGCATGCGACTATTCTGGTGTTGATGCTGTATCCTTATTACTTTCTAAAAATGCTGATCCGAATTTAGGAAAATCTCCTTTAGTTGCAGCAGCATTATTCAAAAATAAGGAGTTGGTAGAGTTGCTCATAAATAGTAAAATAGATATAAATAAGAGGTCTCTAATAGAAACAGAAGAGTTTTTATCAAATAATCATATTCGAGGTATTTATGAAACAGATGCTCTGGGTGCGATATTCTTAAACTATTCAATACATGGAAATGTTTGGGAATTGCCTCAAACAGATTGTAGTGGTATAGAGTATTGTGATTATAATAGACTGCAAATATTTGAACAACTCATTAAAGCAGGTGCAAATATAAACAGCAGTTACATTAAATTTAAAGACACCGTACTTAGAGAAAGAGTTGTAACCCCTCTCTCTCTTGGAATTCGATTTGATGATTTAAAATGGCTAAAGTATTTAATGACTTATAATATAGACATAAAAAAATCATTTAATCGCCCATTTGACATGAGCGACATTGAAAAAGATTATAGATATAAAAGCTATATGCAGTTAGTTTACGAAACATCCAATGAAGAAATAATAAATCTGCTTGAAAGCCACTATAAATTTGACCAAAGCGATGCAAATAAAATTAGTCAACTTTTATATTGTCAAGGACTTACTGATTATGGAAGAAAAATAATGAATGGAACGCTGATCCAAAATGTTATAGATAAAAGTCTCGAAGATGCTGGTTATTCATTAGGTATTCCGACAAAAGATTATATGAATTATCTATCTCAAAAATACAAAACCTTTGATGATTTGGTGCCATATTTCAGGTCTTTTAGTTGTGGTGGATATGCTCCTCAAAAATCTTCAGGTACAAAAATATCTCCATCTAAAAAATCAAAGGGAGCTACAAAAGAGTGATCTTTATAAAACTTTTAAAATGAGGTGCAAACTTGAAATGTTTTTTACTAATATTTGCTTCAACATTTTGCTGGTTCTGGTGAGAAAGAAGCAGATCTCTACTTACCCCGCCACATCGAATTCTTCGCTCGAATGATCAAAGCAATTCAAGAACTCAATAAAGACACCGCATGAAATAGCCATTTTTACAATATTTATCTGTTTCATTTTTTTGCAAAAAAACAAAGGTGGCCTTTTTGACTTAAGAAAGAGGGTGTGATAAAGTTCTGAAGATTTTGATTTTTTAAAGAATTTAGAGAAAGCAGTGGTTTTTTTGTAAAAAATTAACTGGTGTGCCAGATCAAAAACATATGGTGCAATAAAAACCTTAAAGATGGAGAAATGTATGATTTTATTAGAACAATATCGCAACAAAACACAAACGATAATTGTTGAATGCAATGATACATTAGATGAGTTGAATAAGTTGCAAAAGAATGTTGGAAAAAATACTTAATTTACTGAAAAAAATCTTTAGCAACGAAGACAATCTACTTAATTTCGCCTCTACATTAAGATATTGTTTTGAAACTTTGGTTGTCTCAAAATTGTTAGTGAAAGACCCTGTCTATGTTTTAAAACTAAAATATGGCCTGATTTGTGGGTTCGTTGAAAAATATAAAAAATTAATTAAAAGAATTGATGATGAACTTCTGTTGTTAGATGAAATTGAAGATTTTGAAAAACAGTTACTTTCAATAGACAATCTATTAAATATGGAAGAGATTGATGAAAAGATTGATGAAAAGATTGATGAAAAATTCAAAAATCATATAACAATGTTTTTTCAAGGGGTTAAACACAATGGCTATGGTTTTCAACAACATCTTCTTGATAAAAGAAAAGAAAGCTTCAAATCAGAATTAACTAAACACATGGATGAGAAACTGAAATTTGAGCAAACTATTCCTAACAACAGATTGTTTCAGTGTTGTTTTGCCTCAAACATTAAACCTAATCAAGTAGCCAATTATTTGGAAGACAAAAAAAGCTGGAAAGAAAAAGCAGAAGAGGTTGGTTTAATAAAGGAGTATGATTTAATGTATGATCTTACAAGCTCTTTAATTCATTCAACAAGCTATAGTCTGCTAACCAGTAAGGATATAGTTGAAGAAGAAAAAAAAAAATTTTATAATTTGCTAAATCAGTACACTGATCAAATAAATCGCAACATTAGATTGTATTGTCTAACTAATAAAATGCTTAGCAGCGTTACTGAGATCTTTAGCTTGACACAAGATGAGATACCAAATATAGAAATTAATCCAAATTACTTGAAAATGCAAGGAGTATGTCCGCAATGTTTATATGTCGACAAAAAACGAAATTCCATGATTATAAATTTTCGCGATTATTTTGAATGCCCGATCTGTCATTTGCAAATTCTAAATTGTGCGCCGATTGCCGCAATTTTACCAAATAGAGGTGATGGGAAAATAAAAAGCAAGGGAAAAGGTGGGATAGAGGAAAAAGGTGAAGTGTGGATAAAAAACCATTTCCTTTCAAAAGCTATTATTAAGGACGATATCTTTGAACCTGAATTGATCTTTTTTAATAATATAAATGATTTGAAAGCATACTTAAACACAATTAAATGAAGTGCCGTCATTTTTCTACAATCCACCAAAAATCTGGGAGCTGAGCTAAAAATAAAACTTACGCCAGTTCCTGAAATTGGAATTGACCAGAAATTTTCATGGCATGCTAATTTCATAATGGCAGGAAGAAAAAAGTGTATTCTTTTGATGAGGCACTGTGAATACTGGTCTTTTTTAACTCAAATAATTGACAACTTACAATGTGTAATGTAAATTTCAGACAGGTTTACCTGCTTTTATTTTTATTTTTTAACCAATCATGGAGCGTATCATGGCTGAAAACAAAATCAGTGTTGAATTTAAGGCTGAAAATGCAAATGCAGTTATTGAAAATCTGAAAAATATCGAAAAGAGCCTCTCTTTTCTGATTGATTTATCGGTTGATGACCGGAAAAATATGCTTAAACTGGGCGATAAGAGTAGAGCGTTTGTTGAAAAATCACTTGAGCTGGCTTTGCATGATGACAGTTATCTCCCTAAAAAATTTGATGTCAATGAGATGAAAAAAGATGTTGAGCTGTATCTCAATCTTTTCAAGGTGCTGCATACTGTTAATAATTTCCAGAAAAAAATAGAGGATACTTTTATGCTTGCAGGCAGCGAAGCATACTCCAGCGCACTTACTGTCTATGCGGCTGCTAAAAACAGCAACCGGGGCGGCGAGCTTGACACACTTGTTGACGAACTCAGCAAAAATTTTGTCAAAAAACAAAAAGCGGTGAAGGAATAAATCTCTCCTGACATCTAAAATAAATCTCTTTTGATTCTCCGCGATGCTCCCAATACTAAAAATGAGTCAGAGTTGGTTCTCAAAGAGTCTCCATATATTGAAAAAGAGTCACACCTGACACTGAAAAAGAGTCTCTGCTGGCTTTCCAAGAGTCTCGCGATACTGAAAAAGAGTCAAAATTGATTCTCGAAGAGTCTCCCGATACTAAAAAAGAGTCAGAATTGATTCTCAAAGAGTCTCCAAATATTGAAAAAGAATAGAGAGAGGTTTGAAACCTGTCTCTACAGCGCCAAAAAGAAGGAGATGATACAATTTTTCTGTCATTAGAGGTCGGCAAAATTATATAAATACCTTTTTGCATTCATAAAAAAATAAGCACTGG
>CAZISX010000118.1:0-10311 GCA_964542005.1 uncultured Spirochaetales bacterium
AACTTTGAGTCATCAGCTGTAGCTCCAAGAGGAATGCCGCGTGCGGATGTGTGAAAAATTTTGTAGGCAAAACCGGCATTTACAAGCATTTCTAGAGCAGATTTATAGCCTGAATAACGCTCCTGAGATATTTTGCTGTAAATAAATTTACCTCCATTTTGCAGTGCGATAGAGCGAAAAACCTCAGAAAGTTTATCCAGCGAAATATGTCCCTTGTATTTTGCAAAATCATCTCGCAGTGTTGTGAGAAGATCATCGAGAATTTTCTGACAACCGAGCAAATCCCTCTTGCTGACATAGTGTTTGACTGAAGCAGGCAGTCCACCAATAATCTGATAAGTCCTGAAAAGATCAAGAATTTTTTGATGAATAATGTTGTCTGCAGGATTCTCCGGTGTTCTGGATTTTATATATGAAACAAGAGCATCCTCTCCCATCGCCTCCAAAAATTCAAAAAATGTCATTGGATAGAGAAAAAGGGATTCAATTCTTCCTACCCCGAAAGAAGGAATTTGTGCCAATGCAAATTCCAGCAAAGAGCCAGCAGCAACAACATGGAGTTCCGGCATTTTTTCATAGAAAAACCTTAAAGATCTCAAAGCATTTGGAGATGACTGTATCTCATCAAAAAACACCAATGTTTTACCCGGAATTACGGGTGTTTTATAGTACAGCGAGAGTTTTTCAATTATCATATTAGGATCAAGAGAACCGCTAAAAAAAGAATCTGCGGACAAGTCCATTTCAAAGTTAATTTCAAGAAAATACGGGAATGTTTTCCCCAGCTCTCTTGCCAGATAAGTTTTTCCGACTTGTCTCGCACCTCTGATAAGAAGAGCTTTTCTGTCTGGATTAGCCTTCCATTTCAATAGGTTGTTCATAAAAAATCTTTTCAAGACACACCTCTTTCATGCAAAATTCAAGGCAATAATAGCATCATGTCGTGCAAAAGTCAAGGCAATAATTGGTCAAAAACCTGCAAAAGTCAAGGCAATAATCGACATGAAGCCTGCAAAAATCAAGGCGGAAAAAGTTGCACATGAAATTTTTTTGTGATAAAAATTGCTTTGTCTTTAAGAAAAAAAACCTTGATTACAAGAAAGTTCTAAACTATATTTTGGCGGATTATGAAAAAGATGATTGAAATGAGAGAGCTTTTAGCTTTTTTCTGCAAAAAAATGATTTTTTTATTGAGTAATAGAACGGTTCAGTTATTTATGTGTTTTTGTCCTTCAATTTTTTTAGAATAGTGCAGGAATAAAGCTGTTGTCAATCGGGCAAATAACAATATTATCAAGTTCACCGGTCAAATCACCGATAGGAGTCCGGGTTGGATGATATAGCGGAATTTTTGTGCCTGTGAACACAATTTTTCCACCATCTGCGTTAATTGTATTCTCTGAAGATGAAACAGTTACCGACCCTCCGAAACTGATTGCTGCCAAACACTTATTTGATGCATCTACAGGCACCATCAGATAGGCATACGAATTAGATGCTTCATCCCAGTCTGCTGTATATGTTCCGGCAGTAATTGCATCACTTTTAAAACGAAACACAGCTAAGGGGGCAGCAAGAGTTTTTTTATCCGATTTATAAGATTCCTGCATTGCTGTAATGGTTGATGGTTTGTCTGTATTTGGGGTGCGGTATGAATAATGCTGGTTGCTTGCAGCTGTTACATCGGGAATTTTGCTGTTGCCATAGGTGCCGCTGAAAGCAACAGTTGTCTTCATAGCATTTTTCAGATTTGTATTAAGATATGTCGAATCTTTCAGTTTGCTGCCGTCAAGAATAAAATCAGAGGAAAAATTTATATCAAGATAACCATAAGGTTTAATGTTTCCAGTATCTTCACCATCAACAGGATTGTTAATATTGTCATCAGGTTTTATCTCTCCCAGATCTTCATCAGTAGCAGGATTGTTAATATCGCTGTCAGGTTTTACCTCTTCCAGATCTTTATCCTCAGCAGGATTGTTAAGGTCGCTGTCCGTTTTATTTAAATCATTATCAAAAATAGAATCCTGATCAGCTTCTCCAGTTTCATCATTTACAGCTCCGCTTTCCTCAGACGGAGTACAGGCAGCTGTCATCAAAGAAATACAAAGCAACAGAGATAATAATAGAGACCTTTTTTTCATTTTCAAACCTCCAAACTTAACATGTAAAAAAAATGAAACACAGAAAAACAACCAAAATTATAATCAATCGCCAAAAAACTTTCTGGCATTCATAGGTTTTGACATGGTGAAAAAATATCTTGAATATGCTGACGGCACATCATTTTCGTGAGATATTTCGGCACCTTCATAACTCCAGCGAAATGTTCCATCAGCCTGGCGAACAGTTTCAGGATAAACTTTTGACTGATAGAAAACCATTGACACAATCGGCTGAGGATAAGACATCGTAACAAACGGCGATGATAAAATTTGCCTGAAAAACTGAGGCAGCTCTTTCAATTCTTCTCCCTTCTGTTCAAATGATGCGTAAAGAATATCTTCAATATCCCACCATTTTGAGGTTGGTGTCGGCTCCTCATACTTCATTTCAGAATGATACTCTTTTCTCAAACCGTAATAAAGCCCGCCAGCAACGCCCAGGCGGGAGTTGAGATATAAAACAGGAGAGTATGAACACATATATTTTGTTCCGTCTTCGTGGGTATAGACAACCGGAAATAGAAACATCAGCTCCTCCTGCTCCGGCACACTTTTATTGGTGAGAATATCATGAATCTCCGAACCGTGACAAAAACTTGCGATAAACGGGAGCGTTTCGTTGCGCAGTTCTGTTTCAGGATAATATGCTTTCATATCAACATCCTCAGGAAGAGTCAGCTTTTCGGGCAGCATTTCTGCAAGAATATCTTTGGGAAAGTAGGCCTGCATCATATAGCAGTTGTTGTTGCCTTCGAGAAAGTACTCCAAATCAGGAACTGTTCCGTTCACATCACTTTCACCTGTGGCTGTGTCACTGTCACTGTAGCTATCTTCTGATTCTTCGTTCTCTCCGGAATCTGCTTCAGCATCATTTTCTGAAGCGTCCTGAGTAATAATTTCAGCATCATATATGGGATCATCATCATATACTGGATTATCTGAGGATTCCTGATCAGCCTGTTCCTGTATAGCGTCATGCTCATTTTCTGCGGCAGAATTTTTATCGTAATCACAGGAGATGAGAGAAAAAAGAACAATAATAACAATAATTTTGAACATATCCGCTCCTTTTGCTACATCTCAAAATACCATCTGATTTGCTTATCTTTGCTGCCATAATACTGAATAGATTTGAGGTTCTCCTTTTTCAACATTCGATGAAATTTTTCCGGATTTTCAACCTCAACACAATTGAGGTCTTTCTCCTGAACTTTTGCATTGATAAAGCTCTGGTTGAAATAATTAACATTTCTGTCAATATCAGTTCTGTATATCTGACTGTTCACAAGAACAAACGCACGGCTGAAACGATTATCAACAGTTGCAGGCTCACATTTCTTCAGTTCAACCCGAGCATCCTTATAAGTAACTTTTAGAGTATCTTTATCTGAGCTTATATCTTGTGATTCATAATGGGGATACGCTGCTTCTCCGGTTCTTGAATCTCTTGCCATATATTTCATAATGCTTTCAAACATATCTCTTTGAGTGCCAGGCTTCTTTGCCATATCGGGGAACTCCATAATTCCTGCAAGAAAGTACATGGTTAATTCATCATTGTGATCAATGCCGTAAGTAAAAACATCACACCGTTCCATTGAATCACTATTTTCCATTCCAGCTAAATATAATGAAATGTAATATTTAGGCTCTTTCTCATTATCAAGAATCTTAAGTTTTATTGGTCTGATATTTTCAGGCAACAGCTCACGAGCTTGTTCCTCTGTAATTTCGAAATTAATATTATAGCCGTCGGAATAACTAATAGTAAAAGCATCTGCTTTTTTAAGGATAATCCCATTTTTTATTGCCATTTCGATTAACGGGTTCTTCGGTGCCTGTGTGATGCCTTCAGTGTTCGGTGCAGTCTTGCTTCCTCCTTTTTCATCAACTTCATAACCATCTTTGGATGTTGCGCTTACCAATGGATTGTCAGCATCATTTATCAATTTATCGGCATCCGGATCTTTTATTGAGCTGTCAGCATCAACATCATTTATCAATTTCTCAGCATCAATGTCATCAACTGTTTCGTCAGGTTTTCCATCATCAGTTACAGGTGCAGAATCATTACAACCTGAATTGTCACCATCATTGTTTGGACAATTGCACGAAG
Source organism: uncultured Spirochaetales bacterium (assembly GCA_964542005.1). Classification (GTDB taxonomy): domain Bacteria; phylum UBP6; class UBA1177; order UBA1177; family CALOFP01; genus CAZISX01. The sequence continues at coordinate 4,282 of CAZISX010000118.1, forward strand.
ACTCTTTGGTGCAAGAAACAGCAACCAGCAAAGAGAGCAAAAAAATAATTTTTTTCATTCAGACCCCCATAAAATTAATTAAGTATGCGGCACATCTCTATTTATCGCGACAAATCATATATGTTCTGAAAATAGAAATCGTCCTGATTTTTTAATTTTTTTGCCAGAAAGGTTTCTGTTCGGAAATAAGTACGCTTTTTAAAGATAAGCACCTGCTCTTAGATGATTCTTTCAATCTGAACGGGTGCAAAAGTCAAGGCGGAAAACTCTATGAAATAGATCCTGTTTTGAGTTTTGAGTGTTAGATAAAAATCTGCTTGACAAAGTAAAATATATTCAATAAAATCGATCAGCTAATTTTATGAGGTCTTTATTCCGATGAAAATCTAATCTCTCCAAATTTTCCAATTACTTTTAAGCAACTTTTACATGGAGAGATTTTATGTTACAAATAAATCTGGAAAAAATATCATATCAATACGAATCATCACAAAATCCTGTTTTTGAAAACATCTCTGCCGCTGTTTATGAAGGGGATAAAATCGCATTAATAGGGGCAAACGGATGCGGGAAAACAACGCTTTTGAAAATTATTGACGGTGTTTTTTCGCCAGGCTCAGGAACTGTTACAAAAAAAGAGAATCTTAAAACTGCGTTTCTTATGCAGGAAAACATCACTCAAGGTTTTGAAAAAGCTATTGAATTTCTTCTTTCATCCGAGAAAGAGCTGCTGGATATTTACAGAAAACTTCAAAGTGCTGATGAAGCTGCCAAGTGTGAACTTTATTCATTATATTCAGAGCTTGGAGGTTTTGAGATTGAGTCTGAGATTGAAAAGAAACGGGATTTATTCGGGTTTGATGCTGATTTTTATGAGAAAAACCCTGAAAATTTCAGCGGCGGAGAAAAGGTAAAACTCGCTCTCCTCAAAATAATTATTACAAATCCCGACATAATTCTTCTTGATGAGCCGACAAATCATCTTGACACAGAGGCTATAATCTGGCTTGAAAATTTTGTTAAAAACATTGATATTACTACGCTTATTGTCAGTCACGACCGCAAATTCATAGACAGCTGTGTAACTTCACTCTGGGAACTGAGCCATGACAGCATAAGAAAAATCAGCGGCAACTATTCAGACTACAAATCATTCTCAGAAAAAGAGCGGGCTGAAAAACTCAAAATATATGAAGAAGCAAAAGAGTCAATCAGAAAGCTCAAAAAAACAGTTGCAGAAAAAAAAGTCCACGCAGAAAAAAACGAGAAATTCAAGCCCTCAAGATCTGTCAAAAAAAATGGGGGATTATGCAAAATTGATGACGGAGAGCGCAAACTTGTCAGAGAGCAGAATATTATGAAAGGTGCGAAAATACTGGAGAAAAGGATTGAAGAGATAAGCCGGGGCATTGAAAATCTGGGGATAAATAAAAAAGAGGGGATCAAGCTGATACTTAATTCCGGCAATGTAAAGAACAGATTTGTGGTAAAGATAGATAACATCTCAAAAACATTCGGCAATAAAGAGGTTTTTGCCAATTTTTCACTCACAGCTGAAAATAGCGAAAAAATTGCTTTAACAGGAAAAAACGGAAGCGGAAAATCAACGCTTCTTAAAATAATAGCTGGATTTATTGAGGCGGATTCAGGCGAAATCACCATTGCCCCATCTGCAAAAGTCAGCTATTTTGCTCAGGAATTTGACAATTTGAAAAAAGATGACTCCATAATTGAAGCGATTTCTCCGATAAACACAGAAAAAGAGAAAGAAGCAAGGACTATACTCGCCTGCCTCAACATAAAAGGAGATAAAGTTTACCAAAAAATAAGAACCCTCAGTGCAGGCGAAAAAAGCAAAGTTGCAATAACCAGAATGCTTGTCGGCAATTATGACCTTCTTTTACTTGATGAGCCAATGTCTCATCTTGAAATTTCGTCAAGAGAAGCGCTGGAAAATGCACTTTTGAACTATAACGGAACAGTTATCTGTGTCACTCACGACAGAGCTTTTGCTGAAAAATTCGCAGCGAGAATTGTGGTAATGGGCTGAATTTATTGGGTTTTTATTGAGTCCTCTTTTTGCAACTTTTATGATGAGAGAACATTATTCCTCATGTCCTCAATTGAATAATTCATGAACCAGCTTAAACCACAAAATCCAGATAGTTTTCGCGGTTTATAATCTGGAATTCCTCAAAATAGTCAAATTATGAGGAGTGGCACTCCGCAAAATAGCATGATTTCGAGGAATTGCTCTCCGCAAAATAAGTTTGCTGTTCCTGAAGATTTGCAGTGACGGGAACTATACCAACGAAGATTAAACAATTTGACTGTGAGGATGTTCTCAACTATATTTTGATGCCTGAATTTAAGGAAGGGAAAAAATTATAAAGAACTTAGGCATCGCTGATGTTGTGAGGCTGATATGAAAAAAGAAGTGAAAATTTTTGATGAAAAACTTGTTCGTACTTTTTGGGATGCAGAACAGGAAAAATGGTATTTTTCTGTGGTTGATATAATTGCTGTGCTAACAGACAGCATAGATCCAGGCGCATATTGGCGAAAGTTGAAACAAAGATTAAAAGCAGAGGGCAATCAAACCGTGACAAATTGTCACGGGTTAAAAATGAGTGCTCCAGATGGTAAAATGCGCTTAACCGATGTGCTTGATACCGAACAGCTATTCCGGCTTATTCAGTCAATACCATCTCCAAAGGCGGAGCCATTCAAGTTATGGTTGGCTGAAATAGCAAAAGACCGTATTGATGAAATGCAAGATCCCGAACTTACTATAGATCGTGCCCTGTATGAGTATAAAAAGCTTGGTTATTCTGATAACTGGATTAATCAGCGTCTTAAAAGCATAGAAATCCGCAAAGAGCTAACTGATGAATGGAAAAAGCATGGACTAAAAGAAGGTCAGCAGTTTGCAACATTAACAGATATTATTTATAAGACATGGGCAGATAAAACAGCAAAAGAATATAAGCAGTTCAAGGGACTTAAAAAGGAAAATCTTCGCGACAATATGACAAATAAAGAGCTTGTTTTGAATATGCTTGCAGAACTCTCTACAAAAGAAATTTCAGAAGCAAATAATCCAGAAACATTTTCGGAACATATTGATATTGCGAAACAGGGCGGAATGATTGCAAAAAACGCACGGCTTGAACTTGAGCAAAAAACCGGTAAAGAAGTGGTCTCTCCTCTCAAAGCAAAAGAGATTCTTTTAATTAGCGATAAAAAAGAAGAGTAGTAGTAGTTTTGACATTTACAAAGCAAACTCTCCACAAAATAAGATAAATTTCAGGCGGAAGGTCTGAAAAATTCAGAGCGATAATTGTGGCAATGGGCTGAATTGATTGGGTATTTAGAGAACATTATTCCTCATGCCCGCAATTTGAATAATTCATGAACCAACTTAAACCACAAAATCCAGATAGTTTTCGCGGTTTATAACATGGAATTCAGCTTCAGGATAGGTTTCCTGCCAGAGTTTTGGTGCTTTCGGCATTTTATCACCAAATTTGAATTCATAGCCAAAGATTTTACCTTCTCTTTCCTCAACAAAATCAATCTCATGCTGGCTCCATGTGCGCCAGAAATAGTTGTTTGCAAAAAGCGGTTCATACGCCTGTTTTTTAAGCCGCTCGGTGAAGAGAAAATTTTCCCAGAGCTGTCCTGTGTCATTTCTTACATTAAGCGGATTAAAGTTTGAAATAAGGGCGTTGCGGATGCCGGTGTCATAAAAATAGTATTTATTTTTTTTAGTCATTTCAGTTCTCAGATTTTTGCTGAAACCCTGAAGCCTGAAAAGAATAAATGATTTTTCAAGAATATCTATATAGCGGTTTACAGTCTTGCCATCAACACCAATCTGTGTCGCAATTTCATGCAGCGAAACCTCGCTTCCGACCTGAAAAGCAAGAAGTCTCAGCAAATCAAAAATAACCCGGCTGTTTTTTATCTTATCGAGCGCAATAATATCTTTCAAAAGATAGCTCGAAGCCAGCTCGTTAATCACTCTCATTTTCTCTGCACTATTTTGTGCGGTCAGCACTTCAGGATATGAGCCAAATACCAGAAATTCCTCAAGTTTTTCTTTTAATTCAAATTTATTGTATATGGCTGAAAGCTCTTTTTGAGAAATTGGAAAAAGGGTCAGTGTTCTTTTGCGCCCGGTAAGCGGTTCCCCAATCTGTCCAGCAAGATCAAAGGAGGATGAGCCGGTTGCAATGACTGTCAGTTCCTGATTTCTATCAATCAGCATTTTAAGTCCTGCGCCAATATCAGGAATTTTCTGAGCTTCATCAATAATAATAACATCATAGCCTGACGCATACTCTGCAAGTTTGTCAGGATTTTTTGAAGAAAACAGCTCAAGAATTCTAACATCCTCACCAGTATCAAACCTGCATTTTTGCTGAGTGGCTGAAATATAATTTTTAATAAGTGTTGTCTTTCCAACCTGTCTCGGGCCGTATATAACCAGCACTTTTCCCTTTTTCATGAAATTTTCCAGGTTGTTATAGATTCTGGGAATCATGTTTCCTCCAATAAAAAAACTATATAGAGAATACACAACTCCTCAAAATAGTCAAATTATGAGGAGTAACACTCCGCAAAATAGTATGATTTTGAGGAATTGCTCTCCGCAAAATAAAATAAGTTCCAAGCGGAAGGTCTGAAAAATTTAGAGCAAGAATTGTGGTAATCGGTTGAATTAATTGGTGTTTTACAAAAAAACACCCTGCCAGACTTGAAGAAGAGAATGATTATTGATATCAAACAGAGCACGGTTGCAGGAAAATGGTGCAGACGCACATGCTGATTAATTTCCAGCAGATTATAAATTAAAAAATTGACTGTAAGAAGGTTCTAAAATATATTTTGGTGCATTATAAAAAAAATGATTGGAATGAGAGAAATTTTGTTAAAAACTGGGGAATTATGATGGTTGCAGATATTTGGAAAAAATATAGGTAATGAGCATTGATGGATGAAAATGAACAAATCAGACTTGATACAACTTGTAACAAATCAATTTCAGATTAACTCACTACTTGAATTAATCTATAATAACGCACAAAAGGGTCGCTTGACTGAATTAGCTGACCAATTCAAGAATATTAAAAAACTGGATTTGAAAAATCGTCCATTATATAACCAATACACAATAATTTCTTCACTTTATACATTTATTGCACTTCCCAAAGAAGTAATATGGGATCGTATCCCAAAAGAAATGACAATAAATTTATTACATGAAAAGTGGGGTTTTAAGAATGGCTGGAAAGTAAAAAATGGGAAAATTGATGAATTGAAATTACATTATTTAATTAGAAGATTAAGAAATGGAATTAATCACGGACGGATAAATTGTAACAAAGAACTCGTTTTTTCAATTACAGATATAGACACAAAAAACAATAAAGACCAAATTGACCTTGAAATAGAATATAACTCTTTAGACAAGTTCACTCGAGCATTAGGATTTTGGATTATAACTGAAGATATCGACTTAAAACAACTATAAAACAACAAATTACCCCTCTCATCCCCACAAAATCCAGACAGTTTTCGCGGTTTATAACCTAGAATTCAGCAAAACAGTCAAATTATGAGGAGCGTCGCTCCGCAAAATAATTCAATCTGAAATTGTGAGAAAAAATCCTACTCGACCGGAATCAATATCTCAACCTTTCTTTCTGCTTCCGGTGTTGTATCAGGATCGTTCAGATAGATTTCGATGCTTGGCGAATTTTTGATTTCGCGGCCGGTTGCAGGAATCAGCTCTCCGCAAAGATGAGCATAGGATTTGTGGAGATTTTCATAAGAGCCTGTGTGGATATATGACGCGTAAGTGCCTGCAGGAATTACAGAAACTGTAACTTCGCCGGCAGGAGCGACATCTCTTTCGAGTGTTATTGATGCGTCGTATCTGATTTTTGAAGGCTCAGTCACCTGCGGATCGTCGTGGCAGATTCCCATATATTCTGTGTTCTGGTTTAATAAGCCCTGAGGTCCTGC
>CAZISX010000119.1:0-5774 GCA_964542005.1 uncultured Spirochaetales bacterium
GCGACCAGCGACCAGCGACCAGCGACCAGCGACCAGCGACCAGCGACCAGCGACCTTCACGCGCGTGAGGGAAGTGTTTTTATAATCAACTATACTCAAAGGAACTTTCCTGTGATTTAGATCTTAATTGTTTGAAATTACATACTGAAGTTATGTTTGTCAAATATTTGTGTGATTTTTTATAAAAAGTAGCCATCAATCTGGCTTTAGACAAATAAGGTTCAGATATCAGAACTTCTGCCAACTCTCTTCCATGCGTTCTAATATAAAAATAGATAAATAATAGAAAATCAGGTCGAGAAGAATCCTTGTATTTAATATTGTGTTTCTGTTTTTTCGGGTTTTTTTTTTAAAGGAGGCATCTTATGAAAAAGTTTTTGTCTGTTTCTTTTCTGATTCTATTTTTAATTATTACAGGTTGCGCTGCTGACAGTACCGATACTCCTGTTAATGACGGGGTATCTCCAAACAACAATGATGGCGATTTGTTGCAAAACGATAATTTGATTGTGGCGGATAGCGATGAAGCTAAAGATGCTGAAAATGTTAAAAATGAAGCTGATGTTATCGAAAAAAATGATACAGATGGCTCTGTTACTCCGGAAAACGATCCTGATAACACTGAAGATGATGCGCAAACACCTGATATTGATGAAGGCCCTTATTACGGCGTACCTCTTCTTTTTACTGTTAAGTTCAACGGCGAAGATCCAGCAGTGTTAAGCTGGAAAAATCCTGATCAGGCTGGGTTTAAAAGTGTTAAAGTGCTCAAAAATACAGATGCTTACGCAACTTCAATGGATGATGGCGAAGTGCTTTATGAAGGAAATGGCGAAACAGTTAGTGATAAAAATGTGGAGCTTGGAAAAACCTACTACTACACAATTTATGCTCTCTATGAAAATAATAATGCCTCAAAAGGTGTCAACACAAGCGGCATGGTTTGTTATTCAAATCTTGATATTGTCTTTGTTTTAGATGTTTCAACAAGCATGGTTGGTCTTCTCTCAACACTTCAAAAAGAGATAGGAATTGTCTGGAATGCGGCTAAAGAGATTGAAGCGGGTGCGCAGTTTGGAATGACGGTTTTTGTTGATGATTATTCTCCTGCAAACGAGTGGCAGCCTTACTCAACTGTTGATGATATTACGGCTGATTTTTATAAATGGTACAAGTCAACCTCTAAAAACCAGCAGACGCAGTCCGAAGTTACAAATAGCGATTATCCCGAAAATACGCTTGACGCGCTTGCTATGACAGCTAAAAACTTTGCATGGCGTGACCTGAAAAACACACTCAGAGTTATTATTCATGCAACTGACGATACTTTTCTTGAAGCGCCGGATAGTTTTGAGAGCGGAATTGCTGCTCTGCATAAGTATGATGAAACTGTTCAGCTTTTAAAAGATAAAACTATAAGAGTTGCTTCGTTTGCAAAAACAGATAAAGGTCATGGATTTTTTGATGATTACAATGGAATGGCTTCAATACCTTCGTCTACAACAGGCGAAGTTTATGATATTAAGCAGATAAATAAGACAATTCACATGGATATAACAATCAACACTTTTATCGCTGAATCTCTTTGCAAAAGTTATGTCGGCGATGGCAAAAAATAGATTTGCAGCGTTTATAAAATTTTACTTTTTTAGGGAGAAGCTTGATGAAAAAAGCAGTTTTTGTATTTACACTTGCGGCAATGATTTTGTTTGTTGCCTGCTCAGAGAAGAAGTCAGAAAACAAGACGACGCTAAATGATGCAGACACAGCTCAAACTGATGATTCTGCATCTGATTCAGACCTGATTCCGCAGGATTCAGAGGTTATTTTGGATGAAGATGTTGTTAAAAACGATGATGCCGCAGATAGTGATTCGGTTGAAGATAAAGATATAACAACAGACACAGATACTCCGGCTCCTCTTTTTAAAATTGAGGCAGGTATTGGAATTGGTGCTGTAAAGCTTGGTATGGATTATGCCGAAGTGAAAAAAACGCTTAAAAGTGAAGGAATTCCGATAGTTTACAACAGAATGGCTCTTGCAACATTCCCGGATCAGAATCTTGAACTTTTCTTTGCATCAAAAGAGAGCTCAACACTATCGGAAGATGGCAGGCTTATAGCAATAGGCACACAAAAAGGTGGCAACTATGATTTTAAAGTAAAGCTCGGAATGAAGCGGAGTGAAGTGTTAAAAGTAGTTTCTGAGGTTGGCGAGGATGTCGGTAAATACATCTATTTTCAATCAGGTTTTTCACTCGAATTTGATGCTGCGGATTCAGTCAGTGCAATTGGTGTTTTTGCTCCCTACAAGCTGAGACTTGTCGCGCCTGAAATGGAAAAATGCAAAACCACAAAACCGCTGAAAAAATAGGAGAAAATAATGAAAAATATCAAAATAGCTCTTTTAATCTGCATAGTTATGCTTTTTGCAACAGCAAATGGTGAAGTTACAATTGATGGTGAAAAATTTGAAGTAATTGATATCCATCTTCATGTTGGTGAATTTGGTGTAATGCCAATTGACGGCAAAAAATTTGTAAGCAGTGTAATTGGAACAGGAACGCTCTACCTCCCTGCAATTATTGATCATGTTTCAACTCCGTACGGCGAAAATCTCGGTATAAAAGGAAACATGGAAATGTCGGGTTTTGACAGAGGTCTTCTTCTTGGAGTTTATACACACACAATCGGATATGCGACAAACAGCTATCTTGAAGAACTTCTTATTGACGAGAAGAATGATAACGGAAAAGGGGAGAAATTATTTTACGGACTTGCGAGCGTGAATTTTGATGGTTACGATGAGCCTGGCGTTTCTGATATAAGACTCGAGGCACTTGAAAGCTATTTTGCCCAGAGACCGGATCTTTTTGTAGGATTAAAATTTGCCCACGCACACAGCGGAATTCCTTTTGATTCAGTGCTTGAGCAGAATGTTTATGAAGTTGCTGCAAAATACTCAAAACCTGTTCTTCTACACACAGGATTTTCACCATTCCCAGGTTCAAAAGACACTGTTGAATATTATGATCCGATTTATATGGAAGAAGCAGTTGCAAGATATGACGGATTAAAAGATGACGGAACACCTGATGAAACAGAAAAACGGGTTAATTTTGTTTTTGCTCATTCCGGCTCAGGCGACAAGCAGGCAATTAAACATGTTTTTGAGCTTTTAAAGAAATATCCTAATACTTACATAGACTTAAGCGCAATAAAAGGTGCGTTCAAAAAAGATATAAATGGTGCCATAATTCCTGAAGAAGAACGAGAATCAGAGGAAGGATATGACAAGGAGTTTGGTCAGGTTTTATATATTCTTAATCTTGTTAAACAAGAGGGTTTTGTTGACCGCGCAATCTATTCAAGCGACGGTCCGCAGTATCCTGGAATGCTTGCGAAAGACTTAGACCTGATGATAAGAGGTCTCCAGAAAACAGGCTACACAAAAGATGAAATCCGCAAAATCCTTGCCGGAAACGGTAAAAAAGTTTTTTTTCCGGGTGAGAAATAAAATTGCCTGACAGATCTGTCAATTACTTTCTTTTGTCATTTTTTCGGATTGAATACGCATAAATCTTTTGGCCAATCTTCTGGAAATCCATCTTTATAAACTGAGTTTACAGTACCTTTTGGGTGATCGTAAAAGAAGCGGATAAGCTGAAGCTTATTCAGTCCAGCAATGGTGTGACCTTTACCATGATTACACAGTATTGTATCGTGCCCCAAATCATTTAAATAAGGAGCGTCAAATCTGGCCATGTGATTGAAATTTATGTAGAAACCGTTAAATCCATACTTGTCGCAAACTGATGAACTGGTGCAACTTTCATCACCTTCAGCTCCATGCATAAAGAGCTGTACAAATTTGTTGTTTATCTTCATTTCAGGCCAGGAAATAAAAGAAGCAACCTCAAAACCCATGTATGTCCCTAAATCTTCAGGATTTTTCGGATTTGAAAAATATGCTCCAGAATATGTGAAAATAGATGCCAGCTGCTCTCCTCTTAAAACAGCAAGGCTGTCTGTCGCAATCGAACCTGCTGACATTCCTGTCATATAAATCCTTTTTTCATCTATGCCAAACTGTTTTTTGAGACAAGGCATTAATGTGTCAAAAAACTCAGCTTCAATGCTGCCATTTGCAAGAACAAGATTGTCCCAGTCAACACCTTCAGGAGGAATTGTCTCCATGCTGTAACCCGCATCTTCAGGAGTTACAAGGATAAAAGGCATAATAGTGTTGTCAACAGAACTGCCTAAAAAACCGCGAAAATTTGATGCGCTGTCTCCAACTCCGTGCCATGCAAAAATAAGAGGCCAGCTGGTTTTTTCTTCAATATTTTCAGGAAGATCAAGTATGAATTTACGGGTAAGATTTTTGCTTTCTTCACCATTTACAACAATCTCATTTACCCCTGTTTTAAAAATTGGACACTCAGCCAAAATCTGATCATTGTCATCAGTCTCAACACCATCTTCTGTCTCTGCATCAGTTATAATTTCCTGATCACTTTCAATAGAATCAGAGTCTCCATTTATATCGTTATCATTAATAAAGAAATCTGTGTCTTTTTCTGTTGCATCACTGTCCTGATCAGTAACAATAACATCAGCTTCTGAAAAATCTTCATCATTTTTTGAGTTTTTTCCGTTGCTACATGCAATAATCATAACAGCAGAAATAAAAAGAATAATTTTTACCAGCTTCATCTAAATTCCCCTCCAAATTTAAACTTTTAACAGCAACAAATTTCTAACAAAAAGCGATAATATAATATTTTTTTCACACTTCTAAAGCAAGAATAAAAAATTTATGTTGACAAAAGTTGGATTTCCAACTAAATTGATTTTCGTTTGATGTCCAACTAATTGTCGGGGCTTTTATGAAATATTATGGAATTGTTGGTCTTCTGGGAAGAGCTTATGAAAATTCTCAGAAATTTATAGAAAAAGAGCTGAAAGAGAAGGGGATAGCAGATCTTCTGCCCTCTCATGGTGCTCTCTTGGCTGTTTTATTTAGAAACGGCGGCACAATGAGGATGAGTGATATTGCAAAAATGTTGAAAAGGGATAAATCAACAATCACAACGCTTGCTGCAAAGATGGAGGCAACCGGCTATATTTCAAGATGTCAGTGTGAGAAAGATGGCAGGGCTTTTAATATTTCTCTTACTGAAAAAGCTTATAATATCAAGGTTTTGTTTGATGAGATTTCTGAGAAACTTATTTCTGCCACTTACAAAAATATGTCAGAGGATGAGGAAAATATGCTTAAAACTTTGCTGGAGAAAGTTAAAGACAACTTCAGCGGATTTGGTGATAATAGATAATAATTTTGGGAGGTTGTTATGAAAGTTGTTGGAGTTACAGGAAGTTCTGGGAAAGATGAAGAAACAGCCTGAAACACTTAAAAAAGCGTTTGATGCAGGTGTAAATGTGCTGAAATGAAAAAACTATTCTATTTACTAACAATTTTGCTGACAGGCGTGATGCTTGCGGGAGAGGCGAAGATGAATGATACGCTGAAAACTATTTTTCAAAGAAAAAGTGTCAGGGTTTTTAAAGAAGGTGCTGTTTCAAAAGAGGTTCTTGAGACTATTGTCAAAGCTGGTATGTCAGCACCGACGGCTATGGATAAAAGACCGTGGGAATTTATTGTTGTGACAGATAAATTGGTTTTAAAACAGCTCGCTGATGTGTTGCCTTATGCTAAAATGACAGAAAAAGCTGCGGCAGCTATTATTGTTGGAGGCGATATAAAAAATCAG
>CAZISX010000119.1:5784-6692 GCA_964542005.1 uncultured Spirochaetales bacterium
CGAGTCGGATTTCTGGATGGTTGACTGTTCGGCAGCGACAGAAAACATTCTTCTCGCAGTTGAATCACTGGAGCTCGGCGCAGTTTGGACAGCAGTTTATCCTGAACAGGATAGAATTGCGGCTGTAAGAAAAATTATAGGAATTCCTAATCATATTATTCCTTTAAATGTTATTCCAATCGGAATTCCGACAGGCTCAGACAAACCTAAAGATAAATGGAATCCGAAACAGCTCCACTGGAATAAATGGTAATATTTTCTTAGCTCCAACCCTTCACAAAAATTAACACAAAACCTTGCAGATAGTTGATATTTCTTGAATTTAAAGTATAAATGCAATGCGAAAATAATTTTTTGTATGTTATAAAAAGGAGCTATTATGAGATACCTGATCCTACTGATTTTTTTAATTAATTTCACTCTTTTTGCTGAGGAAAAAACTGAACTTGCAAAGGAAAAAGTTGAGCCGCCATCATTGACTGATAAAATATTTTTCTGCGAAAAGGGATATAGCGGTCCGGCAAATTTGGGGTGGTGCAGCGACGGAGTTTATTATGGCCCGCTCCATCTTGGCTCAGTTGCAATTGCTGGAACAAATGAATTTTATGGCGGCTTCCAGATTGGAGGGGTTGCTGGGACAGATAATTTTTATGGAATTGCCCAGATAGGACTTGTCGCATTTACAATCAGTGATAGGAGGGATAAGAATCTTTCCGGAGATTTTTATGGCGGATTTCAGATTGCGCCATTACTTGCATTGTCTAGCAATTTTTATGGGATTGCCCAGATTGGTCTTTTTGCCGGGACAATATCTGATAAAAAGAGTATAAGAAAAACTGGAGATTTTTATGGCGGATTTCAGATTGCTCCTATATTAGCTGGTGCCGGAAATTTTCACGGCATATCTC
>CAZISX010000119.1:6702-10299 GCA_964542005.1 uncultured Spirochaetales bacterium
ATTGATAACTTATTCAACCAACTTTTACGGAGCTGCGCAGATCGGCGGTTTAAACCTTGCTGACAATATTGTCGGGACGCAATTTGGTGTCTTTAATATAGCAAAATTTGTAAGAGGTGTTCAGATTGGTGTTGTCAATTACACTCAATATCTAAAAGGTGTTCAGATTGGCCTCCTTAATTTTGCAACAGGAAGCAGCCAGTTTAAGTTTTTCCCAATAATTAATATAGGTTATTAGGAGGTTGTGTTTTGAGAAACATATTTTTTATCTTGTGTGCAATTCTTTTTTCTTCATGCGCATCAATTCACTACTCAGCAATGAGCAATGATGTTGAAGCTGTTGACAAACTCCTGAAAGATGGTGCTGACATTAATGCTCTGGATGGCCAGAATCATACACCGCTATATCTGGCTGTAGATCAAAATAATAAGGAAATGGTTGAGTTTCTTCTAAAAAAAGGGGCAAATCCAAATATTTATGATAAAAAGACAGGGTATACACCTCTTATGATCTTATTGTCAGAACCATGCAATAAAGAAATCGCAAAAATCCTCTTAGACTCAGGTGCGGATATTAATATTCAGGAGGCTGATTATGGTTTCACAGCTCCAATGATTGCTGCAATTAATTGTGATGCCTCTTTCTACGAAATGGCTTTAAGTTACAACCCTGACCTGAAAATTGTAGGTAAAAAAGGGCAGGATTTAATTGATATTGCATATATATCTGAAAAAGATGTAATTGGATCAACTATTAGGCATTTTAAAAAAAGAAATGAAAAGGTAAAAGAGCGGACTATAAAGAACTTAATTGCAAAAGAAGATGATGACTATCTTTTTCTTATAGCTTTGTTGGGTGGCGGTGAACAATTTGTTGATCAGATACTTCTTAAAAAACCTGATGTTTCTGAACCATTGATTCAAGCGATTTTGAATAACAGATCAGAGCTTATTGAAAAATTTTACAATTACGCTGGTGTTAAAATCCTTCCTAAAATTAAATCAAGAGCTAAAGAGATTTATGAAGAAAATTTAGAAGATGGAGAAAAAATATATCAGTTTTTGACAGAAAAAGATAACTCCGACTGGGAGTCACACTTCTATCTTGCAAAAACAAAAAATGCTCTGAAAAAATATGACGAAGCTATTCTTTTATTTGAAAAAGCCCATTCCCTGGCAAAAGATGAATCTCAAAAAATGCAAACTCTGGAAAAAAAACTCTTTGCTTTCATGAACAAAGAATTTTACAAAGAGGCAATAAAACTTTCAGAAAAACTTATAGCTTCCGGCAATAAAAATGTAAAGATTTTGACAGCAAAAGCTTATGCAGAAAAAAAGACAGGCAAGTTTAAGGATGCTTTTGAGGATGTGGAAACTGTAATTAATTCAGGTAAATGTGGAGACCAGTGTGAAAATGCTTTTATTATAAAACTTGAATTGTTGCAAGTTCTCAAAAGATTTGATGAAGGGCTTAAATTTGCAGATGAATTGCTGAAAAAAGAATTTGATAATAGATATAAAATTCATGTAAAAACGATAGTTGTTTCAATTTTGTGGAATTCCGGAAAGCTGGATAATGCAATAAAAGAGATTGATTTTTTATTGACTCAGCAAGAAATTTCCGCAAAAGAAAAGTTGATCTTCTTGGATATGAAGATTAAGATTCATGCCCAAAAAGGTGAGTGCGAACTTGCCAAAAAGAATCTGAATAATTTCATAGAGGAAGCAAATAAGTCAGGGAACAAGAAATTAATTGATCAAATCAAAAAAAGCCTCCAAAATGAAAAGAATAAATGCCAAAATTTTGAACTATAAAAATCACGAATAGACTCCAAACTTTATTCCAGATTCTGTCAAAAATTTCTGAAAGAGAAAAATACCGAAACTTTTTCCGAAAAAACAATGTCTAGGAATTTGTTCTATCGAAAATTACTGATTTGGGAGGCTCCTATGAAAAAGATTCTTATTATTGCAGCAGCAATGGTTTTTGTTTTCGGATGTGGCGAGAAGAATAATCAGGCCGATAACCCGGCTGGTGACTCTCTCTGCGGCAACAAGAAGGTTGATTCTGGCGAAGTTTGCGACTCGAACTTCAAAGATTGTTCTTTTTTCAATGAATCATACATTGGAACAGCAAGCTGCAAATCTGACTGCAGCGGTTTTGACACGACGACTTGCGAAGTCATGGGTCATCCAGACGGAAATATTGAAGTTCCAGAGGAGGATGAAGACTCTGCTACAACAAAAATCTGTGGCAATAACACTCTGGAATCAGGTGAAATCTGTGACGGAAACAGTTCCTCCTGCACAGAATTTGGTTATAAATACGGAACAGCTCCATGCGTTAAAGATTGTGCCGGATTTGACACTTCAAAATGCACAAATGAGCCATTCTGCGGAAATGGCACAGTTGAGGAACTTGAATTGTGCGATACAACAGAGAAAGACTGCACAGAATTTGGCTATAAAATGGGTACAGCTTTCTGCAAAACAGACTGTTCAGGTTATGACACTTCAACTTGCTCAAAAGGCGAGAGCTGCACGCTTGATTCAGAGTGCGGCGATGGCAGCATTTGTGACAGCGGAAGCTGTAAAAAAGGGTGTCAGAATGATAGCGACTGCGGAATGTTTCCAAACACCAGCTGCAACACAACTCTTCACAGATGTCTGAACGAAGTTGCAAACGAAAATGCTTGCAGCGAGTCATGCGGAACCTGCTGCTATGCCGGATTAGGTCTTAAAAAGATGAAATGTGCTCCTAATGAATCTGCTCAGTATTGCGGTCAGTGTCCTTTGGGAGAGGTTTATGAGCCAAATAGCAGGGTATGTCTTCCTGCTGTCTGTAATTCTGAAAATGATTTGTGTCCACAGATGAATGCTGGTAATTCAAATCCTGATGCTTTTGTTTGTTCTGCTGAGAGTTTTGTCTGCTATCAAATTGCTACAAGCTGCGGAAACGGAACTGTTGAGGCGGGGGAAGATTGCGACGACGGAAATTATGATGATTATGATGGCTGTGACACCAGCTGCAAGAGCTCATTCTCCTGTAATTTTGATTATTCTATTATGGAACCGCTTCCTGGAGCATCCTCATGGCTGACTCTTCATGTAGAGCATTCTCCTAATGATCAGTGGGGGACGCAAATCAAATCCATAATTCATGGCGGCGAGCTTAAATTCGGAGAATATATTATTCCTGCTAAAGAGATTGCTCTCGGTTTCTATGGAACATTGTCGGATTGTCATGTTTATCTTAACAACAATGTACAGATAGATTTTACGATTCTAATTCCCGATTCTGTTCAGAATTTTTTTAATAATTCGAATGGCACAAATACAATATCTGAGGGTGCATCAGTAGTTGTCACAGAGTTTGTTTTTAGTGATGATGGCAATATTTTAAAATCATGCTACAAAGCTGTCAGCAAAAAACTTGAGACTTATACTTTTTCAGATAATGAAGGAATAATATCTAATTGTGACATAGATCCTGCTCATTCTAGTTATATGATAAATTCCACGCTCACAGAGGATGAATCAGATATTATGGAGTATATAACAGCGATAAATCCTGATAACAAAATCTGCACCTGCTAT
>CAZISX010000120.1:0-7828 GCA_964542005.1 uncultured Spirochaetales bacterium
AATAGTGATTTAGGTATCTATGAAAAAAATGAGAAAAATGTTTTATTTATAACTAAAAGCACGAATAATTTATATAAAGATGCAAATTATATTAAATTTAAGTAGGTTGTATGTTACACAATGGGATTGCAGATTGGATAAGTATTAGTAATGAAAATGCTATAAGCTATAAAAAAGTTGTTTTAGATAAACATATAAATCATAAAACAATTCATCAAACAATTTATGAAACTAAAATGGTAGTAACAGATTCTATTAAAGATCCATTTATGCATCTTACCTGTAGATTTTCAAGACCAGCTTCAAAAATTGAAGAAGGATTTGTTCCATGAAAAAAATAATTGGTTCATCAATAGGCGATGTTTCTGTTTTATCAACTAGTGAAATATCACCATTGGTGAGCAAAACAGTGTTTGATAGTAGAAAAAAATTTAATAAACAAGTTATTGATTTCACTTATGTAAGAGCGTATTCATATCCATGTTCTGAGAGTATGATAAATGGATCGTATTTAAAATCTAAACTAAAACTTCCTTCATGGATGGAAGATGACGATCAACAATAAAGGATAATCGCAATGGAAGAAAAATTCATGATACAGCAAGACATACTTAATAACGATGAATTATCTTATGTGTTAAAAACATATGGAGAAGAAATACAAAAATATATTGGCTTTGATATAGGAATAGCTTTCTTTTCCTCTAGTGAAGATTATGTTGATAAATATATATCTATAAAAAATGCATTAACATATAAAGGAAGATATAATAAAGATTTTAATGTTACTATTTTTAATGATTATTCAATATCTGAAAAAAATGTAATAACTGATATAGGAGTAGCTACTATAGAATTAGCTGATAAGAGTGTAGTTAATTTTATTAAAGTAGTAACATCTTTTCTAAGAGAAAGAACATATGACTTTCTTATAATGAAGTCTGATCAAGCAAAAGATATTCTACAAACATTAGAAGAAAGAAGAAAAAAATCAAATTTTAAAGTAAACGCTTTTCCAATAATAGGTCTTGATTTTACTGATATAAAAAGAAATACTATAGATTTTTTATTGAATGAAGAATTTAGAACTTATTGTGCGTCTAAACATATTAAATTAAAAAGAGGAATTGTTTTAGAAGGAAAGCCAGGATCAGGGAAAACGCTTACAATTCAATATTTAAAGAACATTGCATTAGCCAATAAAATAGAATTTTATTCATTTAAAAACGCAGATGATTTTGTAAAAAATCAAGATGATTATGAGAAAGAAGAAAAAAAGATATTTGTCTTTGAAGATTTTGATACTTTCCTTAGAGATAGAAAAGATACAAATAGATCACCAAATCAAATACTTGGAATGATTTTAAATACTCTTGAAGGAGTAGATGAAATTAATAATGTTGTATCAATTTTTACTACTAATGAAGTTAGATTATTTGATTCTGCTTTTATTAGACCTGGTAGGATAGATAAAGTTTATACATATCTATTGCCTGAACCAAAAGTATATAAAGAATTTTTCAACGCATATATTCCAGAAGAATTGGAATTTCATTCTCATATAGAAGAAATGTTAAGTGTTTCAAATTCAGATGTTTCTTTTGCAATATTAAAAGGTATTTGTGATGATATAAACATACTCAAATTCTCTGATGATACATTGACAAAATCAAAAATTGATACTATAATAAAAGAAAAGTTATCAGCAGCTAATAAGCAAGAAGAAATAAAAAAGAATAAGGATTATATTCTATGAGCAAGATAGAAGCTTTAGCTAGATATTTGAACGAAATATCTCAGATAGATATTCACTATGACAATTGTAGCAAAAAAATACAAAAGGCATATTTGTTAAAAGCTGAGGGTATATTACAATTTATAGAAGATTACGAAGAAACAAAGAAGGATTAAATGTTTAAAGAAGGAACTAAATTTCATACATCAGAAATAGATTCAGATGTTTTAAACCCATATACAAACCAAGAAGTAATATCATTACTAACAGAGAAATATAAAAAATTTGAGGCTGCTTATATTCCAGACAAGTATGATATAGCTTTTCTTTTAATTAAAGAAGATCATAATGATTCTTTTAAAGATGAATGGAAAATAGTGTTTTTTAAAAAAGTAATGAAAATGCCAGATTTTACTAATGGGACTATAACATTAGATAATTTAGAAGCAATGCAATCAGCTGGTTCTAGTTATGAAATATATAAAGAATTAGATGGATCCTTTGAAGATACTATTAAAATAAGTTGTGAATTAATAAATAAACATAGAGCTGGATATACTAAAGAAGTAAACATGGAAGAAGAAGTTTATTAATAAAAAGGGAAAGCAAGTTTGCTTTCCCTTTTTTATTTATTGATAGTTTATCTAAGTTTTACTTAGCCATATCACCCCATTCTGCTGCTAAATTCTCATCTGCGAACCTTCTTACAGAAGATGGTGGTTTAATTTTTAGTTTAGCTCTTGGACCGGTGCCAAGACCAGGACCCCATTCTTTCTCTAAATTCTCATCTGCAAATTGTCTTGTAGAGGAATAAGATTTTTTGCTAAAGAAAGATCCAATTTTAGCAGAAGCTGCTGCAGCAAAATCTTTTACTCCAGATCCTATTGATGCAATTAAAGAAGGATTCATTGCAATACTTCCAAGCAACACACCCAATCCAGTAATAACAACACCAAGACCAATCTTTCCAAGTAAGCTCTTTGCTTTAGCGGATTTAATATATCCACTAATAGAGTCATTACTATTCTTCAATGCCTTTAACTTTGCTGTTGCTGTTGATTTGTCAAGTTTTTTATTGGCAAAATCATCTTCAACTTGTTTATATTCATCACCAAGTTTAGTAATGTCTGCAGCTAATTTTTTTGCTGCAGTGACAGCTTCTACATTTCCATCTTTTCCTATCTTTGAAAGTTTGGAAGTTATTTTCGAAGCTATTTTATAAAGATTCTTACTTTCTTTGAATATTCTTAAACCTTCTGTGAGGTAAGCTTCAGTTAAAGTATATTCTTGATAGCTTTCAGTTAATTCTTTTAAATTCATATTACATCTCCTTTAGAACTTTATTTTATCTTTACAGTATTATATAAGTCATAAAAAAACCCTGCAAATTTCTTTGCAGGGTTTTAGTTTTAATAAACTAATTTATTAGACTAAATCAAGTCCGGTAACAGAAACCTTACCATAGAAATACTTTCCACGTTCAACTTCAGTTATAGCGTATCTGGAGAAGAATCCTCTGATACTATTGAAATTGTCTGGATGTGTTACTGTGTTGGACATCCAATTTGTATATGGAGAATAAACCACACCAGCACCATAAGTTGTGTTGTTGGATTTATAACCTAACTGAATTTCTCCAGCGGATCCACCGTTTCTATTTGGGTCTACATAAACTTTCATTCCGTTTCCAAGAGAACCAGCGTTAAACACGTTAAATGTTCCACCAGCAATTTCTCCCTTGAAATTAGGAAGCATAGAAATTACAGCACCAACTTGTGGGGAAACTACCATCCAAGAAGCTGGTCCTTGTCTATTATACTGAGCAATCTTTGCAGCTGCTAAGTAAATTTTCTGAGCTAAAGCTCTGTGACGATCGAGATAGTTACCTTGGGTATTATTACCTGTACTATGTGCATCATCATTCCAAACGTGAGCTCCAGAAAGTTCAGAAGGAGTGATATCAGAAATGAAAGTTAAGAGTTCACGATCAATTTCATAATTCATTTCCATTGAAGCTACTTTAACAAGCTCAGATTCTACATCAATCTTGTGATAAGCTTTCATGTCTTGTTCAGCTTCTTTTGTCCATCTTACTTTCAACTTTCTCTGAGTTGTTTCAACAGTCTGTGAACCAATGCTAAATTCCATTTCTGGGATCTTAGTGGAACCTTCCTGATCATAAACTAAATAAGCTATAACTGAATCTCCAGCTACCCAAGGAGCTGCAGCTTCTGCGGCATCTAAAAGGATAATATCTCCAGAGTCTAAATCATAACCTACGTTAGAACCTGTAACACCAAAATCAATTGTGTTTTTAACTGTATCTACTACTGTCTTATAAGATAAACCAGTTGCTACATTATATACTTCAATTCTCTTTAACTTAAATTGTGTTGCATCTGTTCCTAAGAAATCACTGATTTTAGTACCACAATCAATTGTAGTATTACTAGCATCAGCTGCTACTGTTCCAGCGAAAGGACCAATTTTCTCTGAGGAATAGAATGTTGCAAATCCAGGACCCTGTTTTGCAGTCTGGCCAGTACCGGAATACTCGTCACCAGAAAGAATATTTCCCTTTGTATCAGTAAACTGATAAGCGATGTTATAAATAACACCAGTTCTTGCTGTTATTGGCTGAACGGAAACAAGTTCGTTAGCAATAAGACCAGGCATAACTCTTCGAATTACAGGGAAAAGAACCTTTGGAATAACATTGTCACCAACTGCACCAGCTCTCATTGGAGCTTCATTCAATACTTCATCTTCATTTAGAAGACTTTCTAACCAACCCTCATTAATCTGTCCTTCCTGAACCATAGTTTCATATGAATTCTGAAGCACAATAGATGTATTGAGTTTTTCTTCATAGTTTTCTATACCTTCAGTGAGCCATCCCCAGTTTTCAACTAAGGATTTTTCTTCTTGAAGTTTTGCGTTTCTATCTTGATACATATAACTTCCTCCATTTAAAAGTTTCATTCATTCTAAATTATACCTTTACGCTATATACAAAATATATTGTTTAGTATATTTATTTAGCTAAACCAGCAATCTGGCTCTTCAAAGTATTCTTTTTTGGTTCTTCAAAAGAATCATCTGAATCTTCATTTATATATGAATCAGATTCTTCATTTGAATCTTCATCCATATCTTCTTCATCGCTTTCTTCATCGTCATATTCTTCATCATCTTCTTCTTCTTCATCTTCATCCATATCTTCATCCATATCTTCATCATCACTTTCTTCAATAGCACCGAGTGATTCAATGAGTTCATAGAATTGTTCTGTAACTTCCTCAGCATTTCCTTCTTTAATTAAAGCAAGAATAATGTTTTGAGTTTTTTCAGAATAAGGTGAGATTAATTCAGCTAATGTTGAAGCACCTTCATCTATAGCTAATTCTTCTTTGAGAGAATCATTTTCTTCTCTAAGTGTAGCTAATTCTTCTGCATACACATTACCATAATACTCTTCGTTAAGAGTAGGAGCAATGAGTTCCTTTATCTTTTCTAAAATTTGAATTTCTGGATTAGATGCAACCATTTCAGAAATAACTTCTGCTCTTAATTCTGACCTCATTTCATCGAGAGCCATAACCATTTTATGAGCAAAGCTTTCTTTAAGCTCAGATTGATACTGAGCGTTAGCTTCTTCTAATTCCTCAATCTTTGCAGCTTTTACTTCTTCTACTTTTTCTAGAAGATCTGCATATACGCCTTCTTTCCAAGTTACTAAACTTTCTCTAAGAAGACTTTCGTCGTCCTCAGATAATTCCATATTAAGAATTTCGTTAACCATATTTTCCTCCATTAATATTCTATTATAGTATTAACTTCCATTAATACTATAATATACAATTTACACTATAAGATTTAATTACTCTTTCTTTAGTTTATTAAAGTCATCTAAAGAAACTACTTTTTTAGGGATTTTATATTCATTCCCTTTAAAAAAATATACTCCCTCAGTATTATACACCTTAACGTCACCTTCCATATATGATTGGTCAGATTCGTTAAGGGATTCAACTATTTTTTTACTTTTTTTTTACTATCTGTTGAATAAGATGCTTTTGGTTCTTGATCGCCCTCATCAGCTGTATCAGATTTTTTCATTGATGCAACCTTTTTTTTGCAATGTAAACAATATCCAGTTTGAACTAAATATTTTCCACCACAAGTTGGACATTTTGCTGTTTTCTTAGCAGAGCTTTCTGTAATAAGCATCAAACCAGAATTCTTTCTAATATTATCCATAAGACTTTCTTTCATCACTTCAGCTGCACCAGAAGCTAAATCACCGATCTTACTGGCTGAAGCGGCATGCTCGGCTTCAGTTTTTTCTTTTTTTACTAGATTAGCTTTTTTTGATCTTTCTTTAGTGTCACTTGGTGCTGTAATGTTTTCTAATTTCTTTGCTGCATCTACTATGCTGTTTATTTTTTCGTCTTTGGTTTCTACTTTTAAGGCTTTTGCTAAAACTGTTCTCATAGGTCCGATTGATTTAGATGAAAATGGTTTTCCAACTTCTCCATCCTTTCCTTTCTTTCCAGCTACTCTTGTATTATAGTTAGATATATATTTACTAGCTATAATATCAAATGTATCTTTTTCAAAATCAATTCCTTTTAAATCTTCTGCTGCCATTTCGTTAAGCATAGAATATTTTTCACTTCTTTTCATTTTACTTCCCTCCAAATATATCGGACCATACTCTCTCAAATTTTGGAGAATGACCAAGGATTATTCCATGATCTGTAACCGATTCAGTTACAAAGTTTGGTCTTCCATCATCTCCAGCGGAAGGATCAAAAACAACATCAATAGCTTTCATTTTTAATCCAGGCAAAACTTCAACTACACCTTCACCTAAACCCATCATTGGTTTAACTCCACCAAGAGCTCTTGTAGAAACTCCTAATCTTACACCACCAGCAATAAGTTTTTGTAATTCTCTTCCTTGAGTTGTATCTAAAACTACCATCTCAGCTAAAACAGCTCCATCAGAAGCCATTTCAAGCTTTGTAATTTTATGTGATATTCTATCAACATTAACTTTTGGAGTTGGAGGATGATCTAATTCACCTACAAAACCACCAGCTTTTACATCACCTTGAATTGAATTAATTGATTCTTCCATAACTGACATTGGATAAATTCTTTTATTTTTATTCAATGAACCAGCTCTAGAAACTATTCCTCTTATAAAAAAACCTTTTTTACTTTCAGATGCTTCGGTAAGTTGATACTGAAAAGTTTCTTCATAATCTTCTAGAAATAACATATTAGCCATATCAACCTCCTTAATAATTATGTTCTACAGGTGTAAGAAAATTCTTTACTTTCTTTTTAAATTCTTCTTTACTATTAGTGTTTTCTTTCCTAATTCTTTTTTGTATTTTTTGGTTTTCAACACTATTTTCTACTTCTTTGTTTGACATAGCTGCCGCTAATTCTACTTCATATTCATTCATTTTTTTGACAGCTTCTTTCATAAGTGGTTCGTAATGTTTAGCTTGGCTTTCTAGATTTTTTAATTCTTCCTTTCTTTTCTTTAGTCCTTCAAGGAATTTATTTTTTAAATCTAAACCTGCTTTTGTATCATCATCTCTTATGAGTTTTGATTCGTTTTCTATTCCTTTTACAAAACTATCAAACTTTACTTGTGATTCATCAAACATTTTACTTATTCTATTTAACTCTTCTATTATTTTTTGAAAATCTCCAACCTTAGATACAAGATCTCTTGCATTAGGAAGCCCTCTAACCTCATTTCCAAACTTTCTAGATAACCAAGGATGGTCTCCTTTGTATCTAGAAATTAATGGAGTAGCTGGATTAGATGCTTTAAAGCTTGATTTCTTTTTAGACCAAAGTTTTTGAAAGTCATAAATCTGAAATTTTGATTCTTCAAGAGTTATGATAACTTGTTCTAGAAGATCTTTCTCTTCTTTTTTGGCTTTTTTGGCAGCGCGTTTCTCTTTCAGACTTTTTGTCGGCTCCTTTTTAACTTTCGTCTGTTCTTTAGCTTTTTCGTGTGACATGGCTATTTGTTTTTAAGTGAATAAAAAGTTCTCCAAATATATAAAA
>CAZISX010000120.1:7838-10122 GCA_964542005.1 uncultured Spirochaetales bacterium
TTTCTCTTCTTTTTTGGTTAAATCGCTAAATTGCATCTTATATCTCCTTATATAGTTAGAAGATAAATGGCTTCTTTAATCAAATCAGGTCTTGTGCCTTCTTCAACTGATCCATTAAGTTTAGAGATTACATCATCAAGTTTTTCCTTGAGTTTTTCATCTTCAATATCATCAGCAATTTTTTTAAGTTCATCAGCAAGTTCTTTTACTTCATCAGCATCAAGTTCTTTTGCTGGTTCATCCTCTTCCTCTTCTTCTTCATCCTCTTCTTCGTCCTCTTCATCATCATCCTCTTCTTCATCGTCATCACTTTCTTCAAGTAATGATAAATAGGAGTTCTGAAGTTCTTTTAAATCTTCAGTTTCGAAAAGAATATCTAATCCCTTTTGAAGATCTTCTAAAGATTCTCTAAGGTTAGAATTAGAAATTATGGATTTACCAAAAAGAGTTTTTCTATCGGCGTTATCAAGCAAGAACAATTGTGGATATTCTTCAAAAAGAGCGACCAACATTTCTTTACCTTGTTCAACATCTTCAATAAACACTGAAGCTGCATCATTAAATAATTTCTTAAATTCTTCTTTCTTCCAAAGTTCATTAGCTTTTTCTGCTGCGGTTGAGTTAATAAGTCTAACTTTCTCACCTTCCATTAATGAAACGATAACTTTGTCTGTCCAATTAAAATACTTTACTTCATTCAATGGGTGACTTTCCAATCTATCAACATATGACTGGAAATAAGGTTTATCAAGAATGCTAATTGAATCATTAGCTTCTGATAATTCTTTATAGTTTATAATCTCTCCAAAATCTTTTGTTGAAAGAGCTTCTGAAATAAGTTCATTAACAAATTTTTCTTGTTCTATAACTGAATCCCTATAAGATTCAGCTAAATCCTTAGCTGAAGCATCTTCTGATTCAAAGAATGTAGAAACATTCTTTTTAAAACCATTTTCTTCTTTTTCTAAATCTATTGGCTGAAAATTTTCAAGAGTAAGTTTAAGTTTCTTACCATCAAAAGTATAATCAGCTGCATAGAATTGACCATCATCATGATCAAGAAGTATAACGCTATCCTCATACATAGCTACTAAAGCAGCATTTGAAGATTCGTTCACAATAGAAGAAACGACTTTTTCAATGCTCTTATTTGAAAAAAGATTTAATTCTTCAAATTGTTTGATTGTCATCTGTAGACTCATAATTATCCTCCATAAGCAATTTATATATATTTACTAATGCCACGATATACTCGTTTCACATTACCAATAACTATATCTTCAAACTTTATTTTTATTAATCTCATAGGATCATTATTATAATGTTCGTTGATTATTTCATCTTTAAGCGATCTATTTATACAAATAGAATTAAATCCATCTGTTTCTACTATCTCTAAAAAATCGCCTCTTGTATTATCTTTGAAGAACTCATAAAAAACACTTTTATTTTTTTGGAATTCTTTTTTATCTCTACTTGAACAAGCAAGAGGTTTAGTAGCTTTTTTATCGTTTGTAGAAATGTTCTTTAAACTATCCCCTATTGATACATCAGGATATATTGACTTTAAGACTTCAAGAAACTGACCTTTTTCAAACTTAGGAGTTTGTTCTTTGATTTCTTCAAGTAATTCACGTAATGTATATTTTTTCATTATTATCTTTCCTTATCCCTTAATAAGACACTTAATATCTTTTTCTATATACTCAGTCTCTTCTTGAATTAAACCATTGATATTTTTTTTGCTTGTTTTTTCTTCATA
This sequence comes from uncultured Spirochaetales bacterium, assembly GCA_964542005.1. Lineage (GTDB taxonomy): Bacteria > UBP6 > UBA1177 > UBA1177 > CALOFP01 > CAZISX01. The sequence goes on from CAZISX010000120.1 coordinate 9,601, forward strand.
AAGTTTTATTTCTCTATCATCAAAATTTAATCCTTTTAATTCATTAATTGATATCTGAGCTTCTATATTATTTCTATTTGATCTTTGTCTTGTTATAGCAATATCTCCTCTTAATAAATTAGAAATAGTCTCAAATATTGGCAATGTCTTCGTTGGTTTATTATTCTCTTCTAATAGTTTTAATAACTTAAAGAAATCATCCTTATTCTCTATCAAGAAATCTTTACCTAAAGTATTAATAATTGTAGAAGCATTTAATTCACCTTCTGGTGGTGCAGCTTCTCCTTCTGGTGGTGGAGTTTCACCTTCTGGTGGTGCAGCTTCTCCTTCTGGTGGTGGAGTTCCTGCCATTAATCCTGCCATATCTCCAGTCATACCTCCAGCCGCTGCTCCTTCTGCTGATGCAGATCCTTCTAATTTTTTTTGAAGTTCTATATCAGCTATTTCTTTATCTGAAAGTTTTAATATCTTTTTTAATATCCATTTATTTGGGAACATATTTAATCCCTGTATTGTTGCTAT
>CAZISX010000121.1:0-3892 GCA_964542005.1 uncultured Spirochaetales bacterium
GGAAAAGACTCAGCTTTTCAGGCTCACATACTTAAAACAAAATTCGGAATGCACCCTCTTACTGTAACCTGGCCGCCAATTATGTACACAGATTATGGCTATCAGAACTGGAAAAACTGGTGTGAAATCGGAGGGTTTGACAACCTTACTTTTAAGCAGAACGGACTTGTTATGAAGCTGCTGACAAGACTTTCAATTGAAAATATATTTCATCCATTTCAGACATTTATTCTGGGACAGAAAAATCTTGCCCCGAAGCTTGCCTTGAAATTTGGAATTCCACTTATTTTTCACGGTGAAAACGAGGCTGAATATGGAAATCCTTTAGCAGATACAGCGAGTTCGCTTCGTGACAAATCCTATTTTGCCATGAAAAATCTTGATGAAATGTATCTTGGCGGCGTTTCTATCAAAGAGCTTATGGAAAAACATAATGTCTCACTTGTTGATTTAATGACATTCCTCCCGGCACCGCACGATGAACTTGAAAAATCAAATATAGAGGTTCATTATCTGGGCTACTATCTTAAATGGATTCCGCAGGAAGCTTACTACTATGCTGTTGAAAACACTGGATTTAAAGCCAGACCTTTCAGAACTCAGGGAACTTACAGCAAATACAATTCGATTGACGACAAGATTGATGATTTACACTATTTCACAACATTTATCAAGTTTGGAATTGGCCGTGCAACTTACGACGCATCGCAGGAAATCAGAAACAAACACATAACAAGAGAAGAGGGAATGGCACTTGTCAAAAGATTTGACGGTGAATTTCCAGACAGATATTTCAATGAGGTTATGGACTATATCGGAATGACACGCGAAAAGTTTTTTGAGCTTGCAGATAGTGCCCGCTCGCCTCATTTGTGGAGAAAAGTTAATGGTGAATGGAAGCTTAGACACACTGTGAATCGCGATGGTGCAGATGATTAAAAAGGGGGTAACTCCATGATAAAAGAGTCTATTTTCGTAAAATCCGAGTGCTCGGTTAAAGAAGCAATAAAGAAAATGGATGAGAATGGGATGAAAATCCTTCTTGTTGTTGACGATGAATCAAGGCTTCTTGGAACTGTCACAGACGGCGATATCAGACGATTTATACTAAAAGGAAAAGAGCTGAATCTGCCGCTTACTGATTTGTACAACGATTCCCCTGTTTTTGTTTACAACTACTATTCGCCGGAACTTGTCAAAAAATTGATGCTTGACCACAAAATTGAGGTTATTCCTGTAATTAACAATAAAAAACAGGTAGTTGCCGCAATTTCGTGGAACGAAATTTTCAGAGAGCCAACAGGTTCGGCAAAAACTTACGGAAAAATAGATGTTCCGGTTGTAATTATGGCCGGAGGAAAAGGGACGCGGCTTGATCCTTTCACAAGAATCCTTCCAAAACCGCTAATTCCTGTTGGTGAAAAGACAATTCTGGAAATTATTATGGATAAATTTTCCAGATTTGGCGTGCCTGATTTCTATTTTACTTTAAATTACAAGGCTGAAATAATCAAATCATACCTTGAGGAAATTGAACACACAGCAAACTACCATTATGTGAAAGAAGAACAGTTTCTTGGAACTGCGGGAAGCCTTAAACTTCTTCCTGAAAATATTGGAGACGATTTTTTTGTTTCAAACTGCGACATAATTGTTGATGCAGATTACTATGATTTGCTCCAGTATCACAGAAAAAACAAGCTTGATCTTACAATGGTTGGCTCGCTTCACCACTTTGTTATTCCTTATGGAACAATCGAATTTGAGGAGGATGGACTTGTTAAGCGGATTGTAGAAAAGCCGGAGCACAATATCACAATCAACACCGGCGTTTATGTTCTGAATCGTGAAGTTATTGATTTTATTCCTGGAAATTCATTTTTTCACATCACGGATCTGATAGATAAATTAATGAAAGAAGGCCGTAGGGTTGGCGTTTATCCAATAACGCAAAACAGTTTTATAGATATTGGCCAGTGGAAGGAATACAAAGACGCGCTGAAAAAATTTGAGATTTAAAGAAGAGAGTCTACTCTTGTGCTAAGTTCCAAAGACGCGAATAACACCTGAAATCTGGAAATAATTCATCTAATTAGAAAGATTCTTTTGAAATTCAAAACATTATACTGTAACATGAAAGCGTAATAACTTTACAGGAATTAATTATGACACAGAAAAAATCAGAAAAAATATCGTCAGAGCTTGAAGTCAGACTTATGACAATTGACGATCTTTCACCAGCCTTTCATCTTGGAGAAAAATTATTCACAGCAACCAGAATGCCGAATCTTTATCACATGTGGGATGAGTATGAAATCATTGACTTTTATCACTCAAGCTCCGAATACTGTTTCAGTGCAATTCTTGACGAGAAGCTTGTCGGATTTCTTCTCTCAACTATTATTGAAAAAAAGAGAGGTAAAAATATTCTGAAATTCGGCTATCTTGTCTGGACTGGCGTTGATCCAAAAATCAAAGGACATGGAATCGGAACAAAGCTTTTTGAAAAATTCAAAACTAAAATGATTGAGGAAAAGGTTCACACAATGATTGTTGATACTCAGGCCAGCAACACAGAAGCTCTGAAATTTTTCTACAGCAAAGGGTTTGGCCATCCGCACGACCACATTTATCTCTCAATGGATCTTTCACCACACACCACAAACGGGAAGGATAAAAAATGAGCGAAAACAACTGTTCAATAAATACAAAAAGGCTTCGCTCTCTATTCTGTGACATGCTCGATATTTACAGCCCGTCAGGAAAAGAGAACGAAATCGTCAGTTATCTCAAAGGCTATCTGAAAAAATCGGGACTCGATATAACGCTTCAGCAGGTCGAAAAACAGAGACACAACCTTATAATAATGCCGGAAAACATAAGACCTCAGCTACTTTTTACAGGCCATATTGACACAGTTCCGGCTTACGATTATGACAATTATGGCAGTTTTGAAGATGGTGACGAGATTTCTGGACTCGGCTCCTCCGACATGAAAGGAGGCTGTGCCGCAATTATTGAGGCTTTTTTAAGTTACGCAGAAAAATATGGGACAAATTTCCCTGCAGCAATGGCTCTTGTTGTTGGAGAGGAAGAGACCGGAGACGGCACCTACAAACTGCTGGAAGACTACCATTTTTCATGGGCAATAGTTGCAGAACCTACCGATATGATTCCATGCTTCAGTCATTATAGCTACATAGAATCCAAACTCGCAACATCAGGAAAAAGGATGCACGCATCAATGGCTTTAAACCGCCATAACGCAATCAACAACATGCTCAAAATGCTACTCAAAATGACAAACTATTTTGATAAAGAAAAAGAGGATGTTATCTATAATATTAGAGAAATGACAAGTTCTCAGGCCGGATTTGTCGTTCCCGACACCTGCGAATCGTGGATTGATCTTCATCTGCCGTCACATTACTCAATCGGAACTGTGATTGCAGAGCTTGAAGAGCTGATTCAGAAAAACCTTCCTGAACTTCACAACCTTGAGGAAACACTTGTTTTTTACACAATTCACTCAGGCTATTCGCTCCCCGAAAAAGGGACTATACCCGATATTTTGAAATTTGTTTACAACCTCAAATCACTTCCGTGGACAACAGGTTCATTTCCAAGCGATTCTGATGCGCCGCTTCTTTGGGAAGAGGGAATAAAGCCAATAATTTTAGGCCCTGGCAGACTTTCCGAGGCTCATACAGAAAACGAATTTGTCGATTTTAATCAGATTGCTCAGGCTGCAGATATTTATTTTGGGATAATGCAGAAATTAAAGCCAAACTGAGGCCTTGCATATAGATTTTTTAAGCAGAAATTGAGTAGATTATCACCTAAAAAAAATTAGAGATAACTCCCCTATTTTACTAGCTATTAAAGTACATTT
>CAZISX010000121.1:3902-8287 GCA_964542005.1 uncultured Spirochaetales bacterium
ACATTTAAGCTTCTTCATCTCCAACACGCACTTTTTGCAACCAGCTGATAATACTAGCAATAAAAGTATGGAACAATTTTTGCTTACCTTGCAACGCTCCCTATTTTGCTGTCTTTTCAATTTTGATATAGGCAGGCGTTGTATTATTAACTGTTTCATTGGAGGAATCCATGAGAAAATCGTTACTTATCCTCTCGGCTGTTCTAGCTTTTGCTTTTATGCAGGCTGGAAACAACGACAATCTTCAGAAAAAAGATCTTCTGAATCAGCAGGAAACTTATTGCGAGGTTAAAATTACGCCTCAAAAAAACACGCCAGACCCGCTATTTGATTTGGCCCAAACTCCAAAGATAGAACTCAGCAAAGAAGAGCAGATGATGCTCAAAATGGCAAAAGCATCACAAGGTTTTGACGCACGCTCAAGCGATGGGTTTAAAGATTCTCTCTATTCTTTTTCACCAAACGGGAAAGGAAAGCAATCACTTGAAGAAAAGAAAAAATTAGAAATGCTCAAAAGAAACATGAAGGCAGCTCAGGGCTTTGACCCAAGATCTTCAGATGGAAATAGTGACAAGTTGTACTCAAGCCTTTCATCTTCACAAAGCGGAAAATCAGAAAATGTTGAGGAAAGAGCAAGACTTCAGAGACTTAAACAGGAAATGAGAGCTGCTCAAGGTTATGATCCAAGATCTTCAAATGGATTACCGGATTCTGTTTACCGTCCAATTGAAAAACCTGCATCATCAAAAGCTAGTGTTGTAAGAGTTGGTCAAACATTTGTTCCAGAAAAAATATTTAATCAACAGATGGAAAAAAATATTCGCTCTCATGTTTCAAATCCTGGAGATCCCTACGGTTTTTAGGTTTTCAGGTTTTTAGGTTTTCAGGTCTTTAAATAAATTCTCTTCCCAAAAATTTGGAGTCGGCAGATTCACAGATTTTTCATAGCAAAAATCAATCAATTTGATATAATTGCGGTGCTTTTAAATATCTGACAAAGGGTTCCGGCATGACAAAAATTATATATCTACTTGTTTTTTTTATTGTTATCAACTCTTCGCTGCTCTATTCTTTTGAGAGCAAAAAAGAGATTTATCAATTTGTTTACGACTCGTGGGGCGTAAAAGATGGACTTCCTCAAAACTCTGTTCTGGATATTCTTACTGATAAAAAAGGGTTTCTGTGGATTGGAACTTTTGAGGGTTTTGTCAGATTCGATGGTCTTAATTTCAAAATATTCAATAAATCCAATGTTGACGGACTTTCAAGTCTTGAAATAAGAGGTTTTTATCAGGACAAATCTGAGAATATCTGGATTGCGACTTATGGTAGCGGTTTAATCAAATATGACGGGAAATCGTTCAAAAACATCGGAACAACTGATAATGAAAAAGAGCTCCGTTTCTGGGATATTGCAGGCTCCAAACAAATGGGAATCTGGCTGGCCGGACATGACGGACTTTATAATTATAAGGATGGGAAATTTATCCGCTATTCTGAAAAAAACGGGCTTCCGGCAGATAATATTAAGCGCGTTATGATTGATGGAAATGTGCTTTGGCTTTCAACAGATAAAGGTGCTGTAAAATTTGAAAATGACAAATTCACAGTTTTTACAACCAATGAAGGGCTGCGCGACAACCGTGTTACAACAATATTTATTGATTCTCATAAAAATCTCTGGGTTGCAACTGCCAACGGTTTATCTATTTTAAAAAACGGGGTTTTTACAAATTTTGCACCTGAATTAAAGCTGCCAAGCAGCTCAATTACCACAATTTATGAAGATAATGACAAGATTATGTGGTTTGGAACTGCTGATAATGGTCTTTTCAGGATTGTCGAGGGTAAAATTGACTTATTTAATGCTTCAAACGGGCTTCAAAACAGCAGGATTAATCTATTTTATGAAGATAATTCAGGTAATTTCTGGATTGGCACAAATGGCGGCGGATTATCGAGATTTAGAAACGGCGATTTCACAACACACAGTAAATATTCAGCTTTTTCGGATGGTGCGCTCTACTCTATTTATCAGGATAGAAGCGGCATAATATGGACAGGGACAAACACTGGCCTTGTAAAATATGAGAATAGCGTTTTTACAACATTAAAAATAGATGGTACTGCAAGTCAGAATTTTGCTGGCCCAATGACTGAGCTGCGGGATGGAAGATTTGTTGTAAATATGGGCGGCAAACTTTATCAGGTAAAAGATGATAAATTCCTCCCTGTTTTTGAAAATCTAAAAGGCCCGGAGAGAATTACAGCACTTCTGGAGGATTCTTCCCTTAATTTGTGGGTTGGTTCAAGAAACGGTCTTTACAAAATTAATGGCAGTCAAAAAGAGGTTTTTCTTGAAAAAAATGGACTGGCTGGCGATGTTATCCGTGATATTATTGAGGATTCAGACAAGTCTTTGTGGATTGCAACTGATACAGGTCTTAGCAGATATAAAGATGGCAAAATCACAAACTTTACAAAAAAAGAGGGGCTTTCAACAAACAAAATAATGTCTCTTTATATGGATAACAATAAAATTCTCTGGATTGGTACTTACGGCGGCGGGCTGAACAAGTTTGAAAATGGAAAATTTTTCTTTGTTACAACAAAAAACGGACTCTCTGACGATGTTAGTTATGTAATTCTTGAGGATTCAAAACAAAATCTCTGGGTTAGCTGCAACAAAGGTGTTTTTAGTGTAAGTAAGGATAATATCAGAGCTTTTGAAAAAGGTACGGTGCAGGCGGTTTCATCAAAACTTTATGGTGAAAAGGAAGGACTCAAAGGCGGCGAGTGCAACGGCGGACTTATGCACGCCGGATTTAAATCAGTTGACGGGAAGATGTGGTTTGCTACAATCCGCGGGCTTTCTTTTTTAAATCCTGATTCTGTAAAAAAAGATTTTTATGAGCCTCCGCTTTATATTGAAAAGATTTTTGTGAATGGTGAAGAGAAAAAATTCGGGAATAATCTTTTGATGCCGCCTGACACAAAAAAGCTGGAGATTCACTACACTGTTCCGATTTTTTACAATGCGGAGAATATAAAATTCAGATACAAAATTAAAGGCATTGATGATGACTGGAGCAGACCTACCGAAAGAAGGGTTGCCTACTACACAAATCTGCCGCCCGGCAAATTTGATTTTATTGTAAATGTTCAAAATATAAATGGGGACTGGGGCAGCAGAGTTGTCTCTTTAAAATTTGAAAGAATGCCTTATTTTTATGAAACTGTGTGGTTTTATCTTTTGTGCGCAACAGCTTTTCTGGGAGCAATTGTCTCTCTTTACAAAATAAAATTAAGGTATTACAGAATTAAACAGAAAAAAATGGAGATAAGACAAAAAGAGCTTGAAAAGATTAACAGAAGACTCGAAGAGGTTGACAGGATGAAAGATGATTTTCTTGCCAACACTTCGCACGAACTCCGAACTCCGCTTAATGGAATCATCGGGCTGGCTGAATCGCTGATGGATAATCCCGAAATGCCGCTTCAAAGAGAGGCTGTTTTCAACCTGAAAACAATTATTGCGTGTGGCAAAAGATTGAGCTCACTTGTCAATGATATTCTTGATTCGGCAAAGCTGAAGTCAAGCGATATCTCACTTGAGCTCAAGCCTGTAAATTTGAAAACTGTTATTGAGATGGTTTTTAATTTGTCAAGATATGTTTTAAAATCAAAAAAGGTTGAGCTGATTGCCGATATTCCTGAAGATGCATCTTGTGTTATGGCTGATGAAAATAGGCTCGGACAGATTTTGCAGAATTTGCTGGGCAATGCTGTCAAATTTACCGAAAACGGAGAAATCAGAATAACAAGCAGAGTCGAAAACAAAGAGGTTTTTATTACTGTGAGTGATACCGGAATAGGAATTCCAAGCGATAAGCTTGAAGCAATTTTCCAGCCATTTCGGCAGGTTGACTCATCTATTGAAAGGGAATATGGTGGAACTGGTCTCGGGCTTTCAATTACCCAGAAACTTGTTGAGCTTCACAATGGAAAAATCGGGGTTAGCTCAACGCTTGGTGTTGGTTCTAAATTCACTTTTTCACTTCCTTTATCAAATCAGAAACCTGATTCTGCAAAAAATAATATTGTCGGGAAAAACATTGTTTATGATGATGGAGACATCTCTTATGTTCCTGAAATAAAAGAGAAAAAAGATGGCGAGCACACTATTCTTATTGTTGATGATGAGCCTGTAAATCATCAGGTTATTATAAGCCAGCTCTCTTTGAAAACCTACAACTACCAAAGTGCTTTTAATGGTGAAGAGGCTCTTAAAATAATTGGTGAAAAAAAACCTGACATGGTGCTTCTTGATATTATGATGCCAAAAATGTCGGGCTATGATGTTTGCATGAAAATCAGAGAAAAAT
>CAZISX010000121.1:8297-10080 GCA_964542005.1 uncultured Spirochaetales bacterium
CAGATTTGCCGATAATAATGCTTACTGCAAAAAACGAGATTTCAGATCTGGTTCGAGGATTTCTTTCCGGTGCAAATGACTATCTGGCAAAACCTTTTTCAAAACAGGAGCTTATCGCAAGAATTTCAACACACATGAAGCTTTCCAAAATAAATATTTCATATAGCAGATTTGTGCCAAGAGAGCTGCTCAACTTTCTTGAAAAAGAGAGTATTGTTGATATCCAGCTTGGAGAACAGGTTCAAAAGAGGATGACTGTTCTTTTTTCAGACATAAGGAGCTTCACAACACTTTCTGAAAAAATGACTCCGCAGGAAAACTTTAATTTTATAAATTCCTACCTGAAAAGGGTTGGCCCGATTATTAGAAAAAACAAAGGCTACATTGATAAATATATTGGCGACTCAATAATGGCACTTTTTCCAGCAAATGCTGATGATGCTATTTCTGCTGCGCTGGAAATTCAAAATGAGGTTTGTAAATATAATGATGACAGGTCAAAGGCTGGATATAATTCAATAAAAATCGGAATCGGCCTTCACACTGACGAACTTATGCTTGGCACAATTGGCGAAGAGGAGCGAATGGAAGGAACCGTAATTTCTGACGGAGTAAATCTTGCGTCAAGGGTTGAAGGTCTTACCAAATACTTTGGAATCTCGGTTGCGATTACTGCGAAAACAATCAAAAACCTCAAAGAGCCAAAAAAATTCAGCTACAGGTATCTCGGCAACCTGCGGGTTAAAGGAAAGATGGATTTTGTCGCTATTTTCGAGGTGCTGGATAAGGAAAATTCAAGCTGCAGAAAAATCGAAACCAGAAATATCTTTGAAAACGGAATCAAACACTATTACAAGAAAAATTTTGATAAGGCATTGGAATGTTTTGGAAAAATCCTGATTATTGACCCTGATGATGAAGCAAGTCAGCTCTACTATTCAAAATCACTCAACTTATCCAAGACCGGAGTTCCTGATGAATGGGAGCCTGGAATAATGACCGAAAAATAAGAGCTAATAAAGGAAAATAAGACCGGAAAAATGCAATCAGCAACTTGATAATTTGAGTTTTTCATTTTGACATAATTTCATTCTTTCGATATAATCTTCCAACTAAATTTTTGAGGTAACAATGGCAACAAAAAAAATTCTCTACGGCTCAAGCAATTTTGAGGCAGTAATTGAAGGCAACGGCTACTATGTTGATAAATCCAAATTTATTGAAAAGATTGAGGATTTGGGCGCAAGATATTTGTTTTTTCTCCGTCCGCGGCGGTTTGGGAAATCGCTTTTTATCTCAATGCTTGAATATTATTACGACATAAACCGGAAAAATCAGTTTGAAGAGCTTTTCGGAAACCTCTACATCGGGAAAAATCCGACACCGCTCAGGAACTCTTTTCCAATCCTGAAATTCAACTTTTCCGGCGTTATTTCACACGGAACTGTTGAGGAAATTGAAAATTCGTTTAACGCTAAAATATGGAGTAATATCAATAGCTTTTTTGAGAAATACACTCAGGTCTTAGGTGTTGAAAATATTATGAATTTTCAGATAACACCTTTAAAAAATGCATCAGATATGTTATCAAGATTTGTTGATTATATGGCTGACAGAAACATAAAATACTACCTCCTGATTGATGAATATGACAATTTTGCAAACAATATCTTAGCAGAGCACGGCAAAGACAAATACCAAAAACTTACACACGGCGATGGATTTTTGCGCAACTTTTTTACAGTCATCAAGGCTGGAACAGACACAAGAACTGTTGAGCGGA
>CAZISX010000122.1:0-9961 GCA_964542005.1 uncultured Spirochaetales bacterium
CCATAGTTTCTGAATTAGAACCAAAATCATTAATGTTGAAATTGTTTTTCTTTAAACTCCACTTAACAGCATTTTCTTCATAAGCCAACAAATCTATTCGTTTTGAGGCAAGCATTTTGGCAATGGATTCGCTCTCAACCCCAACATTCATACTTGTTTTTGGCACACCTCCAGCCACCAAAGACTGTTCGCCCACATCATCTCGAACAACGCCAATTTTATATTTTGCAGCATCCTTTAAATTAACAATCTTTATATTGCTGTCTTTCCTGGCAAGAAGGACAACTGTTATTGGTGCGATTGGTCCAACCCACTTAAAAGCCTTTTCCCTTTCAGCAGTCCTTGTCGCAGAAAAAAGCACGGTGTTTTTGCTATCCAAAGCTGTGCGATATGCCCTAGCCCAAGGCATAACCCTAATATCTGAGGCTGTTTTTGTTGACTTCAAATTCTTAAAAACCTGCAGCAAAATATCCACAGAAACACCTTTGACCCGCCCCTCCTCAAAGTTATATGGCGGAAAATTTTCTGTAACAAAAGTCAGATTGTCTAAAGATGATGCAGACAAAAAAGATGACAAAAAAATAACCAAAACTAAAAGGACATTCTTCATAAGCTCCTCCCTCAAAATAATTGTGTAGAAAAACATACCAGTTGCTTCTTTTTATGTCAGTTTATTTTCAAATATTATCTTAACTTTTACAGAAACAACTCTGCAACATATTTACATAACGCTATTTCAACATTTATGCCGGAAGCAATTTTGAATGTTTTTGCACAAATTACTTATGAGCTACAGAAAAAAGACAAATTATGAAATATGTTGTCAACCTTTTCACTTATTTCTCAAGAAAAGTTGAATAATTCAAAAGAATACGACAAAATAGGCTAAACTATACGGAGTTTTATTATGGTTCTAGTCGGGATTGTTGCCCATAGCAATGAAAAAGACAACGAAATTCTTCAGCTTCTCGAAAAATCGGGCTACTCTTCCGCTATTTTGGAGGTAGATGAGATTGGGATAAACAAGCCCCAGCTCCTAATTTTTAATATTGATGACAATTCAAAAGAAGATATTCAGGAAATCATTAAAATTACAGCAAGATTCCGAACCATTCCTCTTATTGTTGTCGGCAGTGAAAATACCCATACCGCTGTAAGAACTATTAAATCCGGTGCTTTTGACTATATCCCTAAAGAATTTTTTATAACTTCGATAAAACACATCCTTTTTTTTCTTTCTGCTTTAAATAAAAATGAGACTCTGAATTTTGACGATGCTCTCTCAAATGAGTGCATGAACTGCCCGTTAATTAGAGATATTTACGGGTACAGCGATTTTATCGGGACAAGCTCTATTATGAAAAATATCTATCTTCAGATTGAAAAGGTAAAAAAAAGTTCTGTCAGTGTTTTTATTCATGGTGAAAGCGGCACCGGAAAAGAGCTTGTGGCAAAAGCTATTCACAATGGAAGTCCGCGCTCATCAAAACCTTTTATTGCTATAAACTGTGCAGCTATTCCTGAGCAGCTGCTTGAGTCAGAGCTTTTTGGATTTGAAAAAGGGGCATTTACCGGCGCGGTCACATCATATAAAGGTAAGCTCTGCGAAGCTGAATCAGGCACTCTCTTTCTCGATGAAATAGCTGATATGCCCTTAAAACTTCAGTCAAAACTTCTTCGAGTTATTGAGGAACGACAGTTTACACGGATCGGAGGCTCTACTCCGATTAAAGTTGATATCAGAATAATTTCAGCAACAAACAAAAATCTGCGAGAAGAGGTAGCCAACAACAATTTCAGAGATGACCTTTTTTACAGGCTTGTTGTTTATGATATTGACCTCCCTCCACTAAGAAAACGGAAAGAGGATATTATGCTTCTTGTCCGCCATTTTATCTGGAAACATAGAGATGAAGCTTCTGCAAATGTAACTGATATTTCTCCAGATGCTCAGAATATACTTATGTTCTATGACTGGCCTGGCAATGTCAGAGAGCTTGAAAACGCTATTACCCATGCCCTTGTTTCGGCTGAGGAAAAAGTTATAAAAGATAATGATTTGCCTCAATATCTGATTGACAACAAAATCAGCCCGGCCGGAGAATTCCAGCATCAGAAAACAGAAAAAAGTCTTGCATCTGCAGAAAAAAACGCAATTATCGAGGCTCTTGAAAAATCAAAAAGAAACGCGGCTAAAGCTGCATCAATGCTTGGAATCGGGCGGGCAACACTCTACCGTAAAATGAAACTCTACAAGATATCAAAGCAGTAGTGAAACTGCTCTTTATTGAGAGCTTTTTTCTCATAATGAGACACACTGTCTCACAATAAACTTCCGGAAATTTATCTTTTACGCTGTTTAATAAAAAAAATCTGCTGTGGCATAGTGTTTGCTCTACACGCGGCGCTCGATAAATTTTATATGGGGGTAGAGATGAGAAATTTAATGTACTTGTTTGCAGCATTCGGATTAATGCTTGCAACAACATTGTTTCCGGCTACGCTTCATGCAGATATAGCTGGAAACAATTATCTCGGCTATTGGAATGTTGAGCTTGTCGGAGAACCTGAATTTGATGAGGCAGCCAACACCACAACTTTTGTTTACAAGGTTTCATCTTTGTGTGAAGGAGGCAAAGATTTGAGCCACTGGGTTTTAGGGCTTGATGAAGGAATTGTTATAGATTCAGCCTCAGTTGAGGATGTTAATTATGAATTTTCAGGAAGCGGTTTGGAAACAGACCCGACAACAGGAATGTATGGTTTCAAATTTGATGACGGACAGCCAATGTGCACCAGTTATATCTATATTATCAAGGTGTTAGGAAAATGGTGCGCTGTTGACGGAGAATTTGCTCTTAAAGCAGGAAGTAATCAGATTAGAGAAAGTGTTGCTTTTGGCGAGGTTGAAGTTCCAGGAGAGGGAGAATGCGGAGATGGAGAAGAAGAGGAGACATTCTCGATTTCAGGAATTGTATTTATTGATGTAAATGGAAATGCTATGTATGACGCGGCAGAACCTGTTCTTGGAAATGTTCCGATTCTTCTTGGTAGAGACAATATGATTTTTACAGAAAGTGACGGCAGCTATCTTTACAGAGGTCTTTTAGCAGGAACTTACTATGTTTCTGTTGATATTGAATCATCAGAAGGAATAGCACCACTTCTGGAAGCATACTTTACTCCTGTAACACCGCTTTCATTTGAAGTAACAGTAGGCCCTGACGCTGAGCATATTGATTTTGGTTTTGCATTGAATCCAGGAGATGTAATGATTTCAGGAGAAGGTAAAACCATAGGATTCTGGAAACATCAACTCTCTGTAATTATTGAGGGTAAAGCCAGAGCCCAGGTTAGTAAAGCCACAATGGATGGATTAATCGCATCTGTTAATGGATTCTTTATCTCTGATCCATTTATTATTACAGCTTACACCGATGCGTTTAATGTTCTTTCAGCAAGAAGCTCATTGCCTCACAGCTTACTCCTTAAACAGCTTCTCGCTGCAGAGTTTAATAAATTCTATGGCATTGGATTAACAGACAAGGTTCTTATGGACATTATTCTACAGACTGCAGAATCCTACGCTTTTTACTCACACCAAATTTCTGCTGAGAAGATACTTGAGATGAAAGATCTGCTTGATAGTATGAACAATCTTGAGCCATCACCAATTATCTTTTTTTCACCAACAACTCTTCCAAAATTGTTTATAAGATAAACATCCAAAAAACCGGCATGAATCCAGCCGCCCCTGAGAATTAATAAAACGGTTTGAAGGGGAACTCAATAAGAATTATTTTGTATTGACGCCAATATAAATTGTATTGGAACCAGCGTTTGCAGGTTTTGTAAACTCAGATGATATTTTCTTATAAAATGCTCCGCCGCCGTGAAGAGTTGTGCTTGTGCCTGAAAAATAGTGCGGAGTAAAATCAAACCCCTCTTCTCCTCCGAAACCATAAATTCCGGTAGAATCATTAAGCAGAAGTGCAAGTCTGAAATTTATCATTGCCTGGACAAAGTCTATGCCTAATTTATCCTTAATAACATTTTCAACTGATTTGTAGTCGTTATTCTCATCTTCAATAATTTTTCTAAAAATCGTTGTGTCATTACCTGCCTGTATTCTCAGATACTGGAAAAACAGATAAGAAAGTGCATAGTTACCCAAAACTCTTGTAGAATCCTGATATTCCCAGTAAAGAAGAGACTGACCGTTTCTTATTGAACTGCCGGAATACTGGTCATCCAAATTAAAAGCCTCAATTCTTTTTGAGTCAGAACTGTTGAGGTAAAGGTCTGAAGCTGCCTGAGCAAGCCCCTCATCTATAAACCTGTAGCTCATTGCTGCAGCTTCCTTATCACCCTCAACAAAAACATTTCTGTTGTTATGAACAAGATGTTGAAATTCATGGGTAATTGTTGAGTATGCACCCTCTGATTTGTAATAATCCTGATAAGTGTTGATACAAATCATATCCATCTGGTTTGAGTACTTATACTGCTGGGTGGAAAGTAGATCTCCAGGGAAAAAATATCCTGCGGCAAACTGACCTATGTCTGCGATAAGAATTGCGATTTTGGTATCACCATTATAGTCTGACGGCGTATAAAAATTCTTAGTCACCAGACCATAAATATTGTTATCAAATTCCGTTCCTAAATCTGTTGCATTTTTTGTGGTTACAGAAGATGTAGTCTGAGCCCAAACATCGACATTTGTCCCTGAATAAAGGAGTTTTCCCGAAATCTCAATCATCTCGGTACCGCTGCTTGACCATTTGGCTGTCCAGAATTTTCTTGTGTCTCCAACATTTGCCCTTGTATCTTTTTTGGCAGCAAATTTTGTATCTAATTTCAAGCCTTCAGGAAGCTGGATAACAGGGTTTATAAGCATTCCTTCAACCGGTTTTCCAGCAAATATATTTCCCGATTTTCCGGCAGGAAGTGTACCGCTGCTCGCGGTAAAATCTCCATCTGTAGAAACATTAATTACAAGAAGAGTATCGCCGGAATAAGGAGAAGTTAAATCTATTCTAGGATCATTAGATTCTGGCGTGGAGTTATCATCTAAACACGCATTTACCTCTTCCGAACAAAATTCCTGCTGACATTCCTTAGTCATATCATCCTGGCAGTAGGCTTCAACACACTTTAAAGCCGCAGAATAAAGTGCCTGACCTTCCGCATCACCTGAATCAATGCAATTCTGACAACTCTCATCATCTTCACAACTATTCATGCAGGTATTTATATCAAAACATGAATCAGTTCCTGCAACTGCCTCTATTTGACAGGTCGAGGAACAGCCGTCGCCATCTTTAGTATTACCATCATCACACTGCTCGCCAGCTTCTGTAGAACCGTTTCCGCATTTTTTCACAACATCTGAATCCACTGCCGGATTTGAATCAATATCAGAAGGAGTTAAATCAGATTCATTCTCATCAATTGGCTTATTATCGTCATCGCTACCTTCATTATTTGGAGTTGAATCACCATCTTCAACCGGCGTTAAATCTGCATCAGCAGAATCTGAATCTATTTTAACATCTGAATCAGCTGAAATATCGTTTTCACCTATTTCGACAGAATCTAAATCGTTATTTCCTGAATTATTGTTTGACTCCTCACTTGCGCACGCAGCAACTATCATCGCAGCAGCCATAATAATAAAAACTGACTTTTTCACACAAACTCTCCTTAACACAAAACAATTAATAATATTTAAAACAACTAAGAGATAGTAACTGCTGCAAATTTTAAGTCAAATTAATTACCGGTTTAATGCTTGTCGCGAATTGCAAACTCTGGATAGAGCTTTTCCACACAATCAGGACAAAGACTGTGAGTAAACTCAGCATTTGAATGATTTTTGATATAAGATTCAATTTGTTCCCAATAACCATGATCATCCCGAATCTTTTTACACGAAGAACAGATAGGAATAAATCCGCTCAAAGTCTTAATTTCATTTAATGCCTTTTGAAGATCTTCAATAAGCTTCTGTTTTTCTTTGTTTATTTTAATAATTTTTTTTGTCGTGATAAGTAGAATAGTAGTAATTATCAAAAGAAATATCATAAACATCGAAACAATCCAAAACTTATGTTCCTCGTAAAAATCGAGGAAATTCTTAGGCTTATTTATAACAACAGTTCCTGGAGGAAGCTCATTTGGCTTTATTCCAAATTTTTTTAGAATATTATAGTCAAAAACCACCGGATTTTCTGCTTTTTTTACAATATTGATTGCTTCAACCGGAGTTCCATCAATAATTTTTTGAGACATTGAAGCAGCAATACGGCCTTGAACAGAAGGATTATTTACGACACCACCAATAACACCAAGTCCAAGATAGTTGATTGTAACGCAATAAATAGGGACTTTCGAAACAGGATAAAGCATCTCCATTAACTTAGCATAGTCATAAAAAACGCCGCTACTATCATTAAAAAAGCTAAGCAGCAAAATGATGCTATCTCTTCCCAAAGTTGAAACTTTAGACTTAATCTGCTCAAAGCTTCCATTTTCAGAATATTCAAAAACAATATTTTTATATTTATAAGCAATATCCTCAACACCTTTTTTTCTTGCGTTGCCTGTAGATGTGTAATCGCTGATAACAAATATTTTTTTAATATCAGGATGCATTTTTAAGATAAGATCAATTGTTCTATCAGAAGAAGCATCTTCCAAAACTCCGGTAAACTGGCTTTTATCAACCAAGTCAGGAATAGAGGTGTTGTTAATTCCAGCAAAGACAACCGGAACATTAGGGAAAAGTTTTTGCTTGTTTTTTATCAGAAAATTCAACGCATTGTCATCTGTCGAAATAATAATATCAAATTTTGTGGCAGCATATTTTTGGGCATAGATTTCATTAAGCTTTTCCATATACCAGTCGCTGGAGATTCGCTTGGTATCCATATATTCAACAAAAAATTCAACAGGAACTTTTTCTTTTTGAAAATGCTCTTTAATAGCATCAAAAATTGTATCACTCCACAAAAATTCTTTGTGGTAGGAATTAAGAATCAGAATTTTTTTCTGATCTGCAAAAATTGGCATCGAAAAAAAACAGATAAAAAGGGAAAAAATCAGAAAAAACTTCAACTTCATTATTTGCGTCTCCATAACAAAACAATTTGACTTAAAATATTTACTTAAAAACATAATAGCTTTTCCAAATAAATATTTCAACAAAAAGAGTTGTCTTGAACTTGAAACATTCGGATAATCTCGGCAAAATTCCGTAAAAAGTCAAAAAATGGAATATAATTTAAAATAACAGGAAATGGAGAGGTTTTATGAGAGAAGAAACTGAATCAGGTTTTTATGGGTAATGCCGTTACGGTCTGATGGAAAATGACGATCAAGACTTAGCACCATTTTAGGGTAGTGAGACGGGATTTTTTCAAGTGCACCAAATTCCCGCTCTATTGTTTCAGGTGACGACATTAGATAGCTAACTTGGACAAACAGTTTTTCATTCTGTTTTTCAGCTATAAAATCAATCTCCTTATCATCATAACGACCGACAGAGACAGCATAGCCACGATATTTAAGTTCAAGATATACAATGTTTTCAAGCAGTCCGCTTATATCTTTATCCCTAAAACCAATCAATCCATGACGCAGCCCTATATCGCCCATGTAATATTTTTCATAAAACTCAAGGTGCTTAAGGCCTTTCATATCAAATCGGCGAACTCGTTGAGCAAGAAAAGCTTCCTCAAAATAGGAAAGATAATTCTGCACAGTTGTTGGTGAAACAGCAATATTCTGTCCTTTAAAGTAATCTGCAATCCGTTTCACGGTTGTGATATTGCCGCAGTTATCAAAAAGAAACCTTGCAACAAGCTCTATGTGTGCAATATCTCTTATTGTATGACGGGCAATAACATCTCTCAGAAAGATTGTGTTGAACAATGCACTTAGATACTGAAATACAGTTTCATCCTCAAGATCAAGCGTGTGAATTGCTGGCATTCCGCCATACCGCAGAAATTTATCAAACTCATTCTCACGCTCTGGAGAATCAATAGCGCAGCCACGAAACAAAAGAAATTCTTTGAATGTAAGTGGAAAAATTGGAATCTCAACATATCGACCGCTTAGCAATGTTGCCAGCTCGGACGACAGCAGCCGTGCATTTGAACCTGTTATAACAATATCAATTTCGTTATCTGAAAAAAATGAGGCTATCGCTTTTTCCCATTGTTTGATCTCCTGTATCTCATCAACAAAAAGATATTTAAGGCCGCTCACTTTGCTTAATGCTGCAGTTACAAAGTTGTGAAGATCTTTATAATCAACAATACTGTCAAACTCAAAGGACTCTTTGTTGATGACAATGATATTATTTTTATCAACACCTTTGGCTATTAAACGGTCACGAAGCATCCGTAATATTGTGCTTTTACCGCAACGACGAATACCTGTAATCACCTTTATAAAAGGTTTATCAATAAATTTCTCAATATTTCTGATATAGTCTTCTCGAACAATCGTTGGTCTCATTAAGATTTCTCCAAGCAGTTATCTTTCATGATTTTACACAAAAGATTCCTGTGAGCAAGAAACTTTTGTTAAAATCAATAAAGCTTTATATAATTTTGCTGACCTGACCCCTTAATGTTCTCAATTGTCATTGTTTCGGCCAGTGATATTCTGGTTTGGTCATCCATAATATGCAGGGTTTCTCTTTCAAAATCAATGTTTCCGCTCACAAACTGATGATAAATTTCGTATCCTCCAAGATAGAGTGTTTCCTTTATTTTTATGTTCTGGTTGTTGTGGATTACTTTTCTCGTACGGTTTCCAGCGGAATCATACTGGTAATAAGCTGTGCCGCCGCCGCCGAGGTTCACTTTTCTGATTCTGTTTTCATGGTTCCAGTTGATTGTTCCGGTGTTGGGCAGTGTTTCGAGGTTGCCGTTTGTGTCGTGTGTGTAGTTTGTGGTGGTCTGGCCTGTGATTGTGGATGAGAGACGGTTTGTTCCTGCGGTGTAGCTGTACGCTCTTGTCCAGCTTGTGCCGCCTGCGCTGTGCGACATTTCTTCGATGTTGCCGGATTTGTCATATTCATAGCTTCTTGTGTATCTTCTCATTGCCTGCGGGTCGTTCGGATGAGGTATGTTCATGAATGGTAAATCTGCGTATTCGGCAACCTGTCCGCTGTGTTCTCTGCCTTGCGCCTGAATCAGGCGGTAAAGAGCGTCATAGGTGTAGGTTTTATCTGCTGTAACAATATTGTTTGAGAAATAGATGGTCTGAGAGGCTTCATCTTTTATGGTGGTGATGTTGCCGGCTGCATCGTAATAATATTTGTTGTGCTGGATTGTGTCTGTGTTTCTGACTGTTTTCAGTTCAATCAGGCTGAAGGTTTGCGGGTCGTAGGTGTATTCTGTTGTGGTGGTGTTGGCGTATTCTATTTTGCTGCGCTGGCGGCGTGAGTTGTAGTCTATGTTTGTCACAAAATCTGTGGCTGTTGCGCTGCCGCGGAGGTTTACGCTTACTGATTCGAGCAGATTGCCCTGATTGAATTGTGGTTTATAAACAGAGTTATCAGGGGTTGTTATTGTTACAGGTCTGTTGAGTGCATCAAATAGTGATGATGTTGTCCAGGCTGATGTGAGTGCAGGTGTGCCTGACCAGTCAACTTCGTCGGTGTAGTTCTGGAGAAGTTTCCGCTCTGAAATTAGGTGGTTGCCTTTGAAATCGTATCCGGTGAACTTGATTTCGCCGGACTCGTCTCTGTCCTGATAGATGCGGGTGCGGAGGTTTTTGAGTTCAGGGTTTGTCTGTGTTTCTCCATAAACTATTGTACGGAATGTTCTGGTGACTGCTCCTTCTGTTACTGCGGCTGATGTCATTCGATGAAGTGTGTCATAAGCTGTTGTAATGAGTGTTGTGTTATTTTCCCACTGTTTAATCGGATTTCCCATCACATTTG
>CAZISX010000123.1:0-1182 GCA_964542005.1 uncultured Spirochaetales bacterium
TAAGAAATGGCTTATCTATAACTCTTTCTGGATTTGGAACATAGGTATCTACTGCACCCATAAGCTCAAAAATACATTTGCAATCTTCTGAATCTGCGTTGTCACTGTTAAGTGCTTTCAAGGCTGATCCTTTGATGATAGGAGTTGCATCTCCTGGGAATCCATACAAATCAAGCAATTCTCTTATTTCCATCTCTACAAGCTCAATAAGCTCTGGATCGTCAACCATATCGACTTTGTTGAGAAAAACAACTATATAAGGAACGCCAACCTGTCTCGAAAGAAGGATGTGTTCTCTTGTCTGCGGCATCGGACCATCGGCTGCGCTTACTACAAGAATAGCTCCATCCATCTGCGCTGCTCCCGTAATCATGTTTTTTACATAATCAGCATGGCCGGGACAGTCAACATGCGCATAATGTCTATTTTCGGTTTCATACTCAACATGCGCTGTTGCTATTGTGATTCCTCTCTCTCTTTCTTCCGGCGCTTTATCTATTTCGTCAAACGCTATAAACTTCGCGTTCCCTTTTGCTGCCAGAGTCTTTGTTATCGCTGCTGTAAGTGTAGTCTTGCCGTGATCTACATGGCCTATTGTTCCTACATTAACATGCGGCTTCGTTCTCTCAAATTTTGCCTTCGCCATCTTTCTCTCCTCTTTATAGGTTTTAGTTTATAAAAGAAGTAACACTAAAAACCTTAAACCAGTAAATAAAAAAATGGAGCCCTTAAGCGGAATCGAACCGCTGACCTCATCCTTACCAAGGATGCACTCTAGCCAACTGAGCTATAAGGGCGCCAATTATTTACAAATAAAAAAAATGGAGCGGGAAACGGGATTCGAACCCGCGACCCTTAGCTTGGAAGGCTAATGCTCTAGCCAGCTGAGCTATTCCCGCTCGAAAATGGTGGAGAGGGGAGGATTCGAACCTCCGAAGTCGTAGACGACAGATTTACAGTCTGCTCCCTTTGGCCGCTCGGGAACCTCTCCAGAATGGAGCTAGTGATGGGACTCGAACCCGCAACCTACCGATTACAAGTCGGTGGCTCTGCCAATTGAGCTACACTAGCACCTTAAAAATCTCAAAACTTCAAAAAGCGTGAGCAAGGTAAAAGTACGCAAAATATTTTTCTTGTCAAGTTTTATTTTTATTTTTTTTTGTTTTTTTTTTTTTTTTTTTT
>CAZISX010000123.1:1192-9954 GCA_964542005.1 uncultured Spirochaetales bacterium
TCATCAAAAACACAAGGTTTTTTTTCCTCAGAGCTTGTTTTTTTTTTTTTTTTTTGTAGCATTGGGAAATAAACTTTGTGTTTTATGGTATTATTAACTATTTTTCAAAGAGGGTTGACAATGAAAAGAAGTATTATTGGATTACTTGCTATTTTAGCATTAGTATCAGCTTTTGCATTAACATCTTGCAAAGACGACAACAATGACAAAGATCCAAAAACAGATGGTGATGTAGCAAAAACAGATGCAGACATTGAAACTCCAGATCCAGATGTTGTTCCAGACGAAGAAACTCCAGATCCAGATGTTGTTGACATTGATGTTCCTGCTGACGAAGACACTCCAGCTGAAACCGAAGACGATGTTATTCCATCTACATGCAGTCTTGAAGATGCACTTATTGAAGGACCTGTTGGCACAGCTGATGCGTGGGTTACATTGCGTATGATTGGCAACATTAATGATGCAAAAGCAACTGAAATTGATTCTGCACTCATTTCTGATGGAACTTTACATGTTGGCGGAAAAGACGGAGCTGTTGCAGAAATTAATGGCACAGCAACTGGTATGTATATAGCAGACAGTTCAAGTGGACAGGATGTTATTTATGCTATTGGACAGGGCAACTTAAGATGGGTTGAGCCAAATAAAATTGCAAAAGTTGCTTATACACAGGCAGTAATTCCAAAAGCACTTCTTACCGCAATGAAAAAACAGCCTGCTGAAACCGCAGAATTTTCACCAACAATAATGGTTCAGGATATTGTTTTTGAGCTCCGTGGTACAGATCAGGATATTACTCAGATTTGCTGGGTAGCTCTTAGTAAGTTTGAAAAAGTTGAAGAAAATGGCGAAACTTATGATGTTCCTAAAGGCTCTATTAAAGCTTGTATCGCTGACAACAAAGATTTTGTTGCTGGTGAAAAACTTAAACTTGCTATGAGAGGCGAACTTATGGATAAGGATGAAGATATTAAAGCTTTCTTTGAATCACAAAATCAGCCATACCAAAAATGCACCTGCTATGAATATGGCAGCAAACAGCAAAAAGAAATTCCTTGCCCTGGCGACGAACCGACTCCAGATGCAGATGTTGTTGTAGTTGACACAGATGTTGTTGTAGCTGACGCAGATGCAGTTGTTATTGCTGACGCAGATGCAGTTGTAATTACTGACGCAGATGCAGTTGTTCTCGTTGATGCAGACGCTGTAAAATAATAGAAAGATTCAAATCTTTTTTATGAAGCGGGGTTTCGACCCCGCTTTTTTTATTTCACACAAGTAGTAAAACTTCTTGCTTTTTCCAACATCGCACCATATAATCGGGCATCATTTTTTGTGATTAAAACATGAACAAAAGAAAGAAATTAATTAAGCTTTTTTACGCTATTCAAAAATTTATAGAAAAAGAATCAATTCCTACAGATGCTCATACCTTTCTTCTTAACAAGTTTTTTTTAACTGTTAATGACAGAAAAACTTCAGCATCTCTTCTCTCTTCAATCAACAGAGATATTTATTCACAAATAAATACTCAATTTAAAGATAGATTTGTTTCTAAAGAAATAAAAGAGCTTTCTTTCAGTCAAATAGTATCTCTTCCTGAAGAAAAAATTATTTCCACATCTTTTAAATCACCTAAAAAAAAGCCTGCTATTCTTTTTCTTTCTCCTCACATTGTTTGTGATTATGAGTCTGAAAAAAATGCAGTAATTTTCTTTGGTTATCCTCAAGAAACAAAAAAAAGAGAATTCTTTTTTCATGAAAAAATTGTTACGCTCCAAATACCAAAAAATCTACGGTTTAACATCTCTTTGCAGACCACTCTCATAGATATTATAAATAACGATGAAAGCCCTATACAGCCCGATTTTTTCAATATTGTTTTTGATGAATCATTGTTTTCCGAAAATTTTACAGAAGAATCTCACTTCAACATCTCTTCTTTTCTTAATAATAACGGTTTCCTGCATCTATTTCACAAAAGAAATTTTTTCAGCTCACCTAATTATAAAAAAGAGAAAAACAGCCTTCTCTCTTATTTTGATTTTCAGGAAATAATTTGCAGCAACAAACATTCTTTAATAAAAACAGCTCACAAAAATAAATCCAGCGAAAACATTTCTCTTAAAAACCTATCAACAAAAACCTCTCTTCTGATTTCTAAAAAAGATCTTTGCTTCAACAACCTCTTAACATTTAACGAAGATATGACCAAAGAAGAGTATGAGGTTTTGCAAAAAATAGAAACCACTGCAAAAGATGCTTCTCTTGATTTTTTTAAGTTTTTTATTGGTATGTTTCCTGTTCATAAGAGCCACCCTGTGGTTGAAAATTTTAAATCAACAGCACAGCACAAACCATTGATAAGAGCAAATGAAATTGTCCCATTTTCACTCCCTAGCGCATCCTCCTGGATTATGCCTGAAAAGGAAAAATTCTTCCAAATTCCGCCATCAGAACAGTTTGAAAGCAAAAAAATTCTTATTCGCTATCTTTCTAATCGCCCTGTTTGTTGCATAGATTCCTCTTCTTTATATTTTATGAGTGACACCTCTGCAATTATTCCTAAAAAAAGCTCTGTTCTTTTTGAGTATGCCGAAGCATACTTTAACTCAAACATTTTGATCTTTTACTACATTTCCAGATTTCCGCACCACACTAAATTTTTAAAGAAAAATTTTCAGATGATTCCTTTCTTTAACTGCGGCCAGAATATTCAACGGATTATCCAGGATTCTGTCAATAAAATCAGGAATATGTACAAATCTTTTTACAACTCAGACACAGATATTTCTTCTTTAGAAAAAATGATAGAAAAAGAAAAGTCTACACTGAATAACTATATGTATCAGCTTTTTAGACTTAACAACAAAGAAATATCAATAATAGAAAAGTTTTTGAAATCTACGAAGTAGCCCCGCCAGCAATAATAAGCGACTCTATTTCCTTGTTTTGGGTTTCTCTGGCTATTTGAAGAGCTGTAAGTCCTTTATCACTTTTTCTCTCTAAATCAGCACCCTTCTCTATTAAAAATTTTGCACACTCGTAATTTCCAAATTTCACAGCAAACATAAGTGGCGTAACGCCGTTAGCATTTGTGCAATTTATATCAACGCCTGTATCAAGAAGAATCATCACCATCTCAAGATTATTTTTTTTAGAAGCATCCAGAAAGCTCCTTTCATCATTATGCCTAGTAAATTGAATAACTTCGCCACTGTCAGGAGCAGCTTTTTTCATAATTTGAGGTTCCATATTTTTTTCAGGCATTTTGTAATCCGAGGCAGCCATACTTATGGAAGAGCCTGATTGGGAGACAAAAGCATTCATTTTTTGAGCTTTGGCCTCATCTTCCTTTCGTTTTTTTTCTTCATTTTCTGCCGCTTCTCTCATTAAAAGATCCATCTGTCGTGCAGCCTCTTGTTCCTCTTTTAACCAAACCCAGCAAAAAAGAAGAAAAAAGATAACAGGAATAAATGCAGAAAAGATCCCTTTTGAAGCGGTAAGAGCTACAGAAACTATAAAAAAAACTATAAAAACATACTTAATAGCCGGATGTGTCACTTTTATATCCCGAATTTGTAAGGTTTTTTTCAGAGACAAAAAACATCTATTTCACCATATATTTAATCATTTCCTTCTCTATTTCTTCGGGATTGTCGTGGTGCCTTTTTACGATATCCTTAACAATTTTAAATGACTGCATTGTCATCTCTTTAAATTGTATTCCCATTCCTGCTTCATCTCGGCGGCTCACAACACCTTTAACAAGAACAGACAAATCCTTGTCTTCGCCGTGATAACTTATCTTAATATCAACATTTTGATAAGTATCAAACTGATTCTCAGCACGCAGATACATTCCGTCCAGACTTAAGTTTTCAACATTACCGAGAATTTCTATTTTATTAAAAGTTATAAGAGCACTTGTTGTGCATATTGCTCTTTTCGCCAACCGTCTTTCAATCATCAGGAACCTCCTTTAACTACTTTTCCGCTCCATACAAAGCATAATAATCATTAATCCTGCTTGTTATTTCGTCATCAATAATAATTTTCCCGTCAACAGGTGTGTTTTTCAGGTATTTGATTACCTCATTCATCGAGACAATAGATGAAGTTTTCATCCCCCAGGTTTCTGAAATTTCAGTTAAAGCAGTTTTTGTTCCCTGACCGCGTTCTTCCCTGTTTACTGAAACAATCAAGCCAGCCATTGAAACCTCGGCCTCTTTTTTAAGAAGAGGAACTGTCTCTGCAATCGAAGTTCCTGCCGTTGTAACATCCTCAATTATAAGGACTTTATCGCCATTTTTAAGTTTGTGACCAATAAAAACGCCACCTTCACCGTGATCTTTTGCCTCTTTTCTGTTAAAGCAGAAAGCAACATCTTTGTTGTATAGTTTGCGTAAAGCTATTGCAGTTGTTACGGCAAGAGGAATTCCTTTGTATGCAGGCCCAAAAATAACATCAAAATCAAGTCCGATTGAGTCGTTTATTGCCTGAGCATAAAACTCACCTAGCCGCTCAATTTGAGAACCTGTTCTGTATTTGCCGGTATTTATGAAAAAAGGTGTTTTTCTGCCGCTTTTCGTAACAAAATCGCCAAAAGTTAAGACATTGCACTCAAGCATAAAATCAATAAACAATTTTTTGTACTGTTCCATATTGCCTCCATCGTTTTTCAAACACGGTAATACTATACAAGAAGCAACTTTTTTTTGAATTTTTTTCTTTATTTAAAGCGTCTATCTTATACAGGAACAACTTTTGCATTGCATCACCGTTTTTTACAGGAGTTTTTACATGAAAAAAAAGATTTACTTTATATTTTTTCTCCTTTTTTTCTTTGGAATTCAAGGCGAGGAACTTTTAAAAGATTGGAGCTACAAAAACGGTTATTATGCAGCAGCATTTGTTAAAGCTGGTGAAATTACAGACAATCTTGGCGTTTTTGGTGGCATCAGAGCCTCATATATATTCAATCATATTCTTGGAATAGGCGTTGAATTTGAATCACTTTTAAACAACCCTTCATCGGCTACCCAAACACAGAAAGATCCTTTTGTCAATGATTTGAAAATAGGTTATGGCGGACTAAAATGCGACTGGTTTTTTTTCCCCGACAAAATAATTCACGGCTCAATAGGAACACTTTTAGGAATTGGAAGCCTGAAAACCGAAGTTATAAGCAGCGAAACAAATGAAATAGAAGACCGATTCGGCGTAATAGAGCCGGAAATAAATGGTATTTTGGCAATCACGAAATCTTTTCAGTTAAGCCTAGGAATAAGCTACCGTTTTTTGATAAAACAGAACTATCAATACATAGACAGCAAAGAGCTTGAAGGATTTAATGGAATTATCTCTTTAAGACTTGGCTCTTTTTAGGATTCAGGCTGAAAATCAGAATCAACGCCACTTTTCTCGCTTTTTCTATCAAAAAGATAAGGCTTTGAATCTTTTAAAAACTTTGCAGTCTCTTCTTCAATAATTTCGCTGATTGCACGAACAATATAAACAGGTTCAGAATTAAAAACCTCTTTTCTTCTGTCAAAATAATGAGAGTAGAGCACCTTTCCTGACATAAAATCTGACACCGTAAAAAGAAGTGCGGCTCTAGCATACCATCTATCTCCAGAATCTATTTCATCAAGAGCAACAATTCTGCCAGATATCACATAATCGGGTTTTTTTTCAAGCTTTGAGATAACCTCAGAAAACATGCCGGACTGTTTTATGTGGTTTGTAACAGCATCAGTAATCATATCATCGGGTTTTACAGCCCACAAATGATTGTTGTAATAAAACATTTCATAAGGGGAAGTTCTGTAAACAATGTTGTATTTCTTATAAATCTTATCAATCTCAAAAGTTTTAACCCTGACAATTGAATTTACAGGCTTATCAAACCTCAGCTCTCCAGCATAAAAAACCTGATAATAATGTTTTGTGTTATTGGAAGAAAAACAGCCTATAATCACTAAAGAAAAAGCTGCCAGAACATATAAAAAGATTTTGTTAAAACTCATTTTCCGCCGCCCTCGTTACCTTTAATTAGTGTTGACGGATTTTCCATAATAATTCTGGTAAATTCGTTGAAATTAGTCATACCCTCAGAAAGATTCTCAAAAGAATTGTTAATATCTTCCTGATTTTTTATAAGAGTAAGGTTTATATTGTCCATAGTTTTCTGAACAGAATCAAGCAGTTTATAGATTTTATGAATATTCTCGCCAAGCTTTGCCTCTTCCACAGACTCTCTTAAAGAGCCCGCTGTTTTCTCAACAGAAAAAAGTGTTTTATTGATAGTCCCCTCTTTCCCGGTAAGCTGTGCAACATCGGCAGAAATCTTTGTAATTGATTTCATAGTTTTTGCGACATCTCTTGAAATTGTTTCAGCATTTGATGCAATATTTACAATTTTACCTTCATTTCCGGTCAAAATACGATTCATCGTCATCGAAATAGACTCCGCATTTGCAATAATTTTTGCAGCAGACTCTGGAGGAATTTTTGAAATTATAGTGCTGATATTGCTGAGAATATTTTCTATTTTAACAGAAATTTCAGCAGCCTGACCAGTGAGAGTATCCCAGGATGACTTGCTTGAAGGAATTTCTCCATGAACAGGAATTTTTTTTCCCTGACCGCCGCCTTTAAGCTCTAAAAACTTCAGACCTGTGATTCCGACATTTCCAATTTGAGAAACAGTTCCCTCTTTCATTGGAACGCCAGGCTTAACACAAAAATCGAGTCTTACAACCGAAGTATTTGCCTCGTCAATTGAAATATCAGAAATAGCACCAATATTCATACCCTGAAACTTTACAACAGTTCCCTCGGCAAGACCTGCAACAGAGATATTTGTAAATTTTGTATAGTAGCAATCTTCCCGTTTTAACAGTTTATTCCCGACAAGAAGAGCTGTAAGAATTATAAATAAAGCTACCCCTGTAAGAAAAAATATTGCGACTCGTCGTTTTTGAGAGGTTGTTATTTGCATAAAATTATCATTAAAAAATACAGCTCATTCTAAAGGCCAAAAGCTAGTTTGTCAATAATTTAATGAAGAAAGCTAGTTATTAAATTTAAGGATTAGGTTTGACAAACCTCCTTCTTTAGAATAAACTCTATAAACTCTAATTTTAAAGGAGTCCGCATGAAAAAGATTATTATTATAGCATCTATTCTTATCCTTGCAGCCTGTTCTCTTGAAACAAAAACCCCGACAAAAACAGAAGACAATGAACCGAACAATAATGATGTTGAAACAATTATTGATAACGACACCGCCTTGCCTGATGCTGAAATCATTGATGAAAACAACAATCCTGATTCTGATAAAATTGAACCGGAAGATAACGAAACAACAGACGAAACACCTGATAAAGATATAGTCTCAGACAAATTCCTCGTTGTTTTTGATGACAAAATAAGAGAAGAAACCATCAACCTCATAGCTGCCGCCAAAAAAAGCATAGATTTTACAACCTACACATTCAGAGATACAGGCGTAGTTGGCAAACTTCAGACCGCATATACAAAAGGGGTAAAAGTCCGCGGCGCAGTAGGACAACAAAACACAGAAATTAATCCAACATTTCCAATAACATACCTTGAAGATGGCGACAACGGCATCATGCACGAAAAGTTTTTCATAATTGATGGCGAAACCTCGGTAATAACCTCCTCAAACTTTGCCTATAACCAGATACTAAATTTTATGGTAGTAATCAAAAATGATCCAGAAACAGCTGCACTCCTGAAAAAAGAGTTTGAGCAGCTATTTGCACAAAAAAACGGCGCAAACAAGACAACCTACTGTCAGGATGGATGCGACCTTGGCTGGGGGAAGCTCTATTTTTCACCAGGCAGTGGCTGCGACACGCTGACCGATGAACTGAAAACAGAAGCAACAGATAAAAATTACATTGCAATGTACACCATAACCGACAGCGCACCAATGTATAACTCACTGACATCAATAATAAAAAACGGCAAAAAACTCTATGGAATATTTGATAGCTGGGCAGGAAGTGACGGCAAGCCAGTAAACGGAACAGTTCTTGATGATTTAAATTCTCTTGGCGCAGAAATAGAATACCTTTCAAGAGATATTACCTGGCACCACAAATTTTTTGTAAACAACAGTTTTCTTGAATTTGGTTCAATGAACTGGACGCACTCCGGCTGCTCCGAAAATGATGAAATATTCGCGACAACAAAAGACGCGTTTCTTATAGATTCTTTTAAGAGCTACATAGAACAAAATCTTAATTAATCCCTGTTTCTCTTTCTCGTAGCAAAGCATTATAGGGGCTGGAAATCTGATTACCATGCCGAAGAAAAAGATTCTACAGCACGGAAATCTGTTTACCATGCCATAGAAAAATCTCTGCGGCACGGAAATCTGTTTACCATGCCATAGAAAAAGATTCTGCGGCACGGAAATCTGTTTACCATGCCATAGAAAAATCTCTGCGGCACGGAAATCTCTTTACCATGCCATAGAAAAAGATTCTACGGCACGGAAATCTCTTTACCATGCCATAGAAAAATCTCTGCGGCACGGAAATCTGTTTACCATGCCATAGAAAAAGATTCTGCGGCACGGAAATCTGTTTACCATGCCATAGAAAAATCTCTGCGGCACGGAAATCTCTTTACCATGCCATAGAAAAAGATTCTACGGCACGGAAATCTCTTTACCATGCCATAGAAAAATCTCTGCGGCACGGAAATCTGTTTACCATGCCATA
>CAZISX010000124.1:0-3742 GCA_964542005.1 uncultured Spirochaetales bacterium
ATCAGCAATCAATAAAATCAGTGACTTGTAGTGCCTGGTGCGAAAGTTGGGTTAGTCGGTTATGCGGGAATGTATTATGCTTTAAAAGATTCAGCGGCAACAAAAGAAGACTCAAGCTGGGCTATCAGAATAAACCCGGCCGGTCTTACCAATATTATGTTTCCATCAAAAACAAGTGCAGAAAGTGAGACAACTTTGGTCGATTTCTATTATAATTTCTGAAATAATCTGGAAAAGTGTATAACCTAAATCGTTCTATTCCCAAATTAATTCTCGAAAATTCTTTTTGTTTACAGGAGCTTACAAAAATCACAACGGCAGAAACACAAGGAAAACAGCAAAACTTCTCAGCATCAGCGAACGGCAAGTGCAGCGGGCTGCGATCGCAAAAGCAAGCAAAATCAAATCATAAAACAAACTCAAAATATTTAAACTAAAAACCCAAGTAATTATCGAAGAATAAACTAGTTGTATCAGCTCTAAAATCATAATCATTTTGTGCCAAAAATAATCTAGTAAAATTCTGTTACAAAAGGTTGTGTAAAGCTTGTGTTGGTCAGTTTTTTATACTATTATTCCGGCATTGATGTTTTTGTGTTGATTAAACTATTTCTGGAAGAGGTAAATTTTCTTCATCAAATTACATCGAAATGCTGAATAAACATTATTTTTGGTGAAATATGAGCTTTAACGAAAACACCAGAGTCAAAATTCCTGCTATATTACATTTATGCAGGTTGGGTTATAAATATATATCTCTGTCAAAACAAAATAAAGATGATTCTACCAATATATTTAAAGACATATTTTCTGAATCAATTTTGCGGATAAATGACAATATCCAAGATCTTGACACAAAAAAGCTGATTGAAAACATATCATTAACGCTGGATAATGATGATCTCGGGAAAGCTTTTTATCAGATGCTTGCTGCAAAATCAGGGGTTAAACTCATTGATTTCAATGATTTTTCTAACAACTCTTTTCATGTAGTTACAGAGCTGACTTGCAAAAACGGAGATGATGAGTTCCGCCCTGATATAACAGTCTTGATTAATGGAATGCCACTTGCTTTTATTGAGGTTAAAAAACCAAACAATCATGACGGCATTCTGGCAGAAAGAGACCGGATTAATTCAAGATTCAAGAATAAGAAGTTCAAGAAATTTATAAACATTACACAGTTGCTGGTCTTTTCAAATAATATGGAATACGACTCTGATTCTATAGAGCCTATTCAGGGAGCTTTTTATTCCTCTACATCTTTGGCTGATGCAGTATTCAATTGTTTTAGAGAAGAAGAGCAGCTTAATCTTTCTGAGATTCTTAAGCCGGAAGACGAAGAAACAGAAAACTTTGTTTTGAAAGACAACAATTTAATTACAATCAAGCATTCTCCGGAGTTTGCAACCAATAAAGAGCCTGACACACCAACAAACAGACTTCTGACTTCATTATTCAGCAAAGAAAGACTCTCTTTTATATTGAAATATGGCATTGCTTATGTTCATGAATTGAAAGGATTAGAAAAACACATAATGCGTTATCCTCAGATATTTGCAACAAAAGCAATCCAGAACACACTTAATAAAAAGATTAAAAAAGGGATTATCTGGCATACTCAAGGTTCAGGAAAAACAGCACTTTCATATTATAATGTAAATGCTTTGACTGATTATTTTCAGACCGAAAAGAAAATTTCAAAGTTTTACTTTATTGTTGACCGACTGGATTTGATGAATCAGGCTAAAAGAGAGTTTACCATAAGAGGTCTGACAGTTCATACAGTAAATTCAAAAGAAGAGCTGCAAAAAAGTTTTAGAGACAGAAGAGCGACCCATAATTTAACTGGAAACAGAGAAATAACAGTAGTCAACATTCAGAAGTTTGCGGAAGAAACTGCAGTTTTGAAAGAGAGTGACTACGACATAACTATCCAGCGGGTTTATTTCTTAGATGAAGTGCATAGAAGCTACAATCCCAAAGGAAGTTTTCTTGCAAATCTTTTTAGTTCAGACAGAGACGCTATTTTAATCGGATTGACCGGAACTCCGTTAATTATCGAAGGTAAAAAATCAACAAGTATTTTCGGCGATTATATCCATAAATATTATTACAATGCCTCAATTGCGGATGGTTATACACTCAGATTAATCAGAGAAGGGATTGAAACAAATTACAAAATTATTCTTGAGCAGGCATTAAAAGAAGTTGAAATCTTAAAGGGTGATATAAATAAAAAAGAAATCTATGCCCATGCTCGCTTTGTTGAGCCTATGTTGGATTATATTGTTAAAGATTTTATAGAAAGCAGAGTTAAGCTGGGTGATAATTCTATTGGTGCAATGGTTGTTTGTGACAGTGCAGAACAGGCAAAGGTTCTTTATGAACTTTTTGTTGTCAAATATAATAATGAACAAAAAAGCTATAGAGAATCAAGTGAAGTCTTGTCAAAAGTTGCAGAAAAAATCTATGATTATGAAGTAATTAAAAAACACAAGGAAGAGAAGCTGTCAGCATCACTTATTTTGCATGATATTGGTTCTAAAGATGATAGAAAAGAGGAAATCGAAGATTTTAAGGAAGGCAAAATTGATCTGCTCTTTGTTTTCAACATGCTTCTCACAGGATTTGATGCAAAAAGACTGAAGAAGCTCTATATCGGGCGTATAATTAAGGATCACAATTTATTGCAAACTCTTACCCGTGTAAACCGCCCATACAAAAAATTCAGATATGGTTTTGTTGTTGATTTTGCTGATATTACTAAAGAGTTTGATAAAGCCAACAGAGAATACCTTGATGAATTAAAATCAGAGCTCGGCGATGAGTTTGAAAACTATTCCAATCTTTTTAAAAACAAAGATGAAATAGAATCAGAAATTGCTGAAATTAAAGAGAAATTGTTCCACTATGATTTAACCAATGCTGAAAATTTTTCCCGTCAAATTAGTCAGATTAAAGAGAGAAAAACAGTGCTGGAAATTAAAAAAGCACTCGAAAACGCAAGGAATTTGTACAATATAATCAGGATGTTTGGTCATTATGATTTGCTTGAAAAACTGGATTTTCACAAGCTCAATCAGCTCTATAATGAGACTGTGCGGCATCTTGAACTTTTAAATCTTAAAGAATCATTAGAAAGCAATGTTGACACAACCAATCTGATAAATGTAGCATTGGAAAATGTATTGTTTATGTTCCGTAAGATTTCGGAAGAAGAGATGATAATTGCAGATCAGCTTAAAGACACTCTTCGTAAAACAAGAGAAGCACTTGGCAGCAATTTTGACAAGAAAGATCCTGAATTTGTCAGTTTATATGAGGAATTAAGGAGACTTTTTGAAAAGAAAAATCTTGATGAGATAACTCAGGAAGAAATGAAAGCAAACATTGTTCATCTGAGGAAAATTTTTGATAAAGTCTCTGAACTAAACCGTAAAAACAATCTTTTAAAAGCAAAGTATCTAAACGATGCAAAATATGCCCGTGTTCATAAAAGAATTGTGGAAAAAGGCAATATTGCCAACAAAGAAGGGGCTATACACGACACATTAATGGAGATAAAAAAACAAACAGATGAAAGAGTTCTAATAAATATAAGAATGATGGAAAATGAAGGCTATTTCAACGGATTTACTCTGCCTCTGGTTATTGATGGTTTCAGCAAAGCAAAAATTAATCTTGATCCGGAAGCAGCTAAATTCATAAATTCTTGTGTTGTTAAAGAATATATCAATGA
>CAZISX010000124.1:3752-9752 GCA_964542005.1 uncultured Spirochaetales bacterium
TACAAAGAAACTTATAGATAATCTCAAAGGAATCTGTGCCAATTACGGGCTTGGAAATGATGGCAACGAGTTTAAAATTATCACACAGGTTTTTCTCTATAAATTTATGAATGACAAATTCGGATATGAGTTGAAAGAGCTTGATCCTAAGCTGAAACAAGCGGAAAATTGGGAGCAGGAGATAGCAAAATATTCAGATAAAGATTATGAGATGCTCTTGCTCCGCATAAATCCGGATAGTGCAAAACTAAAAAGAGAACACTTTTTATCGTATCTTCACAACAAGCAAAATGAGAGTGAATTCGCAAAGTTATTTGATGATACACTACGAGATATTGCTATTTTTAATAACGAAATTTTTTCTGTAAAAACAGAAGAAGGGTCAAAAGTAACACTCTTTGATGAACTCTCAACATACATTACCGGAAGTAGCGAAAAGCGGGATAATTTCTGCAAAGCTTTGATTACCCAGCTTGTTGATTTCAGCTTTGAAAAGATATTCAGCCAGAAGTTTGATTTTTTCTCAACAATATTTGAATACCTGATTAAAGACTACAATAAAGATGGCGGCGGCAAATATGCTGAATATTTCACACCTCATGCAGTTGCAAAAA
Source organism: uncultured Spirochaetales bacterium (assembly GCA_964542005.1). Lineage (GTDB taxonomy): Bacteria > UBP6 > UBA1177 > UBA1177 > CALOFP01 > CAZISX01. The sequence goes on from CAZISX010000124.1 coordinate 4,367, forward strand.
TTATGGCTGCAATTCTTGTTGACAAACCGGTTAAAAATGTCTCCTGCTATGATCCATCCAGCGGTTCAGGCACACTCTTAATGAATCTTGCACATGCAATAGGTGAAGATCGCTGTACAATCTATTCTCAGGATATTTCGCAGAAATCGTCAAGCCTGCTGCGACTAAATCTCATACTCAACAATCTGGTGCATTCAATTCAGAATATTATTCAAGGCAATACACTTCTCCATCCTTATCACAAAAAAGGTGATAAGTTAATGACCTTTGACTACATTGTCTCAAATCCGCCATTTAAACTTGATTTCAGCGATTGGCGCAATGATCTTGAAGCAAAGCAAAATCATGAAAGGTTTTTTGCAGGCATTCCGAATGTTCCAAATAAAGATAAAGATAAAATGTCGATTTACCTGATGTTTATTCAGCATATTATGTTTTCACTCAACGAAAATGGAAAAGCTGCAATTGTAGTTCCAACCGGCTTTATCACTGCACAAAGCGGCATTGAAAAGAAGATCAGGGAAAGACTGGTTGAAAAAAAGATGCTTCGAGGTGTTGTCTCGATGCCGAGCAATATCTTTGCAACAACCGGCACAAATGTTTCAATCCTTTTCCTTGATAAAACAAACGCAAAAGGCGATGTTGTGCTGATGGATGCTTCAAAACTTGGGGAAACAGTAAAAGAGGGGAAAAATCAGAAAACACAGCTTTCCACAGATGAAGAAAATCTGATTATAAATACCTTCAATCAGCACAAAGCTGTTGAAGATTTCAGCGTTGTTGTCTCTTATGAACAGATAAAAGAGAAAAACTATTCGCTTAGCGCCGGACAATATTTTGATGTCAAGATTGAATATGTGGATATAACAAAGGAAGAGTTTGACTCAAAAATGAATAGCTACAAAGAAAATCTGGATAAATTCTTTGCTGAGTCAAGAGAGCTTGAGAAAGAGATAAAAAAGCAGCTTGCGGGGCTGAAATATGAAAAATGATAAGGTGTTTATGCCGCTGATTTCAGAAATTAAAGATAATATAAGAAACAGCAGATATAATGCAGCAAAAGCTGTAAATAAAGAATTGCTTCTGCTTTATTTTAATATTGGTTATTTGTTATCTTCAAAGATATCTGAGCAAAACTGGGGAGCGAAGGTTCTTGAACATATTTCCTTTGAAATTCAACAGGATTTTGCCGGAATAAGAGGTTTTTCTGTCAGAAATCTAAAAAACATGAAGCAATTTTATCAAAACTACTCTTTCCTTCCAATTGGGCAGTCAGCAACTGCCCAAATTGATATTGACCTGAAAAGGCAGTCAGCAACTGCCCAATTAGAAATTAAAAATATAGAAATTTTTTTAAATGATTTTTTTAGAGTAAGCTTTACAGCACATATATTAATACTAAACAAATGTAATAATCTTAAAGAATATTGCTTTTATATTGAAAAATCAGCAAATAATCAGTGGACTGTTGATCTTCTCGGCTACCACCTTGAAACAAATCTCTATAAAAATAAAGGTAATATTCAAAATAATTTTGATAAAACACTGCCTGAAAAATTTAAATCAAAAGCAATAGCCGCTTTTCGAGATGAGCTTATGCTCAACTTTATACAGGTTGATGATGAGAATGATGAGCGATTGATAGAATCTGAAATTGTTAAAAACATAAAAGATTTTATGATGTCACTTGGGAAAGAATTTTCATTTATGGGAAACCAGTATCGGCTTGTCGTTGATGGCGATGAATTTTTTGTTGATCTTTTATTCTTTCATCGCGGGCTTCAATCTCTTATCGCTATTGAATTAAAAACAGGCAAGTTTAAGCCTGAATATGCAGGGAAAATGAACTTTTATCTTGCTGCTCTTGATGAATATGTAAAACTGCAACATGAAAATCCATCAATCGGAATAATCCTTTGCAAAGAAAAATCAAAGGCAATAGTAGAATTTGCATTCAGATATACTGACTCGCCCATTGGCGTAGGAACATATAAGCTCACAACAAAACTGCCCAAAGAATATGCTAAGTATCTGCCGAAACCTGAAGATTTTAAAAAACTGCTTGAATGTGAAGCCGATAATGCAGCTTGCGGGGCTGAAATATGAATAAAATAGACAAAACAATCTCCGACAACTTTGTTTTTGACATAAAAAATATTATTGGACAAGCACGCCAAAAAGCTGTGAGAAGTGTAGAATTTCACCGGGTGGAAATGTACTGGAAAATGGGCGAGCGAATTTTTCTTGAAGAACAGGAAGGCAAGGAAAGAGCTGATTATGGCTCCTATTTAATCAAGAATTTAGCAGAAAAGATAGAGCCTGAATTTGGCAGCGGTTTTTCATATCGCCAATTAAACTGGTGCAGACAGTTTTACCGTACTTTTCCAATTGTGTCCGCACTGCGTTCACAATTGAACTGGACACAATATCGCACGCTTATTCAGATTGAAGACCAATCAAAACGCGAGTATTACGAACTGGAGTCAGTTAAAAACTGCTGGACAGGTAGAGAGCTGGAACGGCAGATTAATTCGGGTTTATATGAAAGACTGCTTTTAAGCAACGATAAAGAATCGGTTTTGGCAGTTGCCCGAAATGAACGCATCCCAGAATTGCCGCAAGAAATTATTAAAGATCCGATGATACTGGAATTTCTAGGATTAGAGCGCAAAGCCCATTATTATGAAGAAGAGCTGGAATCGGCTCTTATTACCCATTTGCAGCAATTTCTGCTGGAGCTGGGCAATGGTTTTTCTTTTGTCGCACAGCAAAAACGGCTGCTGATTGAAGATGATGAATTTTTTGCAGATCTGGTGTTTTATAACAGGCTGCTCCGTTGTTTTGTTGTCATTGAGATAAAAACCCATAAAATCACCCATCAGGATTTAGGTCAATTACAGATGTATGTCAATTATTATGACCGGTATGAAAAACTGCCAGAGGAAAACCCGACAGTTGGTATTTTACTCTGTGCCAGTAAAAACAACGAGATGGTCAAACTTGCCCTGCCGGAAAATAACCTAACCATTTTAGCCAGCCAGTACAAAATGTATCTGCCCTCTGAAAATCAGCTTTTGGAAGAATTGAAAAAAGAGCTTGGCGGGGGTGAGGGATGAGTAAACCGACAATAGGTAACGCCTGCAAAATAATTACAGGCAAACTAGATTCAAATGCAGCTGTTCAGAATGGAAAATATCCTTTTTTCACCTGTGCTTCCAGTCCAGATAAAATTGATAATTATGCTTATGATGATGATGTCGTTCTTGTAGCCGGAAACAATGCTCAAGGTAATTTTCATATCAATAGATATAAAGGAAAATTTAACGCATATCAGAGAACTTATATTTTAACAGCAAAAGAAGATTTCGATATTGATTTTATATATTATTCACTAAAACTTGAGCTAAAAAGGCTCAAAGAGCATTCACAAGGTTCTCAAACAAAATTTCTAACGATGCCTATCTTGTCAAATATACACTTGAAAAATATAAGTAAAACATCTCAGCAAAAAATCGCCGCCGTCCTCTCCTCACTTGATGCAAAAATAGAACTCAATAACCGCATGAATGCTGAGCTGGAAGCAATGGCAAAAACACTGTATGATTATTGGTTTGTGCAGTTTGATTTTCCTGATGAAAACGGAAAACCCTATAAATCCAGCGGCGGAAAAATGGTCTGGAGTCACGAACTAAAAAGAGAGATTCCGGAAGGGTGGGAAGTGAAGGAATTGGAGAAAATTGCAAATATTACTATGGGACAATCGCCTTCAGGAGATTCATACAATGAAGAAAAAGAAGGTGAGATATTTTTTCAAGGCTCTACTGATTTTGGCTGGCGGTTTCCGACAATAAGACAATATACAAAAGAGCCAAACAGGATGGCAAACGCTGGAGATATTTTATTAAGCGTGAGAGCTCCCGTTGGCACTTTAAATGTTTCAGAGAATAGATGCTGTATAGGGCGTGGCCTTGCTGCTTTGAATAGTAAAGATGGTTACGATTCTTTTCTGTATTATGTAATGGCGTATTTTAAAAGAATTTTTGATCACAGAAATAATTCAGGAACCACTTTTGGTTCAATAACCAAAGATGATCTGTTTTCTTTGACTTTAGTTTATCCAATAAAAGAAGTTTTAGAGGCTTTTAACAATTCAGTCTCAAAATACAATCAACAAATACTAATAAACCATAAACAAAATATTAAACTTATAGAACTCCGTGATTTTCTCCTCCCAATGCTCATGAATGGACAGGTGAAGGTGGGGTGATGGAAAATTTTTTTGTGAGGAGAATATAAAAAGTCAATCCCAGATTATCAACAATTAATGCTTCCGCTATCAACTCTGTCTAAAACCTTGTTTTTTCTAACATTGTTACTGAACAAATAAAAACCCGCCCTTTCGGACGGGTCTTAAAGCTAGGCGTAAATATTAATATTAGCACCTCTTCCCGCAGCATCTTTGATATCATTCGCAGTTTTATTTGCGAGTTCAAGAGCTTTTTGAAAAGTCAACATTGCCTTTGCCTCTTCGCCTCCCGGAGGGTTTAACCGTGCCGGTGCGTCACTAGCCGATTTTACAATCGGATCCATCGAAATTTTGCTAAGTTCCATAGCGTCCTCCCTGACATACAGTTAATTATCTAATTCACTGCTCTGCTCATCCATGAGCTGCTAATATATACGGATTAATCGGGCAGTTTTTTAGGATATCTGGAGGAATTTTTCTTTTAATTCTCTAAACAGCTGAATTTGCATGAAGTTTTCAAGTATAACTGCAGCAGCAGCAGAATCAATCCTGCCTGAACTTTTTGCTTTCTGCCTGTCTTTCAATTTGAGGCTGATTTTTTCTTCAGCATCTTTTGTCGAAAACCTTTCGTCCTGATGATAAAAAAGTGTTTCGGGATAGATTTTTTTGACCCTTTTCTCAAATCCCCTGATAATTGGGGTGATTTCGGTTTCTGTGCCATCTGAGTGGAGCGGCCAGCCAACAATAAAAGCTGCGACAAAAAACTGCTCACAAATTTTCTGAAGTTCGTCTAAATCTTTCTGGATTGCGTCAGCTCTTTTGATTGTTCCAACTGGTCTTGGAAAAAGCCATAACGGATCTGTGACTGCAATGCCTACAGTTTTTATCCCGATATCTAACGCAATAATTCTCGAATCTTTATAGTCCGGCATAACGACTCATTTCTTTTTCAAGAACATCGCGGAGAATAAGCGGAGCCTGTTCCCAGAAATATTCCTTCATCGCGTTTTTGAGTTCTTCTCTCACTAGATTTTTGATTTCTTCATGTGAAAAAGATGGTTGTTGAGTAGCGATTTTTTCAGTTTTTTCAGGCATATCATCCAGATCCAGAAGCTCATGCTCTGAAATCTCAAAAATATC
>CAZISX010000125.1:0-835 GCA_964542005.1 uncultured Spirochaetales bacterium
CAAAGGTTAGTTTAGTCCACTAAATACCTCTGTCCAGTTTTAGACTACCATTATAAGTATTGTAGAAAAATGTGAAGATGAGAAATGGGTTTTACTTAAAGATTGCGCAAAAGATCAGATGAGTTGCAAAGCAACAACGGAGCTGGATGCAAAATGTGCAGGAGGCGCGGATGAGGATTCTATTCCTATAGACAATGATGTGCCAAAGGTTGATAATGAGCCGAAGCCTGATCCTGATGTTATGCCTGATCCAGATGTAACACCTGATCCTGATGTTATGCCTGACCACGATGTAATATCTGATTCCGATATTATTTCTGACTCAGACACCTCTCCTGATAGTGATGCCAAAACTGACAGTGACACTTCAGATTTTGACAACGATGCTGTAGATTTGCCTGACACAGATATGACTTCTGATAGTGAAACACTGTCTGATGATGATTCAGGATGCAGGTCAATTTCATTCGGAGAATTAGCGGGTGACTATATTTACTACGCAAACCCGGACTTTGGTGCTGCGGAGAAAAAAGATAAAATCCAGATTTATCTGAAGGATTTTGGATGGGATTACTACGCGGAAGAGGGAACTTTTGATCTTGCAAATAGTGACAACAAGAATCTGGCATCATGCAAAGAGTGTGTAATTCTGATGGAAGATCCTGCTGAGGGAATTTGGGAGAAAACCTATTTTCAGTCTGAAGGAACCATGGAAATTTCAAAAGTATCAGGCCTGACTTCCGGCAACTATCCGGCAACAGTTGGAAAGGTTACAAATCTTAAACTTATAGAGGTTTCTCTTGACAACAATCTAAATTCAACGCCTGTTGATAAT
>CAZISX010000125.1:845-2202 GCA_964542005.1 uncultured Spirochaetales bacterium
ACTTGCTACAAAGTTGCTGATTTTTCATGGGATAATCTCTGCAAACCAAGCTGCACGACAGCAGATGGTACTATGAAAATATGCGGAGATGACGGCTGTGGCGGAACTTGTGGTGATCCTCTTTCGTGCGGCGATGATGCTTACTGTAACAAAGAGGGAACAGCCTGTGTCGAATACAGCTGTGAAAAGCTTACTATTGAGAATCTTTCGAACCATTCAATTGGAAACTATTTTGACCCGACTCTTTATGGGAACAACATAAATGAATCTCTTGGCGATGAAAGTTATGATGAAATTATCTATATTCTTCTGAATGCAACGCTAGAGCCTGGCGAATATTCTGTTGTAAATAATGGAACTCAAATCGCTTTTATTGAGGACTTTGACTCAGGTTTTGATAAATATTATTATGCTCAAAAAGGAAATATGGTTCTTGAAAAGCATAGGGTTTATTCCGAGTCAGAAGAATATTTTGGTTTTTCAAAGGGTTATCTTGAAAACCTGAGATTTATTGATGCTAACTATGTTGGAGCTGTTGGCGGAGCTACTTGTTATGAGATTGACAAGGCTTCGTGGGATACAATGCCGGAATGCCTCTCAAATAGTGATTGTTCAATCGAAAAGCCGGTTTGTGATATTGAATCCCACACCTGTTCAAAAGATTGCAGAACTCCTGGTAACGAATGTCAGTCTCCTGAAATCTGCTCAAATAGCGGATACTGCACCCTTCCTGATGCTCCAAATGATAGATGTGAATCAGAAGGTGTTGAAACTATTACACAATCAGGTTCGTATTCAGTTAATTTTGCATCAACGGAATATAAATACAACAACGACTACAACACTTGTCAGAAGCAAGCCAATGATGCTGTTTTTAAGGTTGAAATTGCTAAAAAATCAGACATTTTAATAACAGTTACTGAAGGAGATAGTTATTCAACAAGTTTTGGCTCCAGCTGTGGCAATACTGATTTGGGCTGCTATGTTAATAAACTAACTTTGGAACCTGGAACTTACTATCTGACAGTTGAACAATATGTCAGCTATTATAGTAAACCTAGCGAAGTTAAGTTCAAGGTTGATATTATTCCGTGGTGTGTAACTTCAGATGACTGCTCCGGAAATTTACCTGTCTGCAACACAGAAATAGGAAAATGTACACCTGATTGCAGGATTGAAGGGAACACTTGCGAGCTTCCAACTGTTTGCAGCCAGGCTACTGGCGTTTGCGAATACAGCTGCCAGAAAATCTCTTTTGACAATCTTGCTCACTCAATCCCGGGTGTGGCTCTAAGCTATTATGAATATATTGGTGCTTTAAATGAAGAGCTTGGCGAAGAGATGGAAGATTATTTTG
>CAZISX010000125.1:2212-9711 GCA_964542005.1 uncultured Spirochaetales bacterium
TATATTGGAATCGGGCGTTGTGCGTGTGATTTTGATATGTACCTTTATGAATATATGAATCCCGGTGAATATGATTACACTCAAATATCCAGCGGTGTTTTAGAGGATTTTGATTCTCAGTTTATTTCTGCAAAAAATTATTATTACCCAATAAAGGGTAGTTTTGTTATTGAAGAACATATTCTTGAGAATGGTAACTCAGATTATCTAGGTTTTTCAAAAGGTTATATTGAAAATGCCAGATATCTCTCAGGTGAAAAGTGTGTTGAGATTGATTATGCTGCGTGGAATACAATGCCTGAGTGTCTGAGTGATGTTCAGTGTAACTCACTTAAACCAGTGTGTCATCCTGGAACTTATACCTGTATTCAGAGCTGCAATACAAATCCTGAAATTTGCAGCGAAGGCGAGGTTTGTGCTGAAAATGGGCTTTGCATAGCAGCTAATGATAAATGTGATATGGAAGGTGTTGTAACGATTGCAAATTCCGGTAGTTTTTCTGTTGATTTCAGCAATCCAGAACTAATCTTTAATGATGATTATTCAAGTTGTGAAATTTTTAAAGGAAGCAGGGATGCAGTTTTCAAGCTTGAAATTGCGAAAAAATCAGATGTTTTAATAAATGTTTCTAATGATAAAACATTGATTGGTTTCTCTTCAACCTGCGGAAATTCAGATATTTGCAGTACAGGTGTAAATGAGACGCTTGACGCAGGAACCTACTATCTGACAGTTGAAAATCATTACAAAGAGAATACTGAACTTTCAGTAGAAATCCAGCCGCTATGCGCTGTCGATGGTGATTGTTCCGGAGAAACCCCACACTGCAACAATTCAGGGCACTGTGTTGCAGACTGCACAAATTCATGCACAGATCCATTTGTCTGTAATCCAGAATCAGGAAAATGCTACGATCCGAATGCAGCTTATGGCAATTTGTCAGGTAGTGGTAATTTCCCTTACACACTTGATTACAACAAAATGGAGGATCTGGACTATATGCAGTCACATTATGATGCTCTTGTTATGGGTACTATATTCACAGGCAGTTATGGAGAGACCGGCGTTATTCCTGGAAAGAACGGGCAAACTCTTGGTTTTAGTGTGAAATATTTAGATACAGTTATCATGCTTCAGCAAGCAGTAGATAACAATGGCAATGCCCAGATGATTCAGCTTTCAATGCCTAGCTCAGTTCAACCTAATACAGATTACGAGCTTGATGTAAATGGAAATATTATTCAAGTTACAAACTATACAAACAATAATTACTGTCTTATTGCATTTGGACTTCAGGGGACAGTTCATGTAACTGTAGCAGAGGGTTTAGATAAGCTTGAGGGCGGAAAAATTGGTATCACAGCAACAGATGTAAAGCTTTATTATCCGACAGAGACTCCGTGGGGAGATTTGTCAGCCAATGCAGGAGGCTCCCTCTGTCCGAAAGAGTAGGTTAATTCGCAGAAATTCTTTTTGAAAAAATATATTTACCATCATTGTTCGCGTAAAAATCTTTGAGAATCGCCTCAGTCACATAGCCGCACTTTTCATAAAAAGCTCTGGTTGGTATATAAATATCTCTTGATGATGTTTCAATGTAGACAATTTCGCCAGCCAGCTCTTTGATGTTTTCCTCAGTAATTTTAAGTAGTTCTTTGCCAAGGCCACGGCCTCTCATTGATTCGTGGACGCCAATCCAGTAAAGATCGTATCGCTTTTCTGTGCACGGAATTTCTCCAAAACAGGTGTATCCAACAGTTTTTCTCGATTCATCTTCAGCAAAAACAAAATAGTATCCGCTTAATTTGTCTCCTTTTGCAAGGTTTTCGTCAACAAGCTCAACTGCAATATCTATCTCGAAATCATGAAAAAAACCGGACGATTTAAGGATTTCCCTTACATTTTCAAGATCTTTTGGCATCACAACTTTTCTGAAATTCATAACTCACCTTCTTATGTTTTCAACAATTTTTCTGACAACTTCTTTATAGTCAAGCCCGGCTTTGGTTGCTGCAGCCATAAACCCTGAGTCAGGCGATATGCAGGGATTCTGATTTATTTCAAGTATCCACGGATTTCCATCTTCATCAATCCTGAAATCAACCCGCGCATAACCGGAAAGCTTGAATATTTCCCAGCACTTAGTCGATATTTGGCCAAGTTTTTCAAGGAGAGGCAAATCTTTTTCTCCAAAATTCTGGTTTCTCACCGTATTTTTGTACTCGAACGAGTCTTCATCCCACTTTGCGCTGTAATCAACAATCTTGAATCTGTCGCCGAAATCAATAAACTGAATTTCTGCTGCCGGTAAAACTTCCGGTTTTTCGCCCGTGTCCAAAAGCGCAATGTTAAATTCGCGTCCCTCAATATATTTTTCTGCAAAAAACTCGAACTTATGCTGCGCCTCTTTTTTTGCTATCAAACATTCCAAGTCGTTATAATTGTTGGCAAAAATTATGCTGTTCTTGTCTATTCCGATTGAAGCATCTTCTGCAGTTGCTTTGACAATATAGTTGGTGTTAGGCAGAAAATTGTGTTCGCTTCTTGATTTAAACCATGCTGGAGTAGGTAGATTTGCTGACTCCAGCAGCTTTTTTGTAACTATTTTATTTGTTGTTATAAAAAGCGATTCCGAAGAACCGCCTGTGAAAGGAATTTTTTTGATTTCCAGCATTGCTGGCGGAATGTAGAGATATGCGCCGCTTCCCATAAATGTTTCAACCAGATTAAAGACAAAATCTGGCGATTCCTCTTCAATTTCAGCCAGAATTTCTTCAAAAGAGGTTTTTATCATCTTTTTTTTTACGGAAAATCCAAGCTCTGAAAGAGCCTTTTCAACCATTTCGACCTGAACAAGAACATCCTGATCATCCGCAGAAGAGTTTGAGTCTGCGTAATTAGATAAAATTATTACTGATTTTGTCATGGTTTAAACACAGTTACTGTTTACAAAAGTAATTTTCATTGATTACTCCAAAAATACTGAACAAATATACTCGTCACAATTCTGAATACAAGCAAAAAAAGAACTTTTTCTCTATCATCTAAATTGTTTCATTCGTTTGACTTTTCTTACTTTTAAAATATACTCAGTTGCGACAAAAGTACTTTTATTGATGGAGTTTTAAATGGCTGGTTTTTCTATGAAATCAATTGTTTTCTTTGTTTTCTTTTTTCTTGTTGTCAGCTGTGGCGGCGGCGGTGGCGGCGGAACACCGGCAAATTCTTTGAGTGAGGTTGGCGGTGCTTGTATCACAAAATCGGACTGTGTTGAGGGGCTTCTTTGTGTTAACGATATCTGCACAAACCCGGAAGTTGCAGATGACGAAAATCAGACGCCTGATCTTGAAGACAAGGATATTTCTGAGAATCCTGACAAAGATATTCCTGAAGAAAAGGATGATGATAGCGTTTTGCCTGATTCATCAAATGATATTGATGATGCTATCAAGCCTGACGAAACCCCGGATTTGGATGTGGATAAAGCACCAGAGCCTGTTTGTGGCGATTCAAAAAAAGAGGGTGCCGAAGAGTGCGATGCTGGAAAAGATAATGGGAGCACTGATTGTGCATACAATACCTCTTGCCCGAAATGTTCTTCTGATTGCAAAGCCGTAACTGTTTCTGGTCCAAAATGTGGCGACAGCAAGACCGATTCTGCAAATGGCGAAACCTGTGATGACGGAAATGTTGTAACAGAAAAATGCGTTTACGGCACACCTACCTGCAAGGTTTGCGATGCAACCTGTCACGAAGTTGATGGAGAGCTTTCTCTTTGCGGCGATGGAACAAAACAATCTGACGAAGAGTGTGATGAAGGTCTTGAAGATAACGGAAATACAGACTGTGCTTATGGCGACTCTTGCGAAAAATGCTCAACCCAATGTAAAAATGTTGTTGTTTTAGGCGACTATTGCGGCGATGGAACAGAGCAAAGCTCGGAAGAAGATTGTGATTTAGGTGATAGCAACGGAAAAACAGAGTGTACTTATAGTGCTAAAAGCTGCACTGTCTGCACAACAGATTGTCTGGATAAGGCTGGAATACCTAATTTTTGCGGCGATGACAATCTTGATGCTGGAAATGGCGAAGCTTGTGATGAAGGAAGTGATAATGGCAACACAGATTGTCCATATAACACAAATTGCGCAAAATGCACAAAGGAATGTAAAGAAAATTCTGTTTCTGGCGGTTTTTGCGGAGATGGCGAAGAAAACGGAGATGAAGCCTGCGATTATGGCGATAACAACGGGAAACTTGATTGTGCTTATGGGGTTTCAAGCTGTAATGTCTGTACTGATAAATGCCTGAAAGTTGCTGGAACTGTCCACAAATGCGGTGACGGACTTGTTGATCAGGGAAAAGAATTGTGCGATGACGGAAATACAGTTGGTGGAGATTACTGCACAAGTAATTGCCAGACAGTCAGCGGCTCATGTGGTGATGGAACAAAACAAAACAACGAGGCATGTGATGACAGCAACACCACCGCTGGAGATTACTGCGCTGCGAACTGCAAATCTGTTACAGGCTACTGCGGTGACGGAATTAAACAGACAAACGAAAGCTGTGACGATGATAACACGACTAACGGAGATGGCTGCTCAAGTATTTGTGTATTTGAATGTCCGGCAAATTCATCTTATTTCAATGATCATTGCTACAAACATATTGTAACAACCCTTAATTTTGTTGATGCAGAAAACAATTGCCGATCTGCTTACAAAGGCTCTCTTGTTTCAATTTCAGGAGCTGATGAAAATACATTTGTAGATAATTTGAGTGGAAGCAACTTCTGGATTGGATTTTCCGAAGAATATCTTACAACAATTGAAAATAATGATAGTTGTGCGAACGCAGCGGCCATTGATTCTTATGGTGGAAGATATTACGGAGATACTGCTGGAGGAATAAACAACAGGACTCCATCGTGTCAAAGCTCTTCAAGTTCTCCTGATGTTTTCTTTAAGTTTGTTCCTGCTATTTCAGGAAGCTGGAAAGTTCAGCTTGTTCCGGGCTCTGGGTTTGATCCGGTTCTTTCTATTCTTGAAGGAAGCTGCGCCGGAACAGAAACATGCAAGGATACCAATGGAACAGAAGAAATAACAATGACAATGACGGCAGGCACAACTTATTATATTGTTGTTGATGGTTATGGTACAAACGAAAATGGAGCTTTTGAACTTGTTTTTTATCAGCCTGGAAAAACCCGCTCATTTATCTGGACAGACTCAAGCTCACCATCATATTTTAACTGGGATACATCAGAACCTTCAAACACAAGCTATACTTGCGCAGAGATGAAATCTAACGGAAAATGGAATGATACCGCCTGCACTGACTTAAAGCCTTCTGTTTGCGAATTCACACCTCCAGAATGCGGAAATGATATTCTGGAATTTGGCGAAGAATGCGAAAACACCCAATATTGCGATTCTGACTGTAGCTGCCAGGCCGATTACTGGTCAACAGCGGAAAGGACATGCTCAAAAAGTATTGTTATTGGAAATGAAGCCTCGGGATACAATCAAAAATGGCCGCTTGGTTCAGAGTATGGTTATGAAAGAAGTTCGACTATCTACACTGCAGATGAAATCGGAGGGTTTGCAAAAATCTCCAAAATTGGCTGGTCTGTAACCTCAACCATGTCAAAATCAGTTCCTATAAAAATATATCTTAAAACAACAGCATCAAGCTCTTTTGCCGCAACCACATGGTCGGCACTTATTTCTGATGCGACACTTGTTTATGACTCATCTTTCCAGGTTTCAACAGCAAATCAGTGGTTTGATTTTACTTTTACAACCCCTTTTGATTATTCAGCAAACAACCTGATGGTTCTTGTTGAAACAAACTATGGCGGTGGTGGCTCAGGGCTTACAACCCAGCCTGCCTGTAAATACACAACAACAGCAACAGACACCCATCAAACCTGGAAACAGGATAACACTGCGCCAACTGGAACTGGTAGTGTCAGCAAAAACCGTCCGAATATCAAGATAACAAGACAATAATTTTCTTGATCCAACACCTTAAAATATTTCGTTTTACATCTTTTTTGACATAATCTTTTCTTAATGGTACAACTTTCACCGGTTTGCCACAGTTATTTGAGGAGAATATTATGATAATCGGCGTAGTTGGAACAGGATATGTTGGACTTGTTACAGGAACATGCCTTGCGGATTTTGGTCACTCTGTTATCTGCATGGATGTTGATGAAAAAAAGATTCAGTCACTTTTAAACGGGAAAATTCCGATTTACGAGCCAGGACTTGATGATCTGGTTGAGCGGAATGTCTACTACAAAAGAATCAGCTTCACAACAGACATCAAAAAAACTGTTGAAGAGTGCGATGTTTTATTTATCGCAGTGGGAACCCCACCGAAAGATGATGGCTCTGCAGATTTGCAATATGTGCTTTCTGTCGCGAAGGAAATCGGCAAAAACATGAATAAATACACAGTTGTAGTTGACAAATCAACCGTCCCTGTGGGAACTGGACGACTGGTGCACGAAACAATTGCGGAAGAGCTTAAAAAAAGAGGCGTAAGCCACGAATTTGCAGTTGTCTCAAACCCTGAATTTCTCCGCGAAGGCAAGGCGATATACGACTTTACCCATCCGGACAGGGTTGTAATCGGAACAGATGATGAGCGGGCAAAAAAAATAATGAAAGATGTTTACAGAGTTCTTTTTATAAACAGCACGCCGTTTGTTTTTGCAACACTTGAAACAGCAGAGATGATAAAATATGCCTCAAACTCATTTCTTGCTGTTAAAATCAGCTTTATAAATGAGATGGCACTGCTTGCGGAAAAAGTCGGCGCAGACATTCAGGATATTGCAAAAGCTATGGGAATGGATGGCAGAATCAGCCCAAAATTTCTTCATGCAGGGCCAGGATATGGCGGAAGCTGCTTTCCGAAAGATACAAAAGCAATCTACGACATTGGTCTTAAAAACAGCGAAGATTTGATGGTTATAAAAGCAGCAATCGAGGCAAATGAAAAGCAGAAACTCAAAATGGTTGAGAAAATCATCAAATCAATGGGACATATCGAGGGCAAAACCATTACAATTCTAGGACTTACATTCAAACCAGAGACAGATGATATGCGGGATGCACCATCACTTGTAATTGTGCCGGAGCTTATCCGTTACGGCGCGAAAATAAGAGCATTTTGCCCGCAAGGTTTTCACGAAGCATCATGGCGGCTCGCTGATTTTAAAGAACACATCACCTACTGCGAAGACAGCTATGAAGCAACAAAAGGAAGCGACGCGATAGTTGTTTTAACCGAGTGGAACCAGTTTCGCGGACTCAACCTTCAAAAGCTTCAGAGCAGCATGAAAGACAACTACTTTTTTGATCTTCGCAACATCTACAGCCGCGATGAAAATATTAGAAAAATCTTTAAATACAGCGGCGTTGGAGTCTGATTTTTTATTAGGTGCGACTCCTTTATCAAAACATTTAAGTCATAATTAATCAAGC
>CAZISX010000126.1:0-9649 GCA_964542005.1 uncultured Spirochaetales bacterium
GGCTTGGTGGGCCTCAAAAATAGCCCGCGAGGCTTCAACTAGCATTTTCGCCTCATAACGTCCGCCGAGATAAAGAGTATAGCCAATTCCGACAATTTTTAGGCCGCTTTGTTTTTAATTAGAGCACGCATTTACAATATCCTGAAATCATTACTCAAAAAAGTCCGGAACAGATTTTGCTAGTTTGTTTTAGTTGTTAATTTTCATGTCTATGGTTTTTATTAATTATTTATTAGGAGAGTGTCATGCGTAATCTATTTTTTGTTTTTATGCTTCTTGTTGTTTTTTCAGGATGCAGTGAAGAGAAAAAAAACAATTCAGCGGTACCTGATTCGAGCTCTTCTTATGCAGACAATGATTCTGCCGGGGGAAATGATGATCTTCCTGATGATTCTGATTTGATTTCAGATTCTCTGCCTGATTTATCTCCTGAAAAAGATGTTCCTGACACAGAATCTGGTGATTTTTTCTCAAAACCGCTTGATTTAACAGTTGATTTTAACGGTGTGATTAAATCAGAGGATGAAATGGTACAGCAGAAAGCTGTTGTTTCCATCAAAAATGGTGCTGAAACAATAAATTTCAGCAAAATCAATCTGTATAGTTATGATAGTTTTATTGTTTTCCTTGCCCAGGATCTGAAAAACGAAAACAGCACCTACTCAGGCTATGCTTTTTCACTGCCGCTTGACAAAAAATCTCTTCAGAAAATGAAGGAGGCGGGAGGTGAAATTTCACAGCTTCCTTCGCATGTTATTCTTTCTGAGAAGTATATTGTTATGAATGGGAGTGACTATATAATCAGGGACATAATAAGAGGGGCTGCAGATAATGAAAATCCCCTTTCCCAAATGTTTGTTGACACATCTCTTGACGGCAATTTCGAGGTTAACGACCCGCTTTCATTAAAGATAAACAGCGTTATGCTGAGAGATGCCGAATCTCTTCAGAAAAAATTTCCTGACCATGAGCTGGAGGATGACGGATTCCCCGCAACTTATATTCTTGCAGAGAACGGATCTGCAGTAAAAACAATTACAAAAAATGAGTTCTATGAGCGGCTTGAAAAAATCAATAATATTATAGGTTTTGATGTTCCTGAAAATTATTTTGAACCAGTTTCCAAAGATGCCTTTCTTTTTAAAGCAGCGGGAGTTGTCCGGCCGGTAGAATCTGTAACATCTCCTGCTAAAAGCTGGGAAGAACTCTTTATAGATGGAGAAGATATTATATCAAAAGAGGAGAATTTAAAATACACCTATTTCTACACAGCTCAAGATGAGGAAGGAAACAAATTTCTGGCTTTATATTTTATGCAGCAAAGGTCTCCTGTTCATTCAACTATCGAGGCAATTTCAATTCCATTTGACAAACTTTCCGGGCAGGATGTTATAGAGCTTTCTCCGGAAACCGGTTTAACTGTGCAATATATTGATTACACTGCAAAAATTATTGATGACACCACAACTCACGCAAGATATAAAATTCTTTTGGTTTCAGACATGGAAAATAAAAGTTCATCTCTTTTAATCAAAGCTGCCTCCGAGCTTTTATGGGAAGATGGAGGAAAAATTGAGGCTGCAGGCAATATAGCTCTTGTTCCTGCTACAATTGAAGATACCTGCACAACATCAGACGGAAAAACAGAAACAGTTATTAACTGCGATGATTTTTAATGGAGGCAGATATGAAACTTTTAATAATTACTGCCTTTTTGCTGATTGTTGCTGTCGGATGCTCTGACAAAAAAGATGAAGATAAAATAAGCGCGCAGCCTGACACCTTATCTATTCCGGACGAAACAGAAACTATTCCAGAGGGTAAAGATGTTGATAAGGATAATATTTTGAGCCAGCCTGACAATGATATTGATTTTGTGTCTGATGAATCAGAAATTATCTATCCGCAGGATGCTGATATAAAAATTGAAGAATCAGATAAATCCCTTCCTGCCGACTTTTTCGGTTATTATGACAGCGAGAAAAAATATGTTCTCAGCTGGTCAAAACCTGAAAAACTTCCCGATTTATGGGAGATTGAGCGAAAAATGAATGATGAAGCTGAGTTTGTTAAAGTTGGTGAAATTTCTCCGGAAGAAACAGCGTTCCGTGATGATGGTTTTATAAAAGAGAAAGAGCCTGAATACAGACTTGTAATTGTTGCTGACGGTCAAAAAAAAGCTGCAGGAACAGTGAAAAGTGCGATAAAAACATGGACTCTTATAAGATTTTTCAGTTTTGATGCAACATGGGGCGGCGATATGCCGGATAAAAAAGAGGCCGAAGCACAGGCTTTCTGGAATACAGTCTATTTTACAGACAATCCAAATATAAATGTTGTTTCTGAGGCTGATTATGGCGGAAATCTCGGTTCAATGTGGGGCTATCCTGACAGCGAAAATCCTGACGGTTTTACAATAATTGATAAGCCTGAGATTAATTTTGGAAAACCTTCAGATCATAAAGCATTTGTTGATTGGGCAGTTGAGAAATTTCCGGCACAGCGATATGCTTTTTCGCTCTGGAGTCACGGAAGCGGTCCAATCGGCGCATTTGAAAATTTAAGATCTGTCGGAATTGATGAAACAGACAGCGATGAGCTTGATCCGGAGGAAACAGGTGAGCTTTTCAGTTACATAACAGCTGCCGGCGGTAAAAAAATAGATGTAGCATTTTTCTGCGCCTGTCTTACAAATACGACAGAAAATAATTATGCTATCAGAAACTACACAAAATATATTGTTGCAGGCGAGTCTGTTGTGGGATGCGGCAGCGAACTGCTCTCAACATTGAAAAGCGAATATGGCAAAACTTCAGCCGAAATAGCAGCTTATCACTCTGAGCAGCAGATAGGCAATATGGAAAAAGATGTTGTTTTTTCAGCTGTTGCAGCTGAGCATCTTTCCATGCTTGCGCTAAAACTGAATTCAATTGCTGTAAAAATCGGGGAAGCAGTTAAATCAGATAGTATGCTGCGGGAGAAAATTCTGGAAACAGCCGCAAAAACCCAGAACATGAAATATATGACGGACAGCTCTCCAAATACAGAGTGGGCTTATCTTGATCTTGTTGATTTTCTTAATAAAATCAGCGAAATAAAAATACCTGGCGTTTTGGAACTGGCATCAGAAACCAGTGATTTTATAAAAACCAGATTAATAATACAAAAATCAATCCAGAATGACTTGGATGCTCTTTATCCTAATGCCGGAGGAATCTCTATTTATCATCCGACAGCCGACTACAAAGTTTACCGGAGCGTCTATGATAAAAGGAGTTTTGCGCAGGAGAGTTTCTGGGGAATGTATCTTAAAATGCTGATTCAGGAGTAGTTATTTTTCATAAATAAGCTGTTTTATCATTCTTGCCTGATAACAGAGATGAAGTCCGTCATCGTGGAATTGCGGAAGCATTCCAAGATCTGAGGTAAAATCAAAAAACGAATTTCCATCAAATTTCTCACGAGCAATAGAAAGATTTTTATGAAAGAATTTGCTAACTTCAGTATTTATCTATTATAAATATATCACACAATTTTTTAAGATGGATTCCCGCCTTCGCGAGAATGACACGACTTTTTTTTGTAAATAGGTGCTATACCGAAAGTTTATGACACAATTTTTCTCTAAATATGTGTTTCAAAGAAATAATATTATTGAATGAACAAATCTTTCGGTGCTTAATTCTTATGGACGAGACAAAATATATAGAATGATTGGTGAATACTATAAAGCACAAGGAGACATAAAAAATACCATTGAAAATTGGGATAAAGCTATCAAGATAAATCCTAAAGTTGGGGTAAAAAGAAAACTTGAAGCACTCAAAAAAAATGATGAAAAGAATTCAAGCGGAAACTGAAGTTAAACAACAGCCCTGGAAAAACACCTTATAACCTTGACATTTTTTTCAGAAAATGCATATTATCAAAATTGTTTAGTCTTTTATGGAGGAGTCAAACATGGAAAACAGCTTAAAGAACAAGCCCTCAATAAAAATAGAATTTTCAAAAGAAAAAACTGAACAAGTAAAGACATGGTTAATGGGGGCAGGAAAAGAAATAATCAAGAAAGAGCTTGCTCAGTCAAAAAGCTTTTCAGAAAGAATTGAGAAATCTGCTTGTATTTCCAATGATAAATTAAAAGAAGTTTTTTCAATTTAAATGACTTTGCCATTCAAAGTAATCGATTTTTCTGAAGATAATTTTCTGTCTATTTTGCAAGAAAATCCCGATATAGATATGGACAGGCTCTTCACTAAGCAACAAATTGGATATTTCATCAATTATTTTCAATCAATACAAATAAAAACAATATTAATCGAAGAAAATTATATTGATCGAGATTATCTTGAAGATTTTTCAGCATATTATGTTCGTTGCTTTCACAAATATAGATCAACATGTAAAAGATTACATTTTTTCAAAGAAAATTTTAGCATTGACGATTTTAGGAATCTGTTAATGAATCCAGACAAATTAAAACCAAAAAACATTGTAAAATCCTATGCTGGATTTATTGTTCTAAAACCACTGCCTGAAACTATTTTTGGTAGGACTTGTCTTGAAACTTATCCTTTAAATAACACAAGATTTTATCCTGTAACAAGAAAATATAAGACAAATTTATTTGGAATGGATCTTGAAGTTACAAGTCTGGCATTTCAGGAACAGGACACATCTGTTGCAGCATGTGCTACAAGTGCTCTCTGGTCTGTTTTTCAGTCAACTGGTTTTTTATTTCATCATGCAATTCCTTCTCCGGTAGAAATAACAAAATCTGCTACAGATTCTTTGCCGTCAAACACAAGAATCTTTCCTAACCACGGATTGAGTGTTGAACAAATGGCTCATGCTATCCGCGCTGTGGGACTTGAACCATACTTGGTTAATATAAATAATGATAATGATGGATTGTTTCTCCTCAAAACTACACTTTACGCATACATGAAATGCGGCATTCCTGTGATAATGGGTGGTAAGTTATATGACGGCTCTGAGTTTATGGGGATGCACGCTATCGCCGTTTCAGGATACAACACAGATTCTCAGGCTGGAAAAACCGGTGAATTCAAAGCATTAAATATAAATAAGATTTATGCTCATGATGATCAGACAGGTCCATTTTCTAGAATGGAAATAAACACCTTGTCAAATGGCACATTTTATCTCACAACTTGTTGGAATGGTAAAGGTCAAGTCACTTTTATACCAACAATTTTACAAATTCCATTATACAATAAAATCAGAGTACCTTTTTTTAATATTCAAAAAATTATTAATGATTTTAACTCAATAATTCATACAACCTTTGAAAACAATGGTGTCAACATAGTGTTTACTTGGGATATTAATCTCTCTTTTCTAAATGAATTCAAGAGTGACATTTATGAGAATTATGATAATCCAGAAGTAAGAAAAATTCTTTTTGAACCATTACCCAGATTTTTATGGAGATGTGTTGCTTTTGTTGATTCCGTGCCATGGCTGGAGCTTTTGTTTGATGCAACAAACATAGAGCGAGGACACAGTTTTTTGTATGCCATTCCTCATCATTCCCAGTTATATGATTTTATTAAATCAATTTCCAAAGATATTGATGCTAATCATATTTCAACCCAAATTTTTCAAAAATTATAGAATCATCCTGTCAAGACATTTAAAATGTAACCGAAAATATAGCCTAGTGCATTGGGGGCACTTTTAATTGCCGTTTAATCAAAAGTTTCCCTGTTTATTTATCTATGATGGAGGTCTGTCAGATGTAAATTTCAGTTGAAAAGTGCAATCTCATTTCAGTTGAAAAGTGCAATTAAAAAAGTTAGAGTTTTCGTCTTGAAGGAACAAGACGCAGAAAGAAGAACAAACAGCAATTCAAAAACTCTTTCTTTGACTCTTATAAATCTTCCGAGTACAATTCTCCGATTTTTGTGATGGAGACTTTTGTGATTAAAGCACCACGCGTTCTTATTATTGGAGCTGTTGAGAAACATTCAGGAAAAACAACACTTTCGGAACGGATTGTCAGCTCTTTTTTGGGCAAACCTATTTGCGCTATCAAAATTACAATTTTTAGAGGCGGCGAATCTGAAAAAGGATATTCAATAACTGAAGCGCTTATTGCAAGCCCTGAAAAAGATACTCAAAGGCTGAAACTTGCCGGAGCTTCACCTGTTTTGTGGGTTAGATGCGATGAATCCCACGCAGAAAAAGCTATTGAAGAGGCTTTTTCAAGGCTTCCTGAAAATATTCCTTTGTTATGTGAATCAAATATGGCGAGAAATTATATTGAGCCTGGTTTATTTATAATGGTAAAAAGAGATATTCAGGAATCAACAAAGAAAACCGCGGAGTCTGTGAGTCATCTTTCTGATATTATTGCAGTTTCCACACTTAATGACGGCAAATTAAATTACTTGCCAGACATCCCTCTATTAATAAGATGGGATGATGAAAAATGGAAGATTTAAAAGTTGCCTCTCTTTTTCTTTTTATTATAATAGCGATGATTTATTAGGTTGTTATTTTTAACCCCCGAGTCTTTTTACCTAAAGCTTTTTGCTATGGTTTAGGGCCAATGGGTCATTACCGAAAGGTTCTGGCCTCCCTTTTGGAAAGGAGGTGCTGATGGAGTTTTAGAAATTAATGTAGGAGGCGATTGATGCAGATTTTTATTAATGGCAAAACTGTTGATGCCATGCCGGGACAGAATGTTGTCCAGGTAGCAAAACAGAGCGGAATTTATATTCCGACACTCTGTTATCACGACAAAGTAGGTTCTTCCGGTAAGTGCCGCGTTTGTGCGGTCGAAGTCGAAGGTATGCCGGGACTTCACACAGCCTGCACTCTTCAGGCTAGAGAAGGAATGAAAATCCAGACAAAAACAGAAAAAATCATCCAGTCACAGAAAATTATTGTTGACCTTCTCCTCTCAACCGGAAAACATGACTGCCTTTCCTGCGACCAGAATGGTAAATGTGAGCTTCAGGAAGTTGCTTACTACCTCGGCATGGAAAGAGGCTCGATTGATTATGCTGATGTTGATAAAGAGATTGATAACTCTTCAGAATTTGTATGTGTTGACCGAAGCAAATGTATTACCTGCGGAAGATGCGTTGCTGCCTGCCAGAATACAGTAACTAATGAAGTGCTCGCGTTCAAACACCGCGGTGTTGAGACAGAAATTGTTTTTGATGACAACAAAAAAATGGGTAATTCATCATGCGTTCAATGCGGTGAATGTTCACAGATTTGTCCTGTCGGCGCGATTACAGACAAAAAATCGATTGGTTTGGCGCGTCACTGGGAAACAGAAAAAGTTTATTCAGTCTGCCCTTACTGCGGCGTTGGCTGTAAATTAGAGCTTCATGTTGACAAAAAAACCAATAAAATTGTTAGAGTAAACGGTGTTGAAGGTGCTCCAACAAACAACGGAATGCTTTGTGTTAAAGGCCGTTACGGTCACGATTTTGTAGGTCACGCAGAAAGACTTACAACTCCTCTTATCAAAGAAAATGGCGCATTTAGAAAAGCATCATGGGATGAGGCGATTTCACTTGTTGCTTCAAAACTTGCAGATATTAAGCAAAAACACGGCGCAGATTCAATAATGGGTCTTGCATCAGCTAAGGTAACTAACGAAGAAAATTACACATTTCAGAAACTAATCAGAACTGTGATAGGTACCAACAACATTGATCACTGTGCGCGGCTTTGACACAGCTCAACAGTGGCCGGTCTGGCTGCTTCATTCGGTTCAGGTGCAATGACAAACGATATTCCGGGACTTGATAAAAGCGATGTTGCTTTGATTATTGGTTCCGACACTTCAGAAGCTCATCCTGTAATTGCGGCTCGTCTTAAAAAAGCTGCAAGAGATGGAAAAGTTAAAATAATAGTAATAGATCCAAAACAGATAAGAATGACTGATTATGCTGAAATTTACGCATGTCAACGACCAGGAACAGATGTTGCCGTATTAAACGGAATAATGCATCTTATCATTAAAAACGGTTGGGAAGACAAAAATTTTATAGCAGAAAGAACAGAAGGTTTTGACGCTCTCAAGGTTGAAGTTGAAAAATATACCCCTGAATATGTTGAAAAAATTTCAGGAATTCCTGCTGAAACACTTATAAAACTTACAGAAATGTTTGCAAAAGCAGAAACTGCTGCGGTTTACTACGCAATGGGAATTACCCAGCACACAACCGGCGTTGACAATGTAAGATCTGTTGCAAACCTTCAGATGCTCTGCGGAAATATGGGTAAAATCGGCGGCGGCGTAAATCCGCTTCGAGGTCAGTCAAATGTTCAGGGCGCTTGCGATATGGGCGGACTTCCAAATGTTTATACAGCTTATCAGAAAGTTGATGATGATGCGGTGAGAGAAAAATTCGAGAAATTCTGGGGAGTTAAGCTCAGCAATAAAGTTGGCCTCCCGATGACTGTTGCTATTGATAAAGCTTACGACGGCGAGATGAAAGCATTCTTTGTGATGGGCGAAAATCCGATGATTTCTGATCCAGACCTTCATCACGCTGAAGCAGCTCTTAAAAAACTCGATTTCCTTGTTGTTCAGGATATTTTTATGACAGAGACAGCTGCTCTTGCTGATGTTGTTCTTCCTGCTTCAACTTTTGCAGAAAAAACAGGAACTTTCTCAAACACAGAAAGAAGAGTTCAGATGATTTTTGAAGCAGTTAAAGCACCAGGCATTGCAAAACATGACTGGGAAATCCACCAGATGCTGGCTAACAAAATGGGTGCAAACTGGAATTACACAAATCCTGAAGAGATTTTTAACGAGATGAGAAAAGTTACTCCGTCTTATGCCGGAATAACATACAAAAGACTTGGTTTCAACGGAATTCAGTGGCCATGCCCGACAGAAGAGCATCCAGGAACACAGGTTCTTCATATCGGCAAATTCACAAGAGGCCTCGGCGCATTTGCAGCTGTTTCCTTCAAAGAGCCTGCTGAAATGCCTGATAAAGATTATCCGCTTTATTTCACAACAGGCCGAATTCTTCAGCATTTTCACACAGGTACAATGTCGAGAAAATCTGAAGGACTCAACAACCTCGCAGGCCCGACAGTTATGATTTCTGTTGAAGATGCAGAGGCAATCGGCGTTAAAAACAGTGAAAAAGTAAAAGTTACAACCAGAAGAGGTTCTGTTGTTACGAACGCTTTTATCACAAAAAGATGCCCGAAAGGAACAGTTTATATGCCGTTCCATTTTGCTGAAGCTGCGGCGAATCACCTCACAATCAATGCGCTTGATCCGATTGCGAAGATTCCTGAATATAAAGTCTGTGCCTGCAAAATCGAAAAAGCTTAACGACTAACTATCTGCAATTGCAGTCAAAAAACATGCTTGTTCACAAAAAGCACCAGAAATCCCTATATCCGGTCTTTGCACTTGCGTAATTTCTAATTTTTGCCTAATTTTTTAAGAGTTTCCCAGAACTTAGCAATTTTTGATTCATAACCCATATTATCGGGCTCATAGAATTTAGGAATTTCGGCAATTTCGTCAGGAAAATAATTCTCATCAATAGCTGGATTATATGTACTGTAATCCACCAGACTCAAAAGTTCCTGGATAGTAGGAAGTCTCCAACCAGTAAAACAATTGATATTTAAGTTT
>CAZISX010000127.1:0-9548 GCA_964542005.1 uncultured Spirochaetales bacterium
AAAGAGGTCAGATTAAGCATTTGGATTGGGTATGATAAGATGAAGAATGTTTTTTTTATTAAAGACAACGGAATAGGTATTGAGCCAAAATATCAGGGCAAAATCTTTGGGCTTTTTGAAAAACTTGATTCTTCAACTGAAGGAACCGGTGCCGGGCTTGCAATTGTGAAGCGGATTGTTGAGCTTCACGAAGGCAAAATCTGGGTTGAATCAGCTGGCGACAATAAGGGAACAACTTTTTATTTTACTTTAGAAGGTTTTAAGGATACAAATATAACAAGTTTGTAATTAAAAGTTGGTACTGTATGAAACGGATTCAGGTTCGCATTATTCTAGTGGAAGAGAGTGTAGCTTATGCTTCTTCGCTTTTGTCTTTCTTAAATAATTCAGGATATGATTTGATTTCAAAAAGAGTAGATTCCGAGGCTGATTTTTTTGCGGCTATTTCTGAGGAATCATGGGATGTTATAGTTGCTGATTCCGAAAACGCTTTGTTTCCTGCGGCCTCTGTTTTGGCTGTTATTCAAGAGAAAAAAATTAAGATTCCATCTGTAATAATCTCTGAAAAAATGAGTGAAGAAATCATTGTTGAGGCTATGCGTGGCGGAGCGTTTGATTTTATTCTAAAAAGCAATATAGCAAGGCTTATTCCTGCACTTGAAAAGGCAGTTGATGAGTCAGGTAAAAGAAAGCGGCATGCGGATGATGAAATTTTACTTGTCGAAAGTTCTTTGCAGCTAAAGAGGATAAATGATGATTTAAAAGAGATGCTTTATGTTGCTTCTCACGATTTGCAGTCTCCTATTTCTTCAATTGCAAGTTACTCTGGAATGCTTTTAAATGAATTCTCTGATAAGCTTGATGACAATATGAAGCACGCAATTTCGAGGATTAAACTCAACGCAGAGCGGATGCGTTCTCTTATTGCCAGTCTTCTCGATGTTTCAAGAATCAATACCAGACAAAATATTAATACTTTTTTCAATCCTTCTGAAATTATTGATGAAGTTAAAAAAGAGCTCGAAATAACAATTATGACAAATAGTGTTGCAATCGAAACTTCGGGTATGCCTAATATTTATGGCGATAAAGAACGGTTTTTCATGGTTTATAGAAATTTGATAACAAATTCAGTCAATTACGGCGCGAAAAAGATTGAAATCGGCTTTTTGCCGGGAAAAGGTTTTTTTGTGAAAGACGATGGAATTGGTATTCCTGGAGAACAGCTTGAGAAAATATTCAAGCCTGGCGAAAGGCTTCGGGAAATTGATGTCGAAGGCTCTGGAATGGGGCTGACATTTTGTAAAAAAATAATTGAACTTCATTGCGGAAAGATTTGGGCTGAATCGGCAGGCAAAAACTGCGGCACAACTTTTTTCTTTTCTCTGGAGGGTTAAATGATTGAAAAGTCTATATTAATGGCTGAGGATAATGAAGATCACGCTTACTTAATTATTCACTCTTTTATCAAGGCAGGCGTTGCTGAAAAAAATATCAGATGGGTTAAAAATGGTAAAGAGGCAATGGAATATCTTTCTGTAAATATAATTCCAGACTTTCTTTTTCTTGATATAAAAATGCCGGTTGCGGATGGCTTTGATGTGCTTCGATTTTTAAAAGAGAAAAATATTAATCGGCGGGTTTTTGTCCTCACAACAGCTAATTCGAGCGAAGATATTATTCTCTCGAAAGAACTGGGTGCGGAAGATTACATTACCAAGCCGCTTGAATGGAATAATTTTGATGTCAGATTAAAATCTATATTGCAAAATACCAAGGGGTAAGAATGTCTTTTTATGATAAAATCAGGGTTTGTCTTATTGAAGATAATGATGACGATGCTTTTTTTATAGAGAATGCTCTGCATGATAAGGTTTTTGAACTTACAAGAATTGAAAATGGCAGGCAAGGGTATGAATTTATTACAGCAAAGCAGCAGTCGATAGATGTTGTAATTCTTGATAATAAGCTTCCTTACAAAGACGGGCTTGAGATTATGGCTGATCTTAAAAAACGGAGTTTTGAGATTCCTGTCATATTTCTTACTGTTGATTCAAATATCGACACTGCTGTTGAAGCTATGCGGCTTGGAGCTATGGATTTTCTTCCGAAATATAAGGGTTATGATGTGTTGCCGGACAAGGTTTTGCGGGCTTACGATATCCACAAAATCAGACTGGAAAAGAAAGATTATGAAGCTAATCTTATTGAGGCAAAAGAGGCGGCCGAGGCTGCAAATAGAGCGAAACGTGATTTTCTTTCAAATATGAGCCATGAACTGAGAACGCCGCTTAATGGTGTTGTTGGCATGACAAACCTGATGCTTTCTACAAATATGTCTGAAGAGCAGCGCGAATACATGCGATACATTAAGATTTCCGGTGAACACCTTATTTCAATTGTTAATGATTTGCTTAATTTCTCGAAAATTGAAAATGGCAGAATAAAGCTGGAGTCTAAGAAGTTCAATTTGCGGGAAACTGTGCTTGTGGCAACCGAGCTCCTGATGCCAAAAGTGCATGAGAAGGGACTTAGATTTATTAAAGAAATACCTCAGGATATGCCGGAATATCTGCTTGGTGATGCTTTCCGTCTCCGGCAGATTTTGTTTGCACTTTTAGACAATGCTGTGAAATTTTCTGAAAAAGGGGCGATTGTGTTTTCACTTACCCTCGTTTCAAGAGATGAAAATTTTACGGAAATACTTTTTACAGTAAAAGATCAGGGAATTGGAATAGATAACTCATTGAAAGATTTGATTTTTGAGGGATTCCAGCAGGCAGACACCTCGTTTACACGGCAATATGGCGGAGCTGGGCTTGGCCTTGCAATTGCGCGAGGTTTAATTGCTCTCATGAACGGAACAATCTGGGTTGAATCGCAAAAAGGTGTTGGCAGTACTTTTTTCTTTTCCTTAAAATTTAACAATGTACCAAAGGAGTCAATATGAGAATTTTGATTGTTGAGGATGATTTTATAAGCCGTAAGGTAATGCTCTCTATCCTTTCCAAATATGCGGAATGCGATGTTGCTGTCGATGGGAAAGAGGCTGTTAAAGCATATAGAATCTCTGTCGCAGAGCACAAACGATACGATTTAATCTGCCTGGATATTATGATGCCTGAAAAAGATGGCTATCAGGTTTTAAAAGAGGTTCGCGAGTTTGAAATCAGCAAGGGTTTTGACGGACTTTCAGGCGTTAAAGTTATTATGACAACAGCTTTAAGTGAGCCTAAAAACATTTTCAAGGCTTTTAGAGAGCAGTGTGAAGCATATATTGTTAAGCCTGTTGACGAGGAGCGAATTTTGAAAACAATGAAAGATTTGGGGCTTAAGTTTGGCTAAAAAAATCAAAGTTCTCATTATTGATGATTCCGCACTTGTTAGAAAGATTCTATCAATAGGTCTATCTCAGGATTCGGGAATCGAGGTTGTGGGAACTGCGCCCGATGTTTTTATTGCAAGAGATAAGATAATTCAGCTTAAACCGGATGTTTTAACTCTTGATATCGAAATGCCGGGAATGGATGGAGTTGAGTTTTTGCGCCGCCTTATGCCTCAGTATCCGCTGCCTGTTGTTGTTGTAAGTTCCCTTACTCAAAAAGGAAAAGAAATAACACTTGATGCTCTGGCTGCGGGTGCTCTTGATTTTGTCCCCAAACCTTCGAGTGATATTTCCAAAAATCTTGAATCCATGATTATGGAACTTGCCACAAAGATAAAACTGGCATCAACTGCGAATGTAAGTCATTGGAAAAATAGGGGATTGTCAGCTTTTAATGAGCCGGTTCAAAAGAAACATTTGTCCGCCCTTGCAGAATCTACCGATAAAATTATTGCAATCGGAGCCTCAACAGGCGGAACCGAAGCAATCAGGGAGGTTCTCCAGAATTTACCTCCACTTATCCCTGGAATTGTTGTTGTTCAGCACATGCCTCCAGGATTTACAAAACTTTTTGCAGACAGGCTAAATCAGCTATGCAGAATCGAGGTTAAAGAAGCTGTCGATGGCGAAAGAATTTATGCAGGAAGAGCTTTAATCGCGCCAGGTGACAAGCACCTCGAAGTTGTAAGAAGTGGCGGAATTTATAAAGTAAGCTGCAAATCCGGAGAAAAAGTAAGTGGCCACT
The DNA here is from genome assembly GCA_964542005.1 of uncultured Spirochaetales bacterium. Taxonomy (GTDB): domain Bacteria; phylum UBP6; class UBA1177; order UBA1177; family CALOFP01; genus CAZISX01. The sequence continues at coordinate 4,131 of CAZISX010000127.1, forward strand.
GTCCGTCAGTTGATGTTTTAATGAATTCAGTTGCATTATCTGTCGGAGCCAATGCTTTTGGTGTTATTCTGACTGGAATGGGGCGCGACGGAGCTGATGGAATGGCTGCAATGAAAAGAGCCGGAGCATATAATATTGGCCAGGATGAAGAGAGTTCCGTGGTTTTTGGAATGCCAAAAGCTGCACTTGATGCTGGTGCTCTCGACAGGGTTTTACCGCTTGAGAAGATTGGTGCTGAATTAACGAAAATAACTATTGGCAGATAAAATATGGCAAATTTAATACTTGGAATAGGCGACTTAGGAATATCAAGCGAGTTTGATGGTTCTATCAAAACTTTTGCACTTGGTTCCTGTATCGCAGTTGTAATGTATGATACAGTGACTAAAACCGGAGCAATGGCTCATGTGGCACTTCCAGATTCGGGAACAGACAAGGAAAAAAGTCACAAGAAACCAGGCTATTTTGCTGATTCAGCTATAGCGGAGCTTCTTTCGTTGATGAAACGGAAAAATCCTCTTTTAAACAAAAAACACCTGATAATCAAGGTGGCTGGCGGTGCGTCAGTTATGGATTCCAATAATTTTTTTAATATTGGTGCAAGAAATGTTGAAGCTGCAAGGTCAATTTTATCCAGCTATGGACTTGTGATTTTTAAAGAAGAGGTTGGTGGCAACATTTCAAGAACAGTTACTCTCGATATTGCAAGCGGAACTGTTTTGCTTTTTAACCCGGCAAAAGGCGTATGGGAGCTCTAGGAGGTTGTTTTGAATCCTGAAATAAAAGCTAAGGTGCTTGAATCAATAGTAAATACGCCGCTTCTTTCTCAATGCGCGGCAAGGCTCATCGAGCTTTGTGGTAGGGAAAAACGAACTTTGCAGGACATAAAAAATATTGTTGAACAGGATTCAGTTTTAACTGCAAAAATCCTTAAGACAGTTAATTCTGCGGCATACTCTCTTTCTCAGGAGGTAACTTCAATAGACAGGGCGATTCCTTATCTTGGAGAGAGAATAATTCTGACAATTGCTATAGAAAGCAGTGCCGGAGATGTTTTTAACAAGACAATGGCGGGATACATGTCAAAAGATGGCGAGCTCTGGAAACACTCTGTAAAAGTAGCAATAGCATCAAAAGAACTTGCTGAATTTACTAAGGAAAATGTTGATAAAGGAACGGCTTACACCTGCGGACTTATGCACGATATAGGCAAATCTGTTATCTCCTCATATCTTTCTACAAGAGTAGAAAAGCTTTCTCAAAAAGTGCTGGAGAAATCAGATTCAGACTACCTTTCAATCGAAGAGGAATATCTTTCAATTAATCACTGCGAGGCTGGTTCAGTGCTTGCTAACCATTGGAAATTACCTAAAATATGCGGCGCTGTCGCTGCTTTTCATCATCATCCTTCTCTTGCGCCAGAGGAATCGAGGACAATGTGCTTTGTTGTTCATATTGCAGATATTATGGCAATGATGTCAGGCGCAGGAACTGGAATTGATTCGCTTCACTATGCGCCGGATAAAGATTTCTTGAACTATCTTGAAATTACAGAGCTTGATTTCCAGAAAATTATGTTAAAAGTTGAGGATGAATTTGGTCGCATGATTTCAAATAATGGAGAATGAAATGCAGATTCTTGAAAAATCAGTACTAGAAAAAATATCGGCTGAAATCAAAGATAGCAACACAAATGAATTGCTCGAAGGAACAATTAAACATATATTTGTTAAGCTTATTGAATATAAAAGTCTCAGAATTCCGTTAATGCCTGCTGTTTCGGCGCAAATTCTTGCAATTATTGATGATTCTAATGCTGATATGGGGAAAATTGCACAAATAATCAAACACGATCCTATGTTTGGTGCAATAATTTTAAAAACTGCAAACAGCTCTTTTTATTCAGGAAGCAGCAATGTTCCAAATATAGAAGTAGCAGTCAAGAGGATTGGTTTGCAGGAAATAAAAAGGCTTCTTTTTATTATTTCTTTATCCTCTTTTGTAATAAAAACAGGCAAGTATTCAGAAATATTTGGAGATATCTGGGCTCACTCCATAAAAACAGCTCTTGCCGCGGACGAGCTTGCCAAATATTCTGAAGTGCCTAGCAGCGGAGAATATATTGCAGGCCTTTTGCATGATATTGGTAAGATGTTTGCTCTGATTGCTCTTTGGGAAGTTGATCGCTATCTTGGTTCTACATCTGCAATCGGAACAGACATAGCTGCCGAAATTATTCAGGTTCTTCATATACCTTTTGGTCGTTTTGCTGCTGAAAAGTGGAATCTGCCCCAATATGTTGCTGATTCTATTGTTTCCCATCACGATGAGGCTGGAGCATTTAAGGCTGGCAGAACAGTTTTCAATGTTTATCTCGGCAACATAATTGTGTCGGATGACAATAGTGATTATCTTAAAAAAAGAACTATGCTGGAAAATTCTGAGTTAATGCGTATTTCAGGGGTGAGCCTTGATATTATTGATGATTTAAGGGTTAGAATTCCGGCGTTATATAAAAAATACGAGTCAGTTTAGCGTGAACTTGTATTTTCCCTGTACCACTCATTTGCATTCTGCTCGCCGATAGGAACAGGCTTAGCAAATTTTCCTTTTGAGTCAAACTGAATCATTTGCATAGCTTTAAGAATATAACTTTCCCAGGTTTCTCTTGAAACTTCTTTCGGGCCTGCAACCTCCTGTTTTGAGCGATTTTTCTTCCATGCCTGAATATCGAGAGGTTTTGCTTCTTCCTGAACCTCTTCTTTTTTAGGGTTTCTAGCCTCAACCGCTCCGGCCAGAACCATAACAGCTCCGGTTTCATCCTTGTTTAGAATAAATCCGAAACTTGTTCCCCTGACACCTGCAACCGCATTTTTTGTTTCAATTGTAAAATTTTCCTCTTTGTCATTTTGGGTAACAATTTTTTTCACATTTGACCAGACTTTACCGAAAAACACACGAATTTTGTAGCTTTTCCTTTCACAGTTTTCGCTTGAAAGAATTTGTTTCATGTTTAAAAAAGATTCTTCACCAGCTTTAAGTACAGAACCGTCAGGAAAAAGAAGGGTAAGACTTGCTCCTTTTTCTGTTTTCACAAAAGATTTTTCATCAATAAACTGGCCTTGCTTTAAATCATTCCAGGAAGCCTGATCAAGAGAAATCTTGACAGAGCCTTGAATCGAATCAGCTTTTGCCTTGCCTGCAGTAGCGCAGTTTTCCGCTGCTCCAATTGCCCCGAACAAAAGAACAGAAAAAATTAAAAGAAAATACTTATACACAAAAGCCTCCATTAATTTGGTTCAAGAACAATTTTTTTAGAGTTGATTTCAACAATTTTGAGCTTAAGTGTTTGTAATTTTTGAGCTAAATCGTTGGATTCTCCGATGAAAAGAATCCTGAATCTAGCAGTAGTGTTTTCAAGTTTGTCAAACAAAACAGAGGTTACATTGCTGATTTTTTTCATCTCATTTTCATATTTGAAAGCACTTGACGAGTCCGCTATTTTGCTCACAACAACCTCTATTTCATCGCCATTATTAAGCTGCTCATTCCACGATTTCATCATATCTTTTATAAGTTTTTCCGCAGCTTTTTTTGAAGCCATCGCAATCGAATCAGTGCCGGCAGAAACAGGATCAATATTTACTTTTGCGCCTCTTTCATTTGCTGTTCCAACAACCTGAGCATTTCTTAAATTTGCGACTTTTACAACAATTGTTGACTGAACACTAATCATATCAGAGCCCATAACTTTGTTTCCCTGTTTTGCAAACGCTTTGCCGAAAATAACAAAGTCAGCATCAATTCCTGTAGTCATTTCAAGGACATCCGCAGCAGAAACCTCAGCACTTTGAAACGCAGGCTTTACCTTTATGTTTTTCATAAGAATAGACCTGTCAACAATTTTGAAGCCGCTACCAATCAAAACCTCAGTCATCGCATTTTCAGATGCCTGCAAATCTGTCGAGTGGCCGCCCGATTTTCCCCACCAGTAACTATAGTCTGCGCCAACATTCTGCTCCGCAATCATAAAAACAATCTTAGGATTATTCATCCTTTCGAGCGTTGTTCTAATCATTTCAAGATCATTTTTAAGAGAATCTTCCTTGACAATTGCTTTGACAACAACAGTTACAACGCCGTTTGCCTCCTTTGATGAAACAATATCCCATTTTTTAATGTAACCCTGAACTTTTGAAGTGATTTTGTCGGAAACAAGCTGGTAATTTTTCATAACAGTAGTCGAAGTAATTTGAGCACCAATTTCCTTTTCAAGAGCTCTTCTTAAAGCATCTGTTACCGCATCTTTTTTTGCCAGCTCAACATTTCCGCCATCAACTGCGCCAAAGCCTTCAGAAACAACCTCTTTATCAACAGCAAAAAGGAGAGACGAAAAAACAATGAAAAGAGTCAAAAAAGATAATTTAACAAAATTCATAACAAACTCCTATAGTTAAAATAAAATTACAACGCGTGCTTCTGTAAAAGTATCTGCTGCAATATTTGCTTCAATTGCGGCAATCTCTTTTAATGAAACAATAATATCTGATTTGTTCTCAATCCGCAGCGGTTTGATTGTATAACTGCTTGATATGTCACCAAAAACAGATGAAACGGCTTTGATGTCGCCTTTAGCGTAACGAACCATTCCTTTTGAAAAAATATTCTCTTTAACAGATTTTTTTGAGTAGATAACCTTGCTGTTTTCAGAATAAAAAACAGGGAAAAGAGCAGGCGTAAACTCCATTCCGCGAACATCTATAACAAATATTTTTTTTGTTCCTTTGCAGTTTATTGTCTGAAATTCCTTGTTTTTTAGAGAATCTTCTGTTGCCTGAGAGTTTCTTACTTTGTCGGAAATTCCAGTCAGAGGAGCTTTCATAATAATATCAACTCCACCATCTGCGTAATATTTTGTGTCAACAATCTCCATTCCCTGAATAGTTCCATCAACCTGAGATTTGACATCAAGCGAAGTTTCCATCCCGTTTTGAATAGTAGTCGAGCCAGTTACAGTCACACCTTTTATAAGTTCGAGCATGTTGCGCATTGCATCAAGTTTTGCTGCCCGTTCAGTGCCAAGCCGCGCTGCCGCAACATTTTTTGCCTGTAAATCAGGCGCAGCAGAGCCGGTTACATAAACAAAATTTTCTGTCCAGTTTATCTTTCCATGCGCCAGAGTCTGAACAAATTGCCCTTCTTTTTCCTGCCCAAAAAGAGATCCCAGAAATGCCAATAAAACAACAAAAACAAAAAAATTCTTAAACATGATATTCTCCTTTGTAAGTGACCGTATATTTGATAATTTTATGAAAAAGAAGTCAAGTCTTTTGTGTGATTTGGGGTGCGATATTCGCGAAAAACTTCTGCGATTAATGTGATGAACCGTTTTTCAAAAACTTCTAATCAGCCTCATAT
>CAZISX010000128.1:0-8812 GCA_964542005.1 uncultured Spirochaetales bacterium
TGAAACGAACGCTGAAATCCATTGCTCCGCCGGCACTTACACGGCTTGTGCTGAGAAACTCAACCATAGCATAAGCACCGCCTGCTTTTACAGTACTGATAGTTATACCAATATTTGAAATTGTTGAATCAGCCGCAAAACCGTCAGTTGTTCCCTGTGCAAATCTGCCAAGAACAGAAGCTGCAGGAGCTGCAGTACCAGCATCAGCATTAACACTCATAACATAAGATTTTTCAACACCGAAACCATCCATAATACCGACAGGATTGTCAATCTTAGAAATACCGCTTTCTGTGACTGTTCCACCAGTAAAAGATGACCATGTTGTTGAGGAAAGTCCTAAATCTGCACCGCTTGCTGTATCAACAAGCTTAGCCTTAAAGCTGTTTGCATATTCGCCATCATTTATTGCTTCAAGAACAACAGCTCCGCCAGCAGAAAGAACGCTTGCCTTAACATATCTTGAAAGAATTTCATGAGAATTGATTGCATCTGCCAAACCAGTTGCGCCAGTTACAACAGAAGTATCTTTCCAGGTATATTCAAAACCGTTGAAATCAAACTGGATATTAACGCCAGCCGTAACAGAATCAGCAGCACCGCTTAAACTTGCCGCAGTACCATTTAATTCAATATCACTAACAGTTTGAAGACCTGATTTAACCTCGAAAATATCAGTTTTCAAAACTTGAGCTTTGCCAGGTTCTGAAGTAATTTCAAGTTCATAGTTACCTTCCGCAACGCGACCTCTTAAAACTGCACTGATTTTGTCAGAAGAACTTGACCAGAGGCCTGTTCCATCTCCATTAAGGAGTTTTTTCGTGTTGAATTCAGTAGAATAAGCAATTCTGTCAACCTCATCTTTAAGCTGACCAACTTCATGCTGAATTTCCTGACGATCTGAAGCTGTTAAAGTTCCGTTTGCCGCCTGAATAGAAAGCTCTCTCATTCTCTGAAGAATAGAGTGTGTTTCATTAAGCGCGCCTTCTCCTGTCTGCATAAAAGAAATAGCATCCTGAGCATTCATCGAAGCTCTACCCAGACCATTAATCTGAGTTCTTAACCGTTCAGAAATAGCAAGACCTGACGGATCATCAGCAGCGCTGTTGATTCTAAGGCCGGAACTAAGTCTCTGAATGGATTTTGCAGTCATGTCATTAGCCGCAGTAAGCGAATTCTGTCCAACGACTGATGCATAATTGTTGATAATTGACAACATGATTTCCTCCTTGGAAATTAATTTTAATAGGCGTCCCTGCCGTATAAAAATTTACTTAAACGCAAAAACATAAAAAAAAGGGAAGGAAATAAGAACTCGAAAGTACATTTAATCATCAAAAAAAATGCACTCTCAACTGCCCGGATTGCATAATGCTCACCGTCTTTTTCCGCAATAATTAATCGCGGAAACCTGATTGGCAGTCTGTCTTATTTCCTTCCCTGGAAATATAAACTACTATTTCTAACCCGACCGATTCTAAATGCAGAACCAGACGACTTAGGTTATTGCTTCAATGAACTTCTGTTGTGTCGTAAAGGTGTACGGATTTTTTCGGCGCGAGTTTAGCGATTTTGTGATTTTTTTTGATTTATTTGCATGATTTTACCTAACCGACTGTATTTATTGGGAATTATTTTTTGACAAAAAATTGTGTAATCAATTCTGTGCCACAAGAGTAAATGATTTATTGATTTTATCAACATGAGCTGTCATAATTGTCTACACTTTTTTCTTTGTTTGAATTGAACGGATAGTGTTTGAAATGAACTTTTTAAAGAGGAATTTATGAAAATATTTTTAAGTTTTTTTCTAATTATTCTTATTGCCGGATGCGACTATTCTGATTGCAATGATATATGCGATACTAATTGCGGAAATGAAAGCAAGGATAAATATGCTGATTGCGTTAGCAGGTGTTATGACGATTGCAGGAATGAACAGAACAGCGAAGGAACGGCAGCAAAGTAACACCGGCCAAAATGGTGTAAAAATGTTTTGCAGAGGCTAATGTGAATATTGCGATTTTTTTATGTTTTAACCGTATATTGGATAAAGAGTTTTATTAAGACAGTCGCTACGAAACAGCGCTTATTGAACTTTTGTTATTGCACCTCTGCCACATCTTTTAGCACAGTCACCACAGCCATTGCAAAGTTCCGGATCAATCACAGCTTTATTTCCTGATTTTTTAAGAGCTCCAACACTGCATGAGTTAAAACAGTGACCACAGCCATTGCATTTTGCTGAATTCACTGTATAAACAACCTTGGTTTCTACCGTTTTTGTGCATGTTGTCTGATCGTAACCAAGACAATTAGTTAAACAGTCTGCTGTTCCGGTTAAAGTTGAGTCCAAGGCATTGCACTGAACTGAACCAGTGTCGCAAATTTCGCCCAACTCCTTTACGCTGTTGCCACACACACTTTTGGAGACACAGGAAGACAAATCAAAATCACTGCATTGAGCATTGCAATTTGCTGTTCCAGAGCTGTAACTATTTGGATTTATTTCCGAACATTGCTTTGTTGTGCCATCACAAATTTCACCAGAATCAACAACTTTGTTTCCGCAAGAACCCTGATTTGCCTGGTCAGCGTCGTTTACCTCCCCAGACTCATCTATTGCTGGATATGCATCTTTATCATTTACATTGGTTGTAGAGTTGTCATTTTGAGCCATTTCTCCTGTATCATTTTTTAAAACAGTGTCTCCATCGCTAGCAGCTGTTAAGTCATCATTGGCTACTCCAATTTTTCCTTCATCATTCACGCACCCTGAAGCAAAAAAAACCAATGCAGAGCAAAAAACCACTAAAACTAAAAGTTTCTCAAAAAATAATTTTTTCATCACATTCTCCTGCAAAAATTTAAAAGACAGCCTTGTAAAAACTTTTCAGAGATATCTAACACAAAAATTGTGGAGAAAATATGTTGTTTTAACAATTTCCTGCAACCCGGAAAAGCATCTCCTGCAAATGTGGATGCCAAAGCTGACGGGCATGAAATGCTTCGTGTACAAAAATGCCTATTTACTTATCAACAGGTAAGTACCAAATTTATAAGTTTTCAGCAACATGATTGTGGCAATAAAAAATGTATAGAAAATATTTCTTTTAAGGAAAAAAAATAAGACTCCTACTTGCCAACTAATTCCTGAACAGCTTTGCACAAATTCTCTAACGAGTATGGTTTCTGAATAAAATTTTTGACCCCGAGGCTTATCAATTCATCAACCCTCTCGTCTTTTCTGAAGCCTGAGGTCAGAAGAACTTTTATCTCAGGATTTATAGATTTAAGCTTAACAAAAACATCATATCCCGACATTCCAGGCATAACTAAATCAAGAATAACTGCATCAATATTGCTAAAGTTTTCAGAATAGATTTTTATTGCTTTTGCTCCATCCTCCGCAAGATCAACCTGAAAACCTATCTCCAAAAGCATCTGCTGGGTCAGAGTTCTTATAACAATATCATCATCAACAACAAGCACCCGCCCTCTTCCTGAGCTAAGTTTATAAAATAGTTCATGATCCAAAGGTTTATTTGTTTCAATTTCTGCCACCGGAAAATAGAGTCTGAAAGTAGAGCCAAAACCAAATTCAGAGATAACATCAATAAGCCCTTTATGCTGTTTTGCAATGTTGTAAACCATAGTCAGTCCAAGACCTGTTCCGCGATCCTCTTTTGTTGTGAAAAAAGGCATAAAAATCTTTTCTATTGTTGATTTTGTCATTCCTACACCTGTGTCCTGAACTGATATTTTCCAGAAAAATCCGCTCTCAGATTCATCAGGAACATGTATTAAACCAGCTTCAACATAAACTTTCTCAAGGCTTATTTTCAGCCTACCGCCCCAAATTTCTCCTTTTTTCCTCATGATTGTCATTGAGTGTGCCGCATTTATACACAGATTAAGTATTGCTTGTTCGATTTGAACCGGATCTATCATTGTTACAGCATCCTCTCCATAATATTCAACAGAAAAGGAAATACTTTTATCCAGCGTGTTTTCGCAGACTTTTGCAATATGTTTCAACGATTTGTTAAGATTCACCGGAGCTGTCTCGACCTCATGTTTTCTGGAAAGAGAAAGAAGCTGCCGGACAAGACTTTTTGCATTTTCACCGCACTGCTCGATTGCATCAATATAGTTTTTAAGCTCGTTGAAATCTATTGTCTTATATTTTTCAATTTTAAATTTTATAAGAGAAACAGCTCCAAGCATACCTCCAAGAATATTGTTGAAATCGTGGGCTAATCCGCCTGCAAGTGTTCCCACCATCTCCATTTTCTGAGCTCTCCGAAGCATATCCTCTTTTTTCTCCAGCTCGGTCACATTATCTATTCTTATTACTGCGCCCTCTGTTCCATTATTTACAAGAGGAAAAATACTGATGTTGTTATAAACAGGCTCCTCCCCGACTGTCACCTCTTTTGCAAAAACAGCCTCTTTTTTGCTGTGAACCACATCAAAATAAATATCCTGATATTTCTCAAGATTTGTAAAAATCTCCCAGAAACATTTTCCTGTCGCCTCTTTCTCGTTTTTTCTTGTGGTGTATTCAGCCGCTTTGTTCCAGTGTGTTATTTTTCCTTCCGCATTTACTCCGATAAGTATTGAAGGCATTGAATTGATTACATTTAAAAGATATGCCTTTGTTTTTTCAAGCTCTTTTGTTCTCTCTTCAACAATTGATTCAAGTTCCTCATTAATGTTTTCCAGTTTTTTGAAAAGAGTTCTTATTGTCAGGTGCGCATTGATTCTGGCAAGAAGCTCCTCAGACTGAACCGGTTTTGTAACATAATCAACAGCTCCGACACTGAATCCCTCAACCTTGTCCACTGTATCAGAAAGAGCTGAGAGAAATATTACAGGAATATCTTTTGTTTTTTCATTTTGCTTCAAAAGTCTACATGTTTCAAAACCGTTCATTTCAGGCATCATAATATCGAGAAGAATAAGATCAGGCAGTGTATGTTCAAGAATTTTCAAAGCTTCAGTGCCGCTTTCAGCAATACTGACAAGAAAACTTTTCTCTCTTAAAATTGTGCCAATAAGCTGAACATTTTTAGGAGTATCGTCAACAATAAGTATTCGGCTCTGTGTTTTTTCAAATAGATTTTCCATTTACCTCCCTCCCGAAATCAGCTTAAATTTATTTAATATTTTTCTGATACTTTCTGAATCAAATCTCCCAGCCGCCTCATAAAGCTCTTCTCCAAGTTTGTAGAGTTCAGGCAAATTGTTATTGTTTGCATCACTTTTGATTTTCTGAGCAAACTCTTCAATTTTATCAATAGCCTTCTCATCAAAAATCTGCTGAAAATAATCAAGCTCAGCAGAGACTTTTTCTCTAAAAATAGGAGGTATTTCTATTTTGGCAATATTGGTGCCTAGAGAGAAATTATCATTATTTTTTAAAGACTCGCTTTTGTATGGGATAAATTTCATTAATTCATTTACAAGAGTGTTTCTCTCTATCGGTTTTTTCAGGAAACCATCACAAAGTTTTTTGATTAAGTTTTTTTCATCCTCCATAACAGAGGCTGTGACTGCAATAATTGGAATAGTTTTGAATTTTTCATCTTTTTTCAGAATTTTAGCCACCTCATCCCCGTTCATAACAGGCATTTTTATATCAAGAAGAATCAGTGACGGATTATATTTCCACACCTTTTCCAGCGCATCTTTTCCATCTGCCGCCTCAATAAAAGTAAAATCAAAGCCTTCAAGAAATCCTTTTATCAGTTCAATGTTGTAATCAATATCATCTGCAATAAGAATTGTGCTTTTTTTAAAAACAACAGAAGCAGTTTTCAGAGTGTTTTCTCTGACTACATGGTTGCTGTCAACAGAAATAAACTCAACCTTTTTTATTGAAACAACAAAACGACTTCCCTTGCCTTGTGTGCTTGACACTGTTATTGTTCCGCCCATCATCTCTGCAAGTTTCTTTGATATGGTAAGGCCAAGCCCTGTTCCTCCATATTTTGATGTTCTTTGTCCCTTCTGCTGCTCAAACGCTTCAAAAATTTTCTCCATCTGATCCGCTTCAATTCCAATACCTGTATCCTCAACAGCAAAGAAAATATTTAGAGCATTATCCTGATGCGGAGAAAATTCAAAATTAACAACAAGTTTGACATATCCTTTTTCAGTAAACTTAACTCCATTGCCCACAATATTTATAAGAATCTGGCGCAATCTTGTTTCATCCAGAACTATCATATCAGGAAAATTTTCCTGAACCTCAATAATAAAATCAAGCCCTTTTGCCTCTATCTTCTGCCAGAACAAAGTTTTTATTTCATCAAGCATCTCTTTTATAGAAAACGGGTTAAATTCTATACTCATTTTCCCGGCTTCAACCTTTGAAAGATCCAAAATATCATTAATAAGACTCAAAAGAGCCTTGCCGCTTGTCCAAATGTTATTCAAATAATTCTGAAACTGAGGATTATCTATTTTATTCTTTAAAATTTCTGTAAAGCCAAGAATTGCATTCATCGGAGTCCTTATTTCATGACTCATATTGGCAAGAAAACTGCTTTTTGCCTGATTCGCTCTTTCTGCCTCATCCTTGGCAATATTCAGAGCAGCCTCTGCTGCCACTCTCTTTTTTATCTGTTCAGAAAGTGTCCTGTTCCACCAAATAAAAGCTGTAAGAACAATCAGAAAGACAGCAACAATTTTCCAAAGCAGAGTGTAGTCAAAACCTTTTTCATACTTTAGCTTTATCCATTTGTTATAGATATCAGATCTTTCCTCGGCGGTAATTGTATCAAGTGCTTTCTGAATAGCTGAAAGCATTAATGGCCAATCATTTCTAACACCGATTTTGATATCAAGTGTATGTCCTGTATCTCCTGCAATTTTTATATTTGCATAGCCAATATCCTGAAAACTTTTTAGTATGGGAGCAATATTATCAATATAGGCAAAAACTGTTCCGTTTGAAACAGCCTTAAAGCCTTCATTTCGGTCTTTTACCAGCACAAGCTCAATTTCAGGATATTTTGTTATCATTAAATCGTGGATTGCATAATCCTTTACAACCGCAATTTTTTTATCCTTAAGATCATCCATACCTTTTACATAGCTGACATTAATATTTGTAATTATTACAAAAGGGAGTGATGTGTAGGTTGTTGTAAAATTAAGAAATGTTTTTTTGACAGAAGTTTCTCCGATAGCACTGAAAATATCTATCTTTTTCTCCTTTGCCAGCTCAACTGCTTTCTGCCAGCTGATTTCTTTGTTTGGCACAAACTTAATCCCCAGAATTTTCTCAATTCTTGCAAGATAATCTCTTGCAAGCCCCCTAAATTCGCCATTTTTATCAACAAATTCAACAGGTTCAAAAAAACGGTCAATAGCAACACTAACAACAGGATGGGAATTTAAAAATGTAAGTTCTTCAAGATTCAGAAGCTTGTCCCTTTTTATGGATGAAACAAAAGGAGTTATTTTCCATTTGTCCGTAATTGACCCCAGCTCGTTCATAGTAATTGAGTCTATTCCCTTGTTTATTATATTCAAAAGAACTGTATTTCCTTTTTTTACAGCAGCAACATAGGGAAGACTTTTTACCGGAGTTTCAATTTTTTGGAGTCTGGAAAGATCGCCAAGCTGATATAGAGAGTGCAGAACAACAGGCTCCTCCATAACAAAAGCCTCGATTTCATTGTTGTAAGCAGCTTTTACCGCATCCTCATAGTTTTGATATTTTTTTTCGATAACACCTGGAATACGGCTTTTAATATAGTTTTCCTCACCATCTCCCATGACAGAACCAACAATTTTTCCATCAAGATCAAGAAGCGTTTCCAGTTTTTTTATATTTGAACGATAATAAAGATAAACAGCTGTTGTCAAAAAAGACTTGGAGTGATCATAAAAAGTCATTCTTTCAAGATAGTAGGGCGATTTAGGGTCATAGAAAAGAGCAGGAATAATTGTCTCATCATTTTCCTTTGCACTCTCAAGAACAAGAGACCAGCTCTCTTTAAGAACAAATCTAATATCAATACCTGTTTTGTCAGACCACAAATTCCAAAAATCAACAATAAATCCATTAAGTTCGCCTGTTTTTTTATCTTTAAAGAAATAGGGCGCATATTCGGAATAAGGAATTTCAATAGGACCTCTCTTGTTTTTTAGCCAATCAAGTTCACTCACTGCAAAAGAAACAACCGGAATAGCCTGCCTTTTCTGCTTCAAACTGCTTGCTTTAACAACCTCGCCGCCAAGTCTTGCTCCAGACCATTTGCTCTCGAGATTAAGCAGTTCTGCATCAGAAACAGCCTCAAGACCTTTTACAATAACTGCGTAAAGAAGCGGTTTTTCTTTTACAATACCAAAACGGAGATCCTCTTTTTTTATAAAATTTATTTCATCAATTATTTTAATGTCAGAAAAAGCATATTTACGAAAAAAAGAGCTAATATTATTCTGGTTTTCTATTACTGCATCAATTTTTCTGAAAGCAAGAGCCTTTGACAGCTCTTCAAATGTAGGATACTCAACAACTCGGATTCCTTTTTGTTTAAGAAGCTCCCGATAAAACTTGTCTTTGATAATACCTATTTTTTTATTTTTAAGACTTTCAAACCCCTCATACCGTCCAAAATTGCTGCCTGCAAAGATAACAACAGGAATCTCCTTGTACGGCTTAGTGTACAAAGTAAAATCAGACCGTTCTTTCAGATAAGAAATAGAATCAATAACATCGACCTTTTTTTCTCTAAACCGCTTAATGTTGTTTGTCCAGTTACTCCCAATGTTGTATCTAGAGTTGCCCCCCCCGTTA
>CAZISX010000128.1:8822-9458 GCA_964542005.1 uncultured Spirochaetales bacterium
ACTCAAATTTTATCCCTGTTTTACCCGAGATCACATCCAGCAGATCCTTTGAAAACCCAACAACAACACCATCTTCAATATAAGAAAAAGGGACAAATTCATCAATCATAGCCACGGTTGCAGTGGGATTGTTTTTTATGTACTCTATTTCCTCTTCTGTAAAAACTATTTTTTTTAAATCATCCGGCCCTGATCCAAAACAAACAAGATAAAAAAAGATTAGTACCAAAAAAAGAAAAACACTTCTCAATGCATTACTCCAAAAATGTTTAGATAGCCTAATAATCTAGAATTTTATGAATATTGTCAAGTTATTTAAAGAAGTTGCTCTAAATTGATTACGCAATTATTATGTAACATTTTGTTTATTCAAAAGAAAGACAAGAACAACTCAGAAAAGTATTGGAACAACAACAAATCAAAACTTATTTAAGATATTTGTTTACAACAGTCTGAAAATCAAGCTTGCTTTTAACAGCATTAAGCGCATCCTGAAACTCCTTTACCACTGCATCATCTGTATCTTTATTAACCGCATAGTAAAGATCAGCTTTTTTAAGCACATAGACAACCTCAAAATCATGGTTCTAATTCAGAATGTGTGGAAACGCATATTCATGAGAGTTCCACATTTTT
>CAZISX010000129.1:0-9093 GCA_964542005.1 uncultured Spirochaetales bacterium
GTTCCTGAAAATGCGGTAAAAGTTGTTGCAATTACGACTAATGAGGAGCTCTTAAGGCTGGAAGTTGTGTAGCAAAATTAATCTCAAGCTCACAAAAAGCACAAGAGTTATTTTCATGTTTGGTATTGCGATGATTTTTGTAAGTTCTTATAAACGAATTAATTTGAGAATCGAACAATTTAGGCTATTATCTGTGTGTTTTTCTAAAAGTGTTCGATTGTGCAGAGGTCTTAGTTTATATCCTTATAATGAATTGTAATCTGGAATAATGACCGAAAATATCTTAAACTGAAAGTTCTTCCTTGAGTTTGTCAAAAAATCCACCGAAACCGCTGTTTGACATAATTACTGTGACTGTTTTTTCTGATGAATTTTCTTTAATCCATGTGACAATATCAAGGGTTTCAGGAATATAAAAAGCCCGCAACTCTCCTTTTTTATTGATTAAATCAGCGACTCTTTCGGGAGAGAATCTTTCATTTTCAGGAATACTTCCGGCTTTCGGCGGTTTGCCGATTGCTATTTTATCAGCTTTTTCAAAAGCATCTTTGTAGCCTGATTCAAAAACATTTCGCGCATTTGAGTTTGTCGCAGGATCAAAAACTGCCAGAATTTTCTTCTCAGCAAAGAAATCGGCAAATCCCGAAAGTGTAAGATTAACGGCTGTCGGATGGTGTGCAAAGTCGTTGTAAATAAGGCCGCCATTGATTTTGCCAAGATATTCCTGTCTTCTTTTTATCGGGTGAATATTTTTCAAAACCGAGTTCATAAGTGTTTCTTCAGGCTCGATTTCTTCAATTTCCTTAACAGATAAGAGTGCGGCAAGATTCATTAAATTCTGATTTCCAATCAGCGGGAAAAGATATTCGCCTTTAACTTTTCCTTTTACAAAATATCTAAAAACAGTAAATCTCTCTTCGCGGCCAATTTTCTCGAGGTATAAATCTGCGGTTTTGTCGGAAATTGAGTAAGTCCATCGTTTTTCTTCAGGAATCTCAGATAAAAGTCTTCTGTTCGTTTCGTAATCAATGCAGACTGCAACTTTTTTCTTAGTAATTTTGGTGAGTTTCAGGAAGTTCTGATAGATTTCCTCGAGGTTGTTGTAGATGTCTGCGTGGTCAAATTCAATTGAGGTAACAATTGAAATATCGGGCATATAATGGAGAAATTTCGGCCCTTTATCAAAAAAAGCTGTGTCATATTCATCACCTTCAAGAACATAGTAGCCGGAATCTTCAAAGTGTGCATTTTTACCGGAAAACAGCGGAACTCCTCCGATAAAATAGGAGGTTTTCTGATTGCATCCTGTCAAAAACTCTGAGAGAATACTTGATGTTGTAGTTTTTCCGTGAGTTCCTGAAACAACAACAGAGGTGTGGCCAGGCAGAAGAAATGTCTCCATAAAAGAAGGCATTGAATAGTATGGAATATCGGAGTTTCTTATAATATCTGCTTCCGCACTTTTGCCTGATAGTGCGTTTCCGACAACAATTATGTCAGGTCTGTTTTTCTCAAGAATTTCAGTAAATTGAGTCATTTCAAAGTATGGAATATCATTCTCTTTTAAAATATCGCTGACTGGCGGATAAAACGCTGAGTCAACACCATAAACAAATGCGCCGATATTTTTTGCATTTAAAGCAACAGAGCTCATCCCTGTTCCGCATATTTTTACAAACAAAACTTTTTTTCCGTCAAGCATCATCTTACTCACCTTTTTTTAAAGAATAATAAAAGCAACTTACTTTACCATATATTGACTATTTGACACAAGATTTAATTCGTTCTATAATAAAATCCAAAAATTAAAGGTGAAAAAATGTTAAATGGCAGTCTCAAAACAATTCCGGCGCTTGATATTATCGAAGTTGGCAAGCACAAACTGGCAAAAGGCTCCATAACATTTACTCAAGGTCAAAACCAGAAAAAAATCTATTTCAGAAAAGGATTAATAACAAGCGCAGGCTCGAATGATCCGGCCGATTATCTTGGTCAGTATCTTATTTCTGCCGATATTATTTCGTTTGAGCAGTTTATTGAAGCTTACAAAATTGAGCTTGAAACAAATGTAAAAATGGCTGATGTTCTCTCAATTATGGGGGTGGCATCTCCAAAAAAGATTGAGGAAATTATTGTAAGAAAAATCTGTGACACGGTTTTTACTGTTTCTCTCTGGGATTCTGGCGAATTTGAGTGCTCGGAAACTTATCCTGAAATGAAGGAGCAGATAGCAATCGGAGTTTCTTTCAAAAAACTTCAGAAAGAACTAAAAAAAAGATATGAAGAGCTTGATGAAATTGTTAAAATGTTCAAAGATATTGGTGATTTTCCTGAGATTCGAGTTAATAAACCAATAGCAGGACTAAGAAGTATTGAGCGACAGATTCTCAATGTTCTGGCTCTTGGAAAACCTATCAAAAACATTGCTGAGATGCTTCCTCTCCACTTTTATCTTCTTTCAAGAGCTATGCTGAAACTTTATAAGGAAGGCATTTTGCAAAGCGGTCACGGTGTTGCGATGAGTCGTGATGAAATTATTGAGAAAATCCGTTCTCCGCGCTATCAAAGCGATTCGCCTGATGAAAGGCATGAGCCTGAAATCTTTGAGCTGGCAAGAAGTGCCTATCAGAACAAGGATTATCTAACTGCTTCGATTTATTATAGAATTCTTTCAAATATAAATCCATCAAACATCTTTTTCAGAGATGGTTTAAACGCGGCTGAACATAGTTATGTTGTCTATTTTTATAAATCTGTTTTTTCTCCTTTTGCAGTTTTGACAACCAGCCACGAATTTGATGGCGATTTTGATGTTACCGAGTTGAAAGTTCTTGAAAAAATTAAAGAAAAAGAGTGTTCTTTAAATGAAATTGTTGAGAGTTTTGCGCCTGATTTCCCTGAAACATGGATTCTTGGTCTTGTTGAAAGGCTCAAAAGAAAAGAGATTATACAAGAAAAAAAACCACAAAATCTTATTGAGGCTGTTAAAACAGGCCACATGAAAGAGATTGCAAAATTTATAAAACATGGCGCAGATATTAATGAATTAGCTCATTTTAAGGATTCTCTTTTTGCTGGAATGACGCCGTTAATGATTGCTGTAAAACTCGGATTTTTCCCTGTGGCTGACTTTCTAATAAGAAAAGGGGCGACAATTTCAAGCCACATCCAGTCGGGAAATACACTTTTCCATTATTCAGCAATCTCGGGCAACACAAAATTCATTCCGTTTTTTTTCTCAAAAGGGGTAAAAATTAATGAAAAAAACAGACTTGGAGAAACGCCTTTAATTATTTCTGCAAAAGATAAAACAGGTGAAATGCCTGAAATCCTTCTTAAATTCGGTGCAGATATAGAGGCACGAACAAATTCTGGCGAAACTGCGCTTTATTTTGCTCTTCAAAACAACAATTTAATAATGATAAGACAGCTTATTCTTGCCAAAACAATCCTGATAAATATTGATGGAAAAGGAAATGATGCTCTCCATTTTGCTCAATCAGAGGAGGCGGCAGAGCTGCTTTTGAATGGGGTTGATCTTTTTCAGGAGGTTGGTTTCGCGCTAAAAGCAAAGTATGAGGCACTTCGTTTTTCTGAGAGTAAATCTGAAAAAGAGCGGCATAAAAATATTCTTGAACTATTTGAAAATATTAGACAAAAGGCTCGAATCAGAAAAAGAGCTGCAATGTTTTTGATTTTTGTTATCTGCTCTGTAATTTTTGGATTTCTCTCCACAATCTTTATCACAAAAATTGAGAACAGGACAAAACAAAAAGGAGAGCTTTTAAAAAAAGAGGAGAGTTTTGTTGTCAAAGAAATTCCATTTGAAGGTAGAAAAAAAGAGAGTGCGCCAGATTTTTATGAGCCGCCTCTTCTTAAAGCTGTTTTGGAAAACAACATCAGTAAGGTTGAAGAACTCCTTGACAATAATGCGGATATTAATAGTGGAATCAATGGGTTGACTCCTCTTGCAGCTGCTGTTAGGATGAATCTTGACGCAATTGCCTCGCTTTTAATAACCCGCGGTGCAAATCCGAATATTGTGGTAGAAGGTGAGGGAAAAACCCCGATTTTTTACGCACTTGAGAAGGGTGACTACAGAGTGGCAAATCTGCTTTTAAGCAAAGGTGCTGACATAAATAAAGAAGACAGAAACGGCGACACACTTTTCGGCTATGCAATTAACACCTTAAATCCTGAGTTATTCAGATATCTTATCCTGAAAAAAGCAAACATATTACTGCTGAGAAGAGATGATTACAGCTTTCTTTTTAAAGAAAAGGGAACTTTTGCGCCTGATCCTGAAAAAATTGCACAAGCACTTGAAATTTATGCAGAAAATAGCAAACAGCTCCTTGTTGAAATCACTCCTGATAAAAAAGTTGATGGGTGTCTTAGAAAAATTGATTTTGAGGAGCTTGGAGTCTCAATATTTTTGGGAAATTCGGCTAATTTCAAAGATTACGGTGTTGCTGAAAACCTTAATGAAAAAGAGGCGTTAATAAAAAAAGAGCTTGGCCTTGACCAAGCAGCAATAAAATTTAATAACACTGCTTCAACCGGCCGGCATATTATGGTAAAAAGCGCAGACGGAGAAAAAACCAGCTGTGTCTGGATAAAAAAAATGAGTGACAAAAGGCTTGAAGCAAGTACCCTTAATCACGAGAAATTTCATGCACTTAAATCACTTTTCCCAGAAGGTGTAATCTTCCTTTCACGAGAACTCAGAAAAGAGGGTTACAATCTTAGTCTTGAATTTTATGATGAAGAGCTTGCTGCCTCTATTGTTGAGATAATTTCTCTGCATAAACAAGGTGTTACACTTGACAACCTTCGTCTTTCCCCTGATGACTATCTTGCGCTGGCAATTGTTAAAAATTCTCTTTTGAAGTAGTTTTACTTAACTTTTCTGGATTTTTGAGATTACAAAATATAGAATAGTCCGGTTTAATCAAAATCTTTGTAAAAGAGGAATGTATGGGCGAATATTTACAACCACCACAAGTTGAGGCATTATTCAAAGCTGTTTCTGAGGGAGATTCTGGAACTCTAAAACATTTGATAAGTCAAACAGTTGATTTAAGCAGTACGGGCGAAGAGGGAATGATGCCGCTTCATATTGCTGCTAAAAACGGACACGAAACTATTGCCAGAATTCTTGTTGATGCTCATGCCAGGATTGATTCAAGATGCAATTTTGGGAGAACTCCTTTAATGCTTGCAATTAGCAACAGACATTTTGAACTTGCCAAATTTCTTATTAACCGCGGCGCGGATACAAATGCTCATTCAAATACAGGTTACACAGTTCTAATGTATGCGGCAACAAACTCCACTCCTGAAATTGTAAATATGATTCTTCCTCATGTTGATAATCTAAACAAAAAAAACAGCGAGGGAAGAACTGCTCTTATGACTGCTGTAAAGTTCAATAATATTGAGCTTGCATCGCTTCTTATTTCAAGAGGTGCATTGATTGATATAAAAGATAATTCGGGTAAAAACTCGGTTGATTATGCAGAATCGGAGCGAATGCAGAAGCTGCTTTTAGAAAAAATGGTTACTCAGATAAACAGGCACGATCAGACTAAATTCGAGAGATTTGTTAGTGAATTCAGGGAAAAAGTTATTGAAACCTATGGTTCGGTTATTGCTATTTCTGCGTTTATTATTCTTGCTGGTTTGATTTTTTTGTCACTTAAAACTTATCTTAGACCAGATTATAAGGAGCCTTCATTAGAAGCAAAAGCTGTTGCTGCCGATTTTTCAAGATCATATTGCGGAAGGCTTTCAGAGTGTTTATCCAAAAATGATATGTATTTTATGAGAAACTGTATTCAACAGGCAGATTCAAAAACGCTTCTTTTTTTAAGCGGCAAGAAAAAGTGTGTAGATATTCAGGCAAACAACTGTAAACATTGCATTTCTCAGATTAGCTGCAGTCAGATAAATAATATTGATTTGGAAAATATAGATGATACCTGTGATTCTTGCTCTAAGGCTTGTAAGTAGTTTATGACAGATTTCAAACTTGACTCACCGTTTCTGCCGGCAGGCGACCAGCCTCAGGCTATAGAAAAACTTATAAGCAACTTTAAAAACGGCTCTAAAAACGAGCTTCTTCTCGGAGCTACCGGAACTGGCAAAACTTTTGTAATGGCTAATATTATTAAAGAGTTAAAGCTGCCAACCCTTGTTCTGGCTCACAACAAAACACTTGCTGGTCAGCTTTATGGCGAATTCAAACAGTTTTTTCCCGAAAACCGGGTTGGTTATTTTATCTCCTATTACGATTACTACCAGCCTGAAGCTTATGTTCCTACAACCGACACCTATATTGAAAAAGATGCTTCACGAAATGATGATATTGACCGGATGCGCCACTTTACAACTGCCTCACTTATGGATGGAAGTGACTGCGTTGTTGTTGCTTCTGTGAGTTGTATTTATGGTATTGGTACGCCCGAAGTTTATAAGGAAATGTCTCTCGAGCTTTACAAAAACGAGGAAATTTCTATTGATAAAGTGACTAAAATCCTTGCAGAAATCCAGTATGAGCGGACAAATTTTGATTTAACACGAGGAAAATTCCGGGTTAAGGGCGATATTATGGAAATTTTTCCTGCCCACGAAGACAATATTACGGTAAGGCTTGTCTATTTTGATAATGTTATCGAGGAGATAGCTATAGTAAATCCTGTTGATGGCAAAAAAATCAGAGCACTTGATCATATAAAAATTTTCCCGTCAACCCACTATGTTGCCCAGAAAGAAACTCTTATTAAAGCAGGTGTTTCTATTCGAGAGGAACTTATTGAAAGGATTGAGTATTTTAAGTCAAGAGGCAAGCTTTTAGAAGCGCAGCGGATTGAGGAACGGGTAACAAATGATTTGGCTATGATTGAATCGGTTGGATACTGCTCAGGTATTGAAAATTATTCACGATTTTTGACAGGAAAAGCAGCTGGTGATATGCCGCCGACGCTGATTGACTATTTTGGGAAAGAGTTTCTTCTTATTGTTGATGAATCTCACGCCACAATTCCGCAAATTAGAGGAATGTACAACGGCGACAGGGCAAGAAAAGAGATGCTTGTAAATTACGGGTTCAGACTTCCATCCGCACTGGACAACAGACCGCTGAATTTTCAGGAATTTGAAACAAAGCTTGATAGGGTTTTATTTGTTTCTGCAACCCCGCGGGAATATGAATTCAACCGTGCAGGTAAGATAATTGAGCTGATAAACAGGCCGACCGGACTTTTAGATCCGAGGCTTGAGCTTAAGCCGGCCAAAGATGAGATTTCTCTTTTGTATGATGAAATTGTTAAGGAAACTGCGGCTGGCGGCAAAGTTCTGGTAACAGCTTTAACAAAAAAAATGGCTGAAGATTTATCCTCTTTTCTCGGAGAACGGAAAATCAGGGCAAAGTATCTTCACTCTGATATTGACAGTATCGAACGACTTAAAATCATTATGGAACTCCGCAAAAATTTATACGATGTTCTGGTTGGTGTAAACCTTTTAAGAGAAGGTCTTGATATTCCTGAAGTGAGCCTTGTCGCTATTTTGGATGCAGACAAGGAGGGTTTTTTAAGAAGTGCGTCATCCCTAATCCAGACAATCGGAAGAGCTGCGAGAAATGTCTCCGGCCGCGTAATTCTTTTTGCAGATAAAGTGACAGATAGCATGAAAGCAGCGATTGAAGAAACCCGCCGCCGCCGAATAATACAGGAAGAATACAACACTCTAAACAATATCACACCTAAGACAATTTCCGGCAAGGCAATTCTTGATATTGAAGAGTATCTGCCAGGCAAAAAGAGGAAGGATAAATCTGAAAAACTTGATAAAGGGGAGATTGAAAAACGGATTGCAGAGCTGGATAAAGAGATGAAAAAAGCTGCAAAAGAGTGGGATTTCGAGTATGCAGCTATGATTCGCGACAAGATTTTTGAATATAAGGGGATGATTAGTTAGCTCAAGCGGAAAAAACTAATCTGTTTTTAACAAACTTATGTTTGAAGTGGATAGATAATTTTCCAGTCAGTTTTTTTCAATTCTCTGCAATAAAAAAAGGTGTGTTCCGCTCCTGTAGTGCAGAGAACTCTGGAACCGTAGTTTGTATTCAAAATTTTTTTAATTCTTTCAATCATTATCTGATTCCTGGCAATCCAGTATATGTTGTGAACTACTGGATTTATTTTGTTCTGAAAATTTTGTTTTTTCTCGATAACTCTGTTGAATTTTAATGAGTTGAAAGGTATTTTGCTCTTTTTTGCGGCTTTCAGAAAGTCATCAATAAAAGCATCGAGCTGTAAGTTTAATTGTTTGATTTCATTCTCTGATTTGCCAAAAAAATAATCAAGTTCCACCAAATCATCCTCAAACCAGTCAACAGGAATAAATCTTATCTTTTTCTCCTCGCAAAAAGGAATTATCATTTTTCTGTATTCGCTAGGCCCTAAATATCCTTCATAATTTTTATTTTCAAGGTATTTATTCCAGTCTTCAGGACGCACCTCTCCGCAAATTATATCCGGTTTGAAATCTTCAATAATCTCCGCCATTTTTTCAAGAGAATAGTTATAATCCTTTCTCATTTCATCATTATGGATTGTTCCCAAAATGCCTAAAATTGACATAAAAGCTCCTGACAAATTTTTTTTTCGACCAATTCTGCCTTAAAAATATGAATAATGCAAAAAATATATAAGAGGTATTTATAAAAAAAATATTTATTCGATCAAGAATTATCTTGCATTACAAGGTAGTGATGAATAAAAGTCTGGAATAATGACTGAAAAGTAATTTAAATTCCCTCTGCACGGAAATAATAAGATTTTCTGACCAAAAAAAAGGGGAGCCGAAGCTCCCCAACAAAATCCTCTAAAAACAAGAACTTAACGGAGAAGACTAAGAAGACCCTGTCCAAGCTGGTTAGCCTGAGCAAGCATCGAGGTAGATGCCTGATTAAGAATCTGCCATTTAGCCATATCTGTTGCAGTTTTTGCTATATCGAGATCTCTGATTCGTGCTTCAGAAGCAATCGCGTTTTCCTGCTGAACATTCAAGTTGTTGATTGTATGTTCA
>CAZISX010000130.1:0-9091 GCA_964542005.1 uncultured Spirochaetales bacterium
TATGATAAAAGGAAAATTGACGAAATGCTGAATTATTACGAAAAAAATGGCAGTAAAATAATTAATTTGAAAGAGTTGTTTCCACCAGAAAATCCACATTATTTTTCCTGAGAATTCCGTTTCTTTCATCTCCCCAGATTTTATCCATTGAAGAACAATCCTTAATCTTTTCAAGTGATTTGAATCCCCAGAAAAACTGCCAAATGTAAGCTAAACCTCAAACTTTTTTCACCAGAAACCTTTCGACTATAACCGGCTGGCGGATCAAAAATTATTGCGTCAGCTTGCTTTTTGTTGAAAAGATTTTTTCCTCTTGACTTCATCCGTTATGTTAGTAAATTGCTAACTTACTGGATTGAAATCAGCTGAGAAAACGATAATAATTGATGAAAAACGAGCTAACTAAATGAAAACACTTATTGTTTGGGATTTTGACAATACGCTTGCAAATAGAAAAAATGGGAAGTGGTCAAAAACACTTTCTGAAATTGCTTTTGAGAAAGCCGGTGAGATAGTTGATCCGCAAAAGTTTTCGCCGCTTCTGAAAACCGGTTTTTTCTGGAACAACTGGGAAAATCCGCATTCGCATATTTCTTCGGAGGAAAAATGGTGGGATGAGATGAGGCCTTTGTTTGAAGATGCTTTTGAGAGGCTCTCTCTTCCTAAATATCTTGCTGATTTTGTTAGAGAATATTACACAGATGCCTCGAAATGGGAGTTGGCGGAAGGTGCGACGGATGTGCTTTCCTATTTTGAAAAAAAGGGTTTTGCACAGGCTGTTCTTTCCAATCATGTTCCCGAGCTTCATTTTTTGATTGAGGCTCTGGGGATTGGACGGTTTTTTGAAAAAATCTACACTTCTGCACAAACAGGTTACGAAAAACCACATCAGAAAATGTTTGATATTGTGAAAAATGATTTTGCCGGATTTGAAAATATCTGGATTGTCGGCGACAGTTTGACCGCTGATATTGAGGGCGGTAAAAAAGCAGGATTTAAAACATGCTGGGTAAATCACGAAAAAAAAGAGGTTCCAGATTCTCTGCAAATTGATTGTGTTGTTTCCCAACTTGAAGAAATTATTACCTAAATCGAACGATTCAGGTATTAAATTTCATAGCATGAGGTGATAATGAAACAGTTACAAAAACTTAAAACTGATAATATCCAAAAATCTTAATATGCTGCCTCAAAAAATCTGGATGCCAGAATTGCGCTTGATATTTTTGATGAAATGGTTGAAAAGGCAAAATCCCGTAACGGATATTGATAAAACTTCAAAAACTTCTTAAATCACCATAATTTCCCCACAATTTGAAGTATATTTCCTTTTGGTGTTTAAATTTTTGGAGGATTTTTGGCTGAGTGAAAGTTTTTTCAAAACAAGCGCAACTTTTCCTCCGGTTTTTCTATCTTTATACAAGTGCAATTTTTTAGTTTTCTTTTATCGGTTTTTGTGCAAAATATTTTTTGTTTTAAAATAGAGGCTTTTTTAAAAAAATGAGGTTCTTATGTCAAAAAAGGTTATGAGGGGAGAAAAAAGACTCCTTTTTATCTGGCTTGTTGTTTTAGTTTCTGTTTCTGTTATGACAATTTTTTACGGGAAAGAGGCCGACACTTTTCAAGGTATTGCGGACTCAAGAGAGGTTGTTGTAAGCTCTGAAGAATCTGTTGAAATCAGAAAAATACTTGTTTCGGAAGGTGATATTGTAAGGGAAGGGGAGCCTCTTGTGGAGCTTGCCAATCAGGATCTTGTTATGAAAATAAGCAGTATTACCCACGAGTTAGACAGGTTGAAGGCGCAAAAAGGGGCTGATAGAAAAGAGATCGCTTCAAGGATTACCTCTCTTTCTTCTGAAAAATCTGCTATTTCAGGAAACATAAATGCTAAAATAAAGCAGCTTGAACACCAGTACAATTTTAACAAGGAACTTTCTCAAGGTTTGGAAAGTCTTAAAAGCAGTGGTTCAGCGACCGCTTCTGAAAAAAATCCGACTTTGATGGAGGTCGAGAGTTTGAAACAGGAGCTCAGCTATGCTCTAAGAAGCAAAAATATTGAGATAGAGCTTCTTCAAAAAATGCTTCAAACATCAACCGACCCTGTTAAATTTCAGGTTGAGCAGCTTGAGAAAGAGATTGAGATGCTTACAGATAAAATGAAAAAACTTCAGATATTATCGCCACTTAACGGGATTATAGGATCTGTCAATTTTAAGCTTGGGGAAAAGGTTGCCCCTTTTATGCCGATTATGACTCTTCATACAAAAACACCGACAATTGTAAAAGGTTTTGTTCCTGAATCAAGACATGCAATTGTAAAAACAGGGGATAAGGTTACAGTTCTCTCTTTTTCAGATAAACAAAGAGGGGTGAAGGGTGTAATTACCGGAATTGGTTCACGAATTGTTGAATTCCCGATACGGTTGCGCCATCATCCCGATTTTGCTTTGTGGGGCAGAGAGGTTATGCTTAAAATCTCGGACGATAATCCTTTTATTCTTGGCGAAAAAGTTATGATTAGTGTTGATGGAGCGCCTAATATTTTTGAAAAAATCAATTCAATTTTTAATTTCAATGAGATAAATGCTGAAGACAAAAAAAACAATATCAAGCAAATTGGTGCCGAGTACAATCTTGAGCTGAGCGGTGCTCTCTATTTGCCGGATATTAAAAAATATGCTCTTGTTAGCGATGATACTCCTGGCAAAAAGCCGCTGATTTATCTTTTTGACGGCAAAAAAATTGAGCCTGTGCAAATCGCAGGTCTGGAAAAAATTAATGATATGGAGTCTATTGTTTCAGACGAATCGGGAAATATTTATATTGCATCCTCTTCCAGCGCGAACAAAAAAAATAACCTGCCGGAGGAAAGGAGGCTCATAATTAAAGTGAAAAGAGATAAAGAGAGTTTTTCTCTTCTTAAAAAAGGGGATTTGTACCAGATTTTGAAATCATCCGCAGAGCTTGCCCCAACCACAGGATGGGGCAGTTTTGTTTTGAGTGGAGTTGCTAATTTAACTATAGATATCGAGGGTATAGCTGTTTTTGGCAGATCTTTTTTTGTGGGGTTCAAAGATCCTGAAAATAATGGCAAATCTATGATTTTAGAGATAAAAGAGATTGATGCTGCTATTGATGCTGGAAGTGTTTCCCCTGCTTTTGTTTCTGTTTTTGCCGAGCTTGATTTAAAGGGAGGTTCGCTTTCCGATCTCTATTTTGACGGAAAAATCTTTTATATTACCTCTTCCGGGCCTGATAAAAACGGGGCACTCTGGAGTTATGACAAACCCGCGAATCTGCTGAAAAAAATAAGCAATTTCAGCGGATACAAGCCTGAGGCAGTAACGATGGAGGATAAAAATAAATTTTTTATCGGATTTGATGCCAAAGAAAGTTCCTATTTTTCAACAATTGTTTTGAGGTGAAATATGAAAATTAGATTTTTTTTCCTTGCACTAATTTTCTGCACATCTCTTTTTTCTGAGGATTTTTCAATTTCTGCATTCCTTAAAACTGCAGGGAAAGACTACTCGCTTGAAAATCACGATGAGCTGCTTCGCTACTATAAAGATGCAGGATCGGGAACCCCGTGGATTGAAAAAGCTGAGATAAGAACCTCAACTGATGAATTTGATATTGAGCGGGAAAAGTACGCACTCCGGTTTTACCCACGAGGTTTCGGAGAGACAAACGCTGCAGAAAAATATCTTCAAAGTGCTGAAAGAACTGGTAAAATCGAGCGAACGAAGCTTCTTGCCAAGGCTCTGAAAAAACGGGCAAATATTATTCTTGACTACTTTGAAACAAAAGAAATGATCAGAATTAACACGGAGCACATTGCGGTTTACCGTGACATAATTACTGTAATTAAAAAGAGGAATTCAGCAGATGTAGATTTTGATGTCAATGCTCTTATTGAGGCTGAAAATAAGCTTTCAGATCTTCAGATGACAGAGGTTCAACTTGGCGAAAGGCTGGAACGCGTTTTTTTCAGGATAAAAAAAATTATTGGAGAAACAAATCTTTCTCTGTTTTTTGAAAATGAAAAACTTATACCAATAGAAAAAATCGAGGCAAAACTCTCCTCAATTGATTTGAAAAACAGCGTTAATCTTGATTTGCAGGTTGGCGAGGAAAACATCCGTCTTGCCGAGGAAAGGTACGAGCTTGAAAAGGCTAAGGCCAGGAATTATTTGAGTTTTTTAGAGATTGGTTATGATTCAAAAGATAGGGATGAAAATAAAAAAGCTATTTCTCTTGAGGTTGCTTTTAAACTCCCTTTTATAGAAAGCGATCAGCTTGATTTGAATCAGCGCAAGGCACGGGTTTTGATGGAAAAGCTCTCTTTTGTGACAGAGAAAGAGACTCTTTCCGAGGAGCAGTTTGCACTTCAAAGCACGCTTAGAAAACTTATCGGTGAATATAAGATTCTAATTGAGAGAAAAACCAGCGGCAGCGCAGAGCTCTCTTTTAAAAAATACCTTACAATTCAGGGAATTAACCCTGCCACACTTCTGGCAATCAAAGAAAATATGCTGAAAAGTGATTCAAAGCTTATTGAGATTACATTTCTTATTAGAAACAGATTTCTCGATTTGATGGATCTTTCAGGAAATATTAATATGGAAAGTGTTGCCGGTTTTATTGGAGATTCAAATTGAAAAATGAGAGTGCAGGTTTTTCAAAACTTGAAAGATTTGAGCTGAAATACACAATTCCTTTTGATATGATTGAGCCGATTTCAAGATTTTGTGAGCCTTACTGCGTTTATGATAAGCATTCAGAAAAATCGTCTGACGGATTCTACGAAATCAACAATCTCTACTTTGATTCGCCTGGATTTTATCTTTTAAGACAGCGAATGTCTGATGCGGAACGGCGGTTTAATCTCAGAGTCCGCTCTTACGGCCACAACGCAAAACTTCCATATCATCTTGAGGTAAAGGAAAAAACCGGAAATATTGTTAGAAAATTCCGGTCAACAGTTCATTCAAAAGATTGGTGGAAAATTTTCTATCAGCCTGGATTTATTCCTGATTCATCAATGGATGACAAGTCACTTGCAAACCTTAGACTTTTTGAAAGACTTGCAACAGCCTTGTCGGCAGAACAGAAAATACTTACAAGTTACCGGAGAAAAGCACTGGTCAGCACAGTTGATCAATATGCCAGAGTTACATTTGATACAGAGCTTCGCTATCAGGAGCCTGATTATAAATTTGTAGTTTCGCCCGATTATAAAATGATGCATTCTTATGATTTTGAGACAATTTTTGATCCTTTTGCCAGCGTAGTCTTGGAACTTAAATGCAACGCGCCGCAGGTTCCTGTTTGGATGGTTGATCTTGTCCGCTATTTTGAGCTTCACAGAAGAGGTTTTTCCAAGTATATGAACGGCGTTACCACAATGCTTGGCGGGCTTCAGTCAATAGATTCAAGTTTTGAAAACAGATACGATATTTAGGAGGTATAAATGTTTGATTTAACTACGATTCAATCCACTTCGTCCAATCCCGCACTTGTTTCGGTGCTTTACAGTTCGCTTATGTCGTTTCTCCTTTCCGGCGCAATTGCATATACCTATATAAAAACATTTGTAGGTTTGTCCTACTCAAGAAACTATGTTCAGGCACTGATTCTTGGTTCAATTGTAGCTTCAACAGTAATGATGGCTATTGGCGATTCCCTTGCCCGAGGACTTGGAATGATGGGCGCGCTTGCCATAATCAGATTCAGAACCAGCTTTAAAGACCCGAAAGATATTATCTTTATATTCGGATCTCTTGGTGCAGGAATATCGTGCGGAGTCGGAGCTTTGATGCCTGCAATTATAGGAACTCTCGTTTTTATCTGTGCCTCAGTTTTTCTTTATAACGCCTCATTTACAAGCGCGACCTATTACGATGGAATGCTCAGATTCAGCATAGGAAACAGCGATGAAACAAGAAACCGTCTTGAAAAAGTTCTTTCAAGCCATTGCAGAACATTTGCACTTGTTACTGTTCGCGATATGCAGCAGGGGCGGCGACTCGATTATGCCTACCATGTAAAACTTAAAAAAGGTAAGGAAAAAGAAGACTTTATAACAGATTTAAGGACAAACATTGAATCACTCGAAGGGTTATCTTTAATGATGCAGGAAAACACGGTTGAATTATAAATTTTTTGGAGGAGACCATGAAAGAGATTTTACTTATTACAATTGCTCTTTTGATTGCGGCAGGTTGCGGAGAAGAGAAAAAAGATGAAACCTCAACAACAAATGATTTTGATGCTGTTCCAACAGAAAGCTCTGTTGTAATTAATGAAACCTTTGCACAATCAGCTACAATTGCAGACTGGGTTGAACTTTACAACAAATCAGATGCAGATTTTGATATTTCAGGCTGGACGCTTCAGGATGAAAACGATCGCGATCCATATATTTTTCCTGAAGGGACAAAAGTGCCGAAAAAGGGATTTCTTGTTATTGAAAAAGATGAGACAGGCGAAAAAGGATTTATCTACGGACTTGGCAGCGGCGATACAGTGAGACTCTCCGACAAGGAAGGCGTTTTAAGAGACATAATGAGCTGGGAAAAAAATACAATGCCTGCGGAAGGCTCAATTGCCAGAATTCCAGATGGAACAGAGACTAAAACAACTACAGCAAAGCCGACAAAAGGTGTGGCTAACACTAAGTAATTGCAGGGTATTTTATGAAATTATCAAAACCTTTTCCAAGATCATACTGGGTAATACCTGAAAAATTTCTGGCAGGCCAGTTTCCAGGAGATGCTGACGAAAATAGGAGAAAAGAGAAGATTATCAATCTTTTTAATTGTGGAATTAGAGCAGTCATTTCTCTTCAGGAAGAGAATGAAATTGAGCATGATCCGGAAGGATTGAAAGATTATCTTCCATTTTTAAATGAGCTTGCGGGACAAAACGGCGAGTCAATCGAGTTCCACAGAATTCCAATCAAAGATTTTTCTGTGCCAGACACCGACACAATGGTGCAAATACTTGAAACCATTGATGAAATATTAAGCCGCAGCAAAAAACTCTATATCCACTGCTGGGGCGGAATCGGAAGAACTGGCATGGCGGTTGGCTGTTTCCTCAAAAAAAATGGAATGGCTGACAGGGAAAATGTTATCGAAAAAATTGCAGAACTTCGCAAAAATGATGCAGCAAAAGAGAGGCAAAGTCCTGAAACAGAGGCGCAGATAGCTTTTGTGAAGAATTTCTAAATCAGCGCTTAGGTGTAAATTTTTTTTGAGATAGAAGGATTTTTTACCTTGAAATAGACCTGAAATCGTGCTACCATCATCTATCTCACAAACTTTTTGAGGTGAAAAATGAAGATTCTAATTCTTTTCTTCCTTTCAATATTTATCTTTTCGTGCAGCGAGAATAAAGATGCGCCAAAAGGATTTTCTCTTCCAGATAGCTGTAATAACTCATGTTATTCTGTTGACAGCCAAAATTCTTTTGAGGATTCCATAAGAAATGGCGAGAAATGTTTATGCCTTTTTGGTGAGCAGAAATACAGCATGACACTGGGAACTTCCGTGGTTCTTATCGGCAAAGACGATGGAAGCAGTGCTGTTTCTTCGGACACCAACGCCATAACAATAAAAGGCAATGATATTTCGCTCTACAACCTCAATATTTCATCGAAAAATAACGGCGTTGTGATAGAATCATCAAAAAATATTTATCTTAAAAACATAATAATTGAAAGTGAATCGGGAAGCTCTCTTGATATTTCCAAAAGCACCCAAATTGAAGGTGAAGATCTTGTAATTATTCAAAAAACTGGTTCGTCAAGTGAGGCTGGAAGTTTTCATAAAGCAATATCGGTCAAAGAATCGTCAGAGATATCATTTTCAAAAACAGTTGTTGAAAATCTTGGCACCGATAGCGGCGCATATTCACTTTCTTTATTTGCTGACACAGTCAGTTCTCTTAATTTTTCCGATTCAACATTTTCCGGGAAAAATTCACCAGCAACACTAGCCGCAGAGATTCATAACACAGTTGTCAGCTTTAAAAAAACAATATTTGAGAACTACACACTTCAGGGAATTGTGGCAAAAAATTTGTCAAAGGTAAGAATTGAAGACTCAGTTTTGAGAGAGATAAAGACAGTCGTATCAGCTATTTACGGAGAATCCGCGGTTGTTGAAATTATTAAAACATCTATAGAAAACATTACTAAACCCGATTTTTCAGCATCACCATTTGGCGGCTGGGGCATTGCAGTTAAGGGCAAAACAACACTTCTGGTAACAAGCTCGACTATAAAAGGCTCAAATTCAAGCGGCATAATTGGAGACAGCGGAGCCTTTGTTTCACTTCAAAGCTCAACTGTTTCAGAAAATAAAATGGGCGGTTTGTGGCTTCAGAGCTCATCTGCGGAAATAATTTCCTCAATACTTGATAAAAACCAGGGCGTTGGAATCTATCTTCTGAACTCCAGCGCGCTTATCGAGAAATCATCAATAAATAAAACTGGTAAAATTTCATTTTCAGACACAGTTGTAGGTGACGGCGTCTTGGCGGTTGGTGAAAACCTTAATGAATACAAGGCTCTTTCCATAAAAGAAAGCTCTTTTTCAGAAAACGGACGAGCTGCGATTGTTCTTGACGGCACAGATTCGTTGAAAGATAAAAAAATGAGCGGGGTAACACTTTTAGAAATTTCAATTGCTGCGGATAATATGGCTGACAACTATGCGGCAGTTATCCAAAACGGTTTTGTTGATAAGGAAGTGATTGAAAAAATTGAGACACCAGAGCAAATTGTAACAAGCGAAAACGAAAGATTTCTTAATGTTGTGGATGAGAGAATCGTGTTTTAATGTAAGTTGCATAAAATGTTATTTCGTCGCCCCTGAAAAAGTCCAAAAATTCACATTAGCAATCAAGCCATTAATTTTCAGCAAGGCCAAAATGGAATTTTCTGGAATTTAGAGTTTTAGAAATTGTATGAAAGGAAAAAATGAAACAAGAAAGAGGATATGGCAGCGCAGAAAAAAATAAAAAAGAGAGCTCCCGAAGGAGTATTCTCAGGTTTTTGCCGACAGCCGCAAGAATGGCGTTGATT
>CAZISX010000131.1:0-1237 GCA_964542005.1 uncultured Spirochaetales bacterium
TTGAACCAGGAAGCCCTTGAGGGCTGGAGGGTGAGTGGAGACTTTGGTTCTGCTTGTCAGAATCTGTGTCGCAACTCACATGGGCGGGCGGGTGATGAAAATAGAGGCTCAAAACTTTGAGCCGACACGATTTTTACGGGCTGAAAATAAGGGCGGAGAATTTCAATTCGTACCCGTTGAGATTCTGCCCGTTTTTCAGCGAAAAGGAAAAATCAGCTTTCGTTCGTTTGAGTAAGGGTTTGAGCATTGCGCGTTTATGCGAAATCCGTCGAAAATGATGAAAGCATACACAATAAAAAGGAAGAGCAATTGCGATATTTAAGAGAGTTCCGGTGCGTAATATGGCAATTGCTCTTCCGGCTCTTTTGTATTGCGGCAATTTGCGTCAGGCATGTGGAAGAACGCAAAGCGTGTTCCTGCCAACGGCAGAACCGAAGTCTGCAACTCGCCGCCCGGACGCGCTGCAAAAGGAACACAAGAAGAAATTAAACAAAATTTATAGAAGGGAGGTCATCGTCAAAACATCTTATCAAAGTGCTGTCTCCAATTTTGATAAACAAATTCTCAAAATTATTCTACAACAACAATTTCAAATAAAGGATCACCCAGTGAATCTACTTTTTCAACAGGGTATCCCAACAAACCTCTTCCAGTAAAAAGACCTTCTCCTAATATCATAAAATCTCTAGCAACACCTTCTATTTCATTTGCGTGAATTGTACCTAATGTACCCATTGCCTGGGATGTAAGAAGAATCTTAAAAGTTTTCCCAGGATTACTAAGCGAAGCTTCTCTCAAAGCATCAATAATTTCTTTATAAAACGCAAAACCTTCACTCATAATTTTTTCCATAATTTATTGTTAAAACATGTGACAAAAACATTACAGCTCTTAATATAAACATACAAAAAAAAAGTCAATAGACCTGAACAATTATACTGTTGTTTGACTTCAGTTTCCGCTTGAATACACTTGGAACAATTGTTTCTGGGCTTACACACGGGCTGTTGTTTGACTTCAGTTTCCGCTTGAATACACTAGAGGTAGAGTTTTATCGGATGAACTTCCCGCTGTTGTTTGACTTCAGTTTCCGCTTGAATACACTATAGAAAGCAATCTATTAACCTTTTTAGAGGCTGTTGTTTGACTTCAGTTTCCGCTTGAATACACTGAAAACCTTCTGATTTAGGTTTTACGGATGGCTGTTGTTTGACTTCAGTTTCCGCTTGAATACACT
>CAZISX010000131.1:1337-9030 GCA_964542005.1 uncultured Spirochaetales bacterium
GCTGTTGTTTGACTTCAGTTTCCGCTTGAATACACTGCATGCCCTGATATTCTTTGTAATATTGGGGCTTTATTACAAATATTTTTTAGAAAAAAGATAGTTGTTCCGGTTTTTTTTCCGGTTTTTTCTTATTTTTTCCCTGAAAAACTTCCTGATTAAGAAATTGTTTGTCTGTCATTTTTAAAATTCTTACTTGTCCGTATTCAGGAAGATTTCTTTTTATAGCTCCCCTTATTTGGTTTAAATATTCTTCTGAACCACAGAATCGTGCATAAACAGAATATTGAATCATTGAAAAACCGACAGAGAGCAAATATTTGTGAAAATGAGTGTATTCCCTTTTCATCTCTTCTTCAGTCACGGGAAGATCGTAGATAGCAAACAGCCACATAGCTTTATACCTCGATAAATTAAGTTGATTCCTCTTCATTTGATTCTCCTTTTAGGATGATAGAATCTGGAAGCATTAAAGATTTTTCTTTTCCCACAAAAATCAGCATAAGAGAATTAGCTATTTTTTCACAAACTTCAAAAATGCTTCTGTATGATTTATGGAAGAAAAGTCTTTTGGTATAAATTGAAAGAAGTCTTGATTTTATTTCTTTTTCAAGCGGAGCATCGGAGCCAAAGTCTCTAACTATTTCAATTACGATTTCATCTATAAGCGGCCTTAATGGTTCCATTAAATCATCTGCAAGGCAGAACTGATTATATCTGTTGTGATGATTTAGCCCGATTGTTGGATGAAGACCTGCTCCACAGATTGCGCGTGAAACAATAG
The DNA here is from genome assembly GCA_964542005.1 of uncultured Spirochaetales bacterium. Lineage (GTDB taxonomy): Bacteria > UBP6 > UBA1177 > UBA1177 > CALOFP01 > CAZISX01. The sequence goes on from CAZISX010000131.1 coordinate 2,119, forward strand.
CTCTCAGAACCATATATCCGTAATTAAGATACCTGTTCTGATCTTCTGCTTCCCGATTCCTTCCTGAATTGAAATCCTTTTTCATAGCTTCAAAATAAATTTTAGCTGCCCAAGCTTCTCTGTTTGAACTATCTCCAGATAAAACATCTTTTGCAATTTGCAGAAGCCCGCTATCGCTGCCATATATTTTTTTCAGAAGTTCGCCCTGCATCTTTATTTTTGAAATAATAATTTCCTGCCACAGTCTTTTTTTAAGAGCTGCTCCAGCGTTAATTTGAGCATCAAAGCGTTCACATTGATTAAAGTTTCCTGTGTATGGAATCATCATTCCTTCAGGCATATAAGAGCTACCACAAACAATTACAGGAACATTATTTCTCATTAATTCAGAAAGCACATGGTTAGTTATAAAAAGTGCTGGGTGTGCCATAATTACACAGGCAATTTCATTGAGTGGAACTGTAAATATTTTATCTTTGTCATTTTTCAGCGTAAAAAGATTATTAGAAGCAGATATTTTAAGAGGTTCTGCGCTTATATCTATAATTTTTTCAATCATTTGCTCTTCTGATTTCTCCGAGTGGTGTAATTGTTACTTTTGAAATAAACAAATCTTTTAAAGGGTTTGGAGATTTTTTAAATTGAACTCCTTTTTCTGTTGCTTTTCTTGCATCAAAATTTTTTCTGAAAGTTATCCCTATTGTCCCTGATGCCTCACATGTCATTTTATCAACTTTACAGAGCATTGGATTTCCTGAATCGTCTTTAAGATATAAAGATTCTCCTGAAGCAAGCGAAAAAAGGAAACTTGTTCCTTCTCCATGATTACGGTTAATAATTGGCAGTTTGTTTTTTACTCTTTCTGCGGCTTCCAAGGTTGTAACTACTTTGCCATCCCAGATTTTTTCACCTTTCTTGTTTGTAGTTTCAAAAATTTCTATGTGGTGATTGCTCCCTAAAAGTACATTTCTTGCTCTTTCATTATTGCCTATTTTAAAGACATTTTCATTTACCCTGATTCGGACTTTTCTTATTGGAATTACTCTTCCATCTTTGGATTCCATTGCTGGCATATTTGTTTCGGCAAATGCTTTTTTAGGGTCTCCTCCAAAGTTTTCAAGGTGATTTAAAACTATGTTTCTAATTTTGTCATCTACTATTTTTTCTGCTGTCTTTTTATCAAATTGCTCGCTCAATGACTTTCTTATATGTACTGTTTTTTTGCCTTTAAATTCTTTTGGTTCACTATAAAAAGTGTCGTCATGTAGTTTGGAATTTACTTTTCTTGATACTCTGTGAGAAACATTTATTGAGTTTATGCTATTCATGCAGTCGTCAAAGAATTTCCAGTATGGAGGTTTGGCACAAGCAAATAGTTTTCTTTTATCAACACGGCCTTCTGCTGCCTGAGACAATATTGAAAAGATATCCCCGTCAACATAGCACGCTGTTATTGCATCAAGAGCATGATGTCTGTGGTCGGTTCTTTCTTTTTTGTTTTCTTTGCCTAGCAGGGAATTAAGGTTCCAGGCTAATCGCATAAATGCTGTTGCATCTCCTCTTGAGGCAAATATTTTTCTATTGCCTTTATCGTCTATTATTCCTCCATAAAGAAGTCCGAGATATTTAGCAGATACTTTGGCAACATATCTTGTGTCGTTAAGTTGTCTATTTGAAAAAGATGTTAGAAATTCTTTTTCTGTGGAGAGAAACCTTTCAAGCTTATGTCTTGCAAGCTTCCCTTTGAAATTGAGTTTTACTCTCTGAATAATTTGTTCATACTTTTCCCCTGTATATGCTTCTGCGGGTGTTCTATTTCCTTTTGTTTTATTTTCAGAGGTATGGCAAAGGGTTTTGTTTGCAAAAGAGTTGTCAAGAGATCTTGAAAAAGGAATTATGTGCTCAACTTCAAATTCAGGATTGACAAAAAGATTTGATGGCGAAATAGTTTTTCCTGTATACGGACACATGAATTTAGATTCTTCCATGAGCAGATATTTTTCTATGTCACTGCGTGACGGTTTTTCAATGCCAACTTCTTCAAGTATTTTTACAGCTATTCTTTTTCTTTCTTTTTCCTGAAGCATGTTTTCTTTATAGATACTTTCTCTGTCTTTTTTGCTTTTTTTCATGTCTCTTGCAAATTCAATAACAATTTTTTCCGGTTTTCCATATTCTCTTATTACTGCATTTACAACTTTCCTGAGTTCATTCAGTGCTCTTAGCACTATTTGATTTTTAATTGTTCTTATATCCGGAGGGAGCGTTGGGGTTGTCAGGCTTGGCAGCTCCTGAAATTTATCAACTTGCTGTTCTCCGTAGATTTTTTTAACTGCTGTGCTGTAAGATGTTTTATCTCTCAATTCCGGAAGTAGTTTTCTAAGGGCTTTTAATGAAAGAGCTGAGTAGCCATCTTCAAGATTTATACTTAAGAAGTTTTCAATTTCTTCATCTTTTATCTTCCATGTATTTATAGCCTGGTCTCTGAGTTTATTTTCGTCTTCTTCATTTATCAATGAATTCACGATGCTCCGAACTGTTGTTTCGTCAAAACGGGTTTTTATATCATTAAAGACTTTATTTAAGGCACAAAGTGTTGTGTTGCCTTTAAGTTTTTCTTCTCCATTTTTTTCATAGTTAAAAATTAGGCTGTCACTAATTTTAAGTTTTTTTCTTATTTTTTTGAATTCAACTTCCTTGGAACTGTTGAATATTTCAATTATTGTTTCTCTCCAGCTATCAGAAATTTCCTGTTTTTCTCCTGCTTCATTAAAGAGAGCAAGGTTGTTTACTGTCTGCAAGATTCTGAATTCCTGCGCCTCAAGTGTTGCCATATCTGCTCTGTGGTCTTTATGCTCAAACTGACAATATCCTACTGCATTTTTTTTTACTTTTATTGGTCTTTGTGAAAAGACTGCTTGTTCTATGTCTTCTTTTAATTTATCAGAAAATATTTCAGGATAGTGTTGTTGCTGGATTTTCCAGATTTCATTAAATTCATGTCGATACATGTCTCTGCTTGTCCAGTGGCCTCTAATTCTTTCTATTAACGGATCTGTTTTTGAATAAAATTCACCGAGTGTTCTTGAGTTTGTTTCAAGAATTTTTCCAGCGAGCATTGTTATTCCTTCTTTTACCTTTCCTGTATCTTTTGATTTTTTATCTGATTTGCGGTTTGATTGGAATCCTCTGTGTTTTGCTATGTGATAAAAGATTCTACCTAGATAATGAGGCTCCAGTTTATTATCTAGGGCTTCTGCTCTCATTTTATAGGGAATTATAAAGGCTGATTTAGAATCAAAATCTGTTTTTGTTTTTAGATAATCAAAATAAGTTTTATCTATTTCGGTAATTATGTTGTGTCTGGTTTGTGAATCAAGGTTTTTGGTTTCAGGCAACAATCCTTTGTTTGATAAAATTTTAAAGAGATTTTTTAATCTCATTACACGGTGATCTGTCATGTGGCGAGCTTGTCTGGCATTTCTTCTTGCAAGGTTTTTTGGTTCTTCTTTTCCTCTTTCTATATCTCCTTCAACGCTGGTTTCAAATATGCGGACTCCTGATTTGAAAATTTCTTTTGATGTGTTTTTTACAAGAGCCCAGCCTATAGAGTTAGAGCCTATATCAAGACCTAAAACTAATGGTTCTGTGTTTGTGTTTGTGTTTGTTTTTTCCATGTGTTTCTCCTTGACTTATAAAAAAATGTTCGGTATATTATTTCTTGTGTATTCAAGCGGCAATTGTTGTCTTACATCAGTAATGACTTTTGTCAGCAGGCAACGCTCTGCGGAGTGCCCATTTATGCGTCCCTTTTTGGGACGCTTTTTTTTTATCTGGAAATTATCTGATTTGCCTGAAAAAAAATTTGCTTGAGACATTGATTTATTGGTTGTCATTATTTCATCCTAAAAATTGCTCTTATCTTACCGGGAATTGTTTACTGTAAAGTTACAATAATGGAATTTATTTGTCAAATTATTGTTTGGGAGGGGAAAGAGAGTTTAGCTGTCGCGGTGAAGGCTCACAGAAAGGGGGGAAAGCTTAAATTATAGCTTTTTTGCCTTGGTAACAACATGAGTCAGGAGCACATTGCCAGGATGCCCTGAATCATAAAAATTGCTACCGAGGATTATGGATATTGAAAAATATTGAAAAATATTGAAAAAAATTCTTGAAAAGGGATAAGTTAGTGAGTATATTTAGTAAACAGAACGGGAAAAACCGTTGGTTTCTTTTTTAGAGGAGAAAAGTAAGAAAGGTCACAGAACATAGATAAAAAAATTCACTAATCAATTCAAACTCTTAGTTAAGAGTGTAAAAAAATCACTTATAATAATAAAAAAAATTGCTATTTTTTCGTTTTTATGTATACTGCAACTTTATTTCTGTACTGCGCTACCTTTATCGCACCAGAGAGTATAAGTTATTTGAAAACCGAGAAGAGGGAAACAGCGTCTATTCCTTTAAGGAAATCAGGAGGCTACAGGAAGGAAGTAAGGAATAGAAAGATGCAGAGATTTTTACATTGAGAGTTTATTAACAAGGAGAACAAAGGAGATTGAAATGAAAAATTTATTAAAAGCATCAGGCTTGTTCAGTAATTATTTCCAAGACAGGCCTCTTTATAAACCCCTTTTTTTCTCGGAGGTAAATCATGAAGAGAAAGAAAAAAGCACCTGCTGTCAAAAACAACAGGTACAATGTGAAAGATTTTGTTAATTTTAAAGGAAAATCAAAAGAGAATGCTGGAACATTTTCTTTTGTTATTCAGAACCTAGTAAAACTGTTCTGGATTTTAATTAAAAACTGCCTGGATGTCAACTTAATGGCTGACCTAACGGCAACACCTTGAAATTAATGAATATTTAGAACACAAAGGGCGGCTTTTAGCCGCCCTTTTTTTATTGATTTTATATTATAGCTGAAAAAAAGCATTTATATTGATTCAAAAAAGACCTGAAAACAGAAATTCAACCGTTATGGACGGCAAAAAGGCTCACAGAAAGGAGAAGAATCTTAAATCCCTTCCCTTTGAGTATCTGAAATTGCTTTGTCTTTAATTGCGCCCCTTCTCTCTTCTATTTGCTGATAGAGGTTGGATTGGGGATGTTTGCAGGCTTTTTCAAGTATCAGGTTTTTGTTGCCCTGGAGTTTTTCAATTATCTTTGCCCGGTCGCATTCGGCTTTATCTGCTGGGTCTTCTTTATCCCAGATTTCAAATATTTTTTTGTTTTTGTCTGATAAGATTCCGGATTTTGGATAGGCTGCGGCAAAATAAAAATAGATTCTTGCTATGTCGCCTCTAATTTCTGGTCTCGGTTCTGCGTTTTTTTCATTTACTTCAAAGTCACATTTTCCATATTCGCGGGGTTCGCCCTGGATAATGCCATATTGCTTGTTGCTTCGGTCGGCGTTCATTTCACCACCTGCGGGGACAAGGTTGTACATGTCTGCTTCCATGTATCGGAATTCCTGGTTTACTTTTCCGGCGCATTTTCTGCCTTTGAATGGTTTGCCTTTGTTGTCGGTGCAGTCTGGGTGTCCTTCTCGCCATTCGGAGAAGTATCTGCCGAAATTTTCAGCCGGTACTACATGTTCCCACTCTATCTTTTTTGCCCTTTTTTCATTTTTCCTTGCTTTATAGTTGCACGAATAAAAATCAACATTCTTTTTGTTGTCATAGGTGCAGTTGCAATAAAAATCTTTCCGGTAATCGGAGAATACTACTTTTTCAAGGAGTTTCTTTGCTTTGGAAAAGGATTCTATTTGTGTGTTGGGTTGCTGCTCCTGGGCGAAGAGGGAGACTGAAAGGAAAAGAAGTATCGTCGCAAAATATTTTTTCAATTGTTACCTCTTTTTCTCTGGTTTTTTAGTTGTTTTGGCTTTTTTGGCTATTTGGTCAATTTGTTCTGATACGCCTTTTAAGATTTTGTCCTGAATAAATTTTTCTCTTTTGTCTTCACTTTTTTCTTTTAGCGAGAATTTATAGAGGGTGGTTGATATTTTTGCGATTTCTTCGGGTGTATATTTTAGTTTGTATTTTTCTACCAGGGTGAGGATAACTGTTACGGATTCTTGAAATAATTTTTGATTTATTTTGGAACTACTCAGGTTTCCTGCTGGTCTTTTCAGGGCGTTATCCATTTCTCCGGTGATAAGCCACTGGAGATCAACATTTAGGGTTTTGGCAATTTTTACTAGGAGGTCTACTTCAGGTTGTTTTTTGTTTTGCTCAATATTTTCTACTTGTTCTTGTGTAATATCAAGGAATTGTGCAAATGTTTCTTGTAATATTCCAAGGTTTTTTCTGGCTAGAACTATGCGGTTGCCTATGGTTGTCATTTTTTTTCTCCTCAATTTATTTTGGGACTTATAAATTTCATAAAATACCAAATTGTTATCATAAAAATCAAGGAAAGTATTCCTGCTAATAGCAATATGTTGTTGTTTATAAACAAAATAATGAGCAATATTCCTGAAAGCAATATTATTAAAGCAAACAGGATAATTACAGGAATAACAAAGAAAAACAAAATAATAAAACCCAAAAAATAGGAAAGAGCTGGTTTGTTTTTCATGATTTTCTCCTTATTTGGGGTAGTGACAGCTTCGTTTCCACTACCCCAAATTTATAGGGTGTGATTTTTTTTAAAAACTAAATACTCCCAAAAAAACCAAAATTAAAATTATTCCAAACAACACAGTCATAAAAATACTAGCATAAATACCTTTAAGATAATTCATTTTTAATGATTTAAAAGAGAGAAATATTCCTGCGAACATTCCTAACAAAGAAATAAAGAACATTGCTTCCTGAAATTTTATTGCAACATTATGTATCATGGTCTTCTCCTTAGATTAAAATATATTTCTATAATTGCAGTGTATAGGTCTGTGTTCCAGTAAATCTGC
>CAZISX010000132.1:0-3904 GCA_964542005.1 uncultured Spirochaetales bacterium
TTTAAAAGTATTTCCTCATCTCTAAGAATAATTCCGTATTTTGCAGCATTGCCAAGAAGATTCTTAACAATTGCAGCTCTTAAACCAATTTCCTTGTGTCTCCATTTTGTAAAATCAATCCTTATAATAGGCCGTTTTTTCCACTCGATTTTGTCGTAGATAAATAAACCTTTAAAAAGCTCCTGATTGCCTTCAAAAATCTCGTTAAGTGTTGAGATTGTGAGTGATTTTCCAAACCGGCGCGGTCGTGATAAAAAGTAGTATTTTCCTTCAGTTATCAGTTTGTGGATAACTTCTGTTTTATCAACATAAACACAGTTTCGCTCTCTTAGCTCTTTAAAATCCTGTATTCCTATCGGTAGCATTTTAAGCATTTTGAAAAACTCCTTAAAAAATCGCGCGATTATATCAGAGGCTTGAATGTTTGTCAAACCGCAACAAAGTGTTAAAATGGTAATTAAAAAAATATCGCCAGACCAAAAAGAATTTCTCAGGGTTGAATATAAGTCACTTCGGCCGGGGTGGCAATATAAGGCTCGGAAATTCCCAGCTGATGAGAGTAGTTAGAGCCCCTTTAAATACAACTAGATAAGAGAAAAGCCCTCTTGCTTTCCGATGATTTGATTTTTCTTTAGTTTTTTATTCAAAAACTTCTGTTTGCAATTTCGTTTTATGCTGTCTCAACTCTTTTTTGGCCATCTTTTTTTTTCTCAAATTTTAATTTAATTTTGACGGTGGATTAAATCGAACGATTCAGTTATTCAAGAATTAATTTGAGAATTGAACGATTTAGGCTATATTGTAATAGTAAATTAGTTGAATTATATTAGATTGCAACTGTCATCAAAAAAGAGAGCGAAAATGAATAGCGAAATTGAACAATTAAAAATCAAAATTGAGCAACTCCAAACAGAAAATACAGTGTTAAAACAACAACATATTGCGGTTGAAAAGGCCAAAGAGCTTTATTTGAAAATATTTGAAGAATTTCCAGCATTAATCTGGCGTTCCAGACTTGATAAGTTGTGCGATTATTTTAACAAAACATGGCTTGATTTTACTGGAAGAACAATGGCGGAGGAGCTTGGAAACGGTTGGACGGAAGGTGTTCATCCCAATGATTTTGGTTTTTGTCTGCAAACATACACAACTTCTTTTGATAAGCGGGAACCGTTTTTAATGGAATACAGGATGAAAAACAGATTTGGTGAATACCGCTGGATTCGGGATTTTGGCAGACCTTTTTATGATCTTGACAACACTTTTTTAGGCTATATAGGCTCGTGTTACGATATTACAGAAATTAAAGATAACGAGCTAAAACTTCTGGAACTTAATGCATCAAAAGACAAGTTTTTTTCAATACTTGCACATGATTTGAGGAATCCTGTCGGACTAATTGCCAGCATAGTTACAGCATTGGCTGAAAATATTGATGAAAACAATATTGAGATAATTAAAAAACAGGTTAATATTGTTGGCAATATTGCCAATAGTACCTTTGATTTACTTGAAGAGCTTCTTCTCTGGGCAAGAGCGCAGTCAGACATTATTCCTTACAAACCTGAGAAGGTTAGTTTTGTAAATATTTGTGCCAATATTATTGAAAATTTGATGCCAATTGCTAATGGAAAAAACATTGCTCTCAATCTGATTTCAGACACAAATATTGAAGTTTACGCAGACACAAATATGCTAAAAACAATAATGCGTAATCTTGTTTCAAATGCGATAAAATTTACCGGAAAAGGAGGGCGCGTTGATATTTATGCTCAACCAAAAGAGAGAGAGACAACAATTACGGTCTCTGATAATGGTGTGGGAATCGAACCCGCTAATTTAGCAAAATTATTTGATATATCAAAAGTTTACAGTTCATCAGGCACAGAAAAAGAAAGGGGTTCCGGTCTTGGGCTTTTGTTGTGTAAGGAATTTGTAGAAAAACATGGCGGAAAAATCTGGGCTGAAAGTAAGGCTGGGAGCGGGAGCTTGTTCAAATTCACACTTCCTGAAATCAAATAATCTCAAAGATATATTTAAGCGAATAATAGATTCCTATTCCAATCATAACTACCCCAAAAGACTTGCGAATCCAGAGCTCAGCGGCTGTGATTCTATTAAACCAGAGGCTAACTTTTTCTGCGCCAAATGAAAAGAGTACAGAAAAAACAATGACAGGTAAAGCTGTGCCGATTCCGTAAAAAAGCGGCAAAATAAAACTGGAGTTTTGAGACACGGCAAGTGGAATTAGCGAGCCAAAAAATAGTGCGGCAGAAACTGGACAAAGTGCCATCGCAAATATAAATCCGAGAATAAACTCGGCAAAAAGTCCGTATTTTTCGGCATCTACAAGATTTTTTGTCCCTGGCAGATTTATTGAAATCAGCTCAAGTAAAAACATTCCTGTTAAGATAAGGATTGGCCCGACAATCTTTGGCATGTACATCTGTAAAAAGTTAGATAAAACCGGAATTGAAACAATCGAAGCAACAATAACTGCGCTGATTAGTGTGTAGGCTGTCATTCTGCCAAGAGTGTATAAAACCCCGCTTAATATTACCGATTTCTTCTTTAATTTCCTCGAGATATAACTTACAGCCGCAATGTTGGAAGCTAGCGGACAAGGACTGATTGAAGTAAGAATCCCAAGCCAGAGTGCTGTAAAAACAGCAAGAATCAATGTCATTTTTGAACCTCGGCAAGGGTTGATTTCACTTCATTTTGGATATACATCGAAAACTCGGTTTCATCGCCAAGCAAATCCCAGACCTTATCAAGATTTTTCCATTTTTTCTGTTTTCCATTTTCAATTTGTTCAACAATTACCTGTTTTGTATAAAGCTCAAAATCTTTAATAAAATGGCGGTTTTCCATCTGTTCAACATTGATTTCTCTGAAAATTATTGTGCCATCGGCAAGCTCTTTTTTGAAAGTGCTTTCTACGGTTGATTTTGTATATTTCTCAATTTTGTAACAGCTTGAGCATCTTGCAGTTGCATGAAAATAGTAAACATTCAGACGGTTTGGCTTCTCGATTTTTTGAACTTCAGCTTTCCGGTTTTCCTCTTTTTTCGGGGATTCTGCCGCAGGTTTTTTCATCTCTTTTGCAATCAGAAAAACAACAGAAAAGAGAACAAAAATTCCGAGAATTGAGGAGACAATTTTTTTTGAATTCATTTTTTTCTCCATAAAATCAGCCTATTAATTTTTTGAGTTCTTCAATGCTCGGAACTTTGCCGCAAACCTTCACAACACTGTCAACAACAAGACACGGAGTCATCATAACGCCAAAACTCAAAATCTCAGTAATATCAGAAACTTTTGTGAGTTCAAACTCTATCCCCATCTCTTTTGCCGCAATTTCTGTCATTTCAGCAAGTTTTTTGCATTTTGGGCAGCCTGAACCTAAAATCTGTAATTTTTTCATAACCTTACCTCTTAAAATATTAAATTTAAAACCCAGCCTGTAACTGTAAAAAGAAAAAGGAGCATAGCAAAAAATATAAACAACAACTCTTTTTTCATAACCTGTTTAAGCATTATAAATTCAGGAAAAGAGGCGGCAACAGTGCTCATCATAAAAGCGAGCGTTGTTCCGACTGGAAGACCTTTTGCAAGAAGAGTTTCTGCAACCGGAATTATTGCAGTTGCATTGGAATAGAGCGGAAGTCCAAGCAAAACAGCAGCCGGCACACTCCACCACTGGCCAGAACCAAGATGTTCAACAACAAAAGATTCAGGAACAAAACCATGCAGAAAAGCACCAAGCCCGACACCAGCCAAAACCCAGATCCAAACCCTTTTAAATATTGAGAAAAGTTCATTTTTTGCAAAAATATGCCTATCTTTAAATGAGATTTTTTTATTTGTCGCAGCTTCATTGTGAACACCGGCTTTTTTAGAA
>CAZISX010000132.1:3914-8930 GCA_964542005.1 uncultured Spirochaetales bacterium
CGTTCAGCTTTAATCAAATCTATAAAAATTCCACCAACAATTCCTGATAAAATACCGACAGATACATAAATAATCATAAATTTGATTCCGAGCAAACTTCCAAGAAGCACAACAGCAACCTCATTTACAATTGGCGAAGTTATCAGAAAAGACATTGTTATCCCGAGCGGAATCCGGGCCTGAGTAAACCCGAAAAAAAGAGGAATGCTCGAACATGAACAAAAAGGTGTCACCGCGCCAAACAATGCGCCAAAAATATAGCCAAGCCACCTGTTTTTGCCGGCAAGAAAATCCCTGACCCGCTCAATATTAAGCGATGCCCGAAGCCAGGCAATCGAATAAATCATAATTACAAGGAGAAAATAGATTTTTGCCACATCTTCAATGAAAAAGTGAATACTTCCGGCAACATGAGAACCACGCGTCATTCCGGCAAGATCATAAACAATCAAATCAGCCAGTTTTGTAAATATTTCAAACATTTATTTCACCCCGCAGATACATTTGAATATACCAAGCACACAAGGGGTAAGTAGCCGGTAATAAACAAGATTTCCAGACTTTTTGTAATCAACAATTCCAGCATTGTAAAGAACTGTAAGGTGCTTACTCACTGTTGACTGGTCAAGCTGTAAAAGCTCTGTCAGCTCGCCGACCGAATGTTCTTTTTCATTAAGCTTATCAACAATCATCAGCCGCGCCTCGTTTGCAAGTGCTTTTAAAATCTCGACTTCCCGTTTGTAATCTTCTTTTGTTTTCATTAATCCCTCCAAAACAGCGAAATGACTATATTGCCAGATTGCCATATTGTCAAGGAAAAACTTCTTAGCATTCTGGACATTTTGCTTAATATTTTGTAAATTATATCAGGATTTTGCTACAGGTGGCAGGATGAAAAAGTGTTTCAAATATATAATAAAAGGCAGGGTTCAGGGCGTTGGATTCCGTTATTTTGTCTATGAAAATGCCAGGAAATATGGTATTTGCGGGTGGGTTAAAAACAAGATGAACGGTTCTGTTGAGGTTTATGCTTTTGGAAATATTGATGTTATGGACTATTTTGAGCAAGAGCTGCGTCAGGGGCCGATTTATTCGAGTGTTGAGGAGGTTTTAAAATCTTCTGACAGTATTGAGTTGTCACTTACCGGATTTTCAATAAAAAACTAGGCTTGTCTTATCGAAAGAGAAATCCTTTTTCTTGGCAAATCAAGGCCGATTACCTTTACACTCACCTCATCGCCGACTGAGAGAACCGAATTTATATCTTTTATAAATTTGTCAGTCACCTCGCTGATGTGAACAAGCCCTTTTTCCTTGATTCCGATATCAACAAATGCGCCAAAAGCTGTAACATTATCAACAACTCCGGTCAAAATCATCCCTTCAGCCAAATCATTTATTGATGAAATATCTTCTCTGAATCTGATTTCCCTGTATGATTCACGCGGATCAAGCCCTTTTAGCGAAAGTTCGCGGAGTAATGAGTCAAGCTCTGGAATCTTCAGTGCTGAAATTTTATTTTTATCAATAATCTCAGGGTGTTCTATGGTTTCGGAGATAGGTTTTTCTATTGTTTTTGAAATCATTTCGAGGTGTCCGTAAGATTCGGGATGAACACCAGTTGCATCAAGCGGATTTTTGCCGTTTTTAATACGGAGAAAACCTGCGCACTGCTGAAATGCTTTTTCGCCGATTCCTTTTACTTTTTTAAGCTGCGACCTTTCTTTGAACGCACCGATTTCATTGCGTAAATTGATAACTTCAGCCGCCTTTTTTCTGTCAAGACCTGAAATAAATGCAAGGAGGTGTTTCGAGCAAGTGTTGAGATTTACCCCAACTTTATTTACAGCCCAGGCAACTGTTGTTTCGAGCTTTTCCTTCAATAATTTCGCATTGATATCATGCTGATACTGCCCGACACCAAGCGATTTCGGATCAATTTTCACAAGCTCGGCCATCGGGTCTTGAAATCTTCTCCCGATTGAAATCGCACCGCGAAGCGTCAAATCAAGTTCACCGAACTCCTCTCTTGCAGTTTCCGAAGCCGAGTAAATACTTGCGCCATCCTCGTCAACCAGTGCAACAACAATATTTTTTCCTTTTAAAAGATTTGAAATGATTTTATGCGTTTCCCTGCCAAAAGTTCCATCGCCAATCGCAATTCCGGCAACTTTATATTTTTCAATCCAGGGAAGAATTTTTTCTGCATCACTCTCTTTCGTGTTCAGGAAAAGTGTCTGATATTCCTTAAAATTTCCGTTTGCATCAATCAGAGCAGCCTTGCATCCAGTTCTTATTCCAGGGTCAATCCCGATAACAGGTTTTTCGCCAAAAGGTGATGACATGAGAATTTTTTCAAGATTTCTCGCAAAAATCTGGGCACTCTCTTTTTCAGCTCTTTCCCGCAGCGAAGAGATAATCTCGTTGCCGATAGAATTTTCGAGATGCCTTTTGTATGATTCTTTTACAACCTCTTCAAAAAGAACGCCTCTGCGGCTAAAGCTTTGCATCATAATCCTGTCCAGCACTTTTTCTGAATCAGGATAAGGAGTTACAGAAATATTAAGAAGCCCTTCATCAGCTCCGCGCAGAATTGCCATAACCCTGTGGCTTGCAATTTTGTCAGCTCTCTCCTGAAACTCGAAATAATCCTGATACTTGGCAGCATCCTCTTTTTTTCCCTTTTTTACAGCGGAAAAAACAGTACCGCGACTCATTTCCTCGCGAAGAAATCCTCTGACAGCAGCATTGTCTGAAACTTCCTGAGTCAGAATATCAATCGCACCGCTTAAAGCAGTTTCAGGGGAATCAACACCTTCACCAATATATCTTGCAGCCTCTTTTAAAGCATCGTTTTTACTAGGGTTTTTATCAAAAACAAATCTTGCCAACGGTTCGAGCCCAAGCTCTTTGGCCTTATCTGCTTTTGTCTTTTTCCTCGGTTTAAATGGCAGATACAAATCCTCAAGAATAGCCAGTGTCTCTGCTTTTGAGATTTTTGTTTTCAGCTCGTCATTAAGAAGATTTTCCCCTTCAAGATAGCTAAGAATGTATTCCCGTCTATCCTCAAGCTCTGTAATTTTCTCAATATTTTCAATAATATCAGATATTTGAACCTCATCAAGGCCGCCAGTCCGTTCTTTTCTGTATCTGGCAATAAAAGGGATTGTGCACCCTTCATCAGTAAGAGAGCAAACCGCCTCAACCTGAGAAGTCTTAATGTTTGTAAGTGTCGATATTTTTTGGATAATTTTAGTTAGTTCCATAAAACCTCAAAGATTGTAGGATGTTAAATAAGAGCTAAACAGCATATCTAAGAATTTCAAGCTCTGCAGAAGTGTCCAGATTTTTAAAAATTTTTTCAATCTGCTCCATTTCTTTATCTTCAATAAGATATTCACTGCAATTTTTACACTGCAGAACAGGCAAAGATTTAATAATCACGATATTTGTGTCACTGATTTTAAAAGGCAGATCTGTAAAAACTTTTTCCATTTTACTGCCGCAAACATGACAATAAATCATTTTTGACTCCTTCTTATTTTAAAATCGGCTTCCCCCCTGAATAAATCAGGACGATAAGCCGTAATGATTATAACTCTATTGTTTTCTTCATCAACAGCAATATTAATGTGAAAAATTTCATCATTATAACAGGTGTACACAAGAAAACTGGGCAAATATTTGTTGTCATGATATTTTTCAATAATTTCATAGTTTTCTGCAGAAATTATTATCGCATCTCTGGAAATAAATCTTCCCTCCATCCTCATATTAACATGATATGACCAGAGAATCCTTCTCTCGACAACTGCTTTTTTAATAAAATCAAGGATTTGAGTATCTTCCAAAATCTGCCTCATTAAAATATTCTGCCTGAAATGTGCTGAAAGTGCATTTGTCTGTTTTCCAGATATCTCTTCCCAGACCAGCTTTAAGCGAAAGATGGGTCAGGGTTGTTTCCAAATTCCAGTTCTGCTCTGTTGCAACCTGTGGCAGGAAAAGTGCGCCGTGGAATCCTGATTCAAGAATTATTCCGTCACGCCCGAGAACTATTTCGTTAATGCCCCCAACTTTTTTAGGTTTTGATAATATACTGATTTCAATCTCGATTTTTTCAAACTCCTCATTTGTGAGCGGACAAAATCGCGGATCGCTGAATGCTGACTGGATTGCCATTTTTCGGACTGATTCAAGTATTGGTCTATCTGTTACAATATTTCCGATACAGCCGCGAAGCTCTCCATTTATTTTTAGCGTTACAAAAATACCGTTATGCTCACCAAGCTCTGTTTCGCCAGTAAGTGTCTGCCACAACTCAGCTTTTTCTATTTTTAAGTGTTCTGCAATTGTTTCTCTTGCAACCTTTAAAAGCTTTTTTTTAAGATCATTATTCACCCAAACCTCCCTTAAAATTAAAAGAACTAGGTTGTATTTTTCTGTTTTTCAAAAAACTCGCTAAAATTCAATAAATAATGATTTCATCAAAAGTGACAAGAAAAGAATCAGACCGTAAATTTTCTGACATCTTTATTTAATTCGTTGCTATTATTGAGCATTTCCTGACTTGTTGCTGCTGTTTCTTCGATAAATGCAGCATTACTGTTAATTGTTTCTCTGATGCTGTCAACAGCTCTATCAACCTCGGCAACACCTTCTGCATTTTTCTTGAGTTCAACAGCAAGTGACTCTAACTGCTGAAAAATATTCCTGAATTCAGCAATAATCTCAAGAAAAACCTTGCTGCTGTTTCCAACAAGCTCTGCTCCGATTTCAATTTTCTGACTGCTATTATTTATGAGTGATTTTATCTGCTGAGCAGCTTCTGAACTTCTTTGTGAGAGTGCTCTTACCTCTCCGGCAACAACCGCAAATCCTTTTCCATACTCGCCCGCTCTGGCAGCTTCGATTGCAGCATTAAGAGAGAGAAGATTTGTCTGAAAAGCAATATCATTAACAACTTCAATAACATTCTGAATTTTTGAGCCTGCGTCTTTAATCTCCTGCATTGAGTCA
>CAZISX010000133.1:0-8873 GCA_964542005.1 uncultured Spirochaetales bacterium
ATTCAAGTGCCGAGAGAGTCAGCGATTTACCAAATCTTCTGGGACGGGAGAGAAAAAACTGGCCGTTTGGTTTGCTGACAAGCTGGAGAAGCTCTTTTGTCTTATCAACGAACATACAGTTTTGTTCTATTATTGTTCTGAAGGTGTAAATGCTTGTACTCAGCTGTTTTCTCATTTTGACTCCTCAAAAAAATTGGCTGATTATATACTGTCTGCGAAAAATTGTCAAACTAGAACAAGATTCTTAGGAGTGACTGTCCTGGCATTCCTCATTTTCCCGTGCAACCACTGTTTTTCAAACTGCTGATATTACACAATAAAAAAGTATGGAACAAAACTTGCTACAAAACATTCCGTTGTTATACTTCAAGAATTGAACTACTATTTGGGGGGTATTTATGAAAAAAAGTATGCTTTTATGTGCCGTACTTTCAGCACTTATTATGATTTCATGCGGAGATGATTCAAAAAAGAAGAAGGAAAATCAACCAGGAAACGACCTTGATCAGATTATTTCTGATGAAGACAGCAATATTCCGCTTGATTTGGATTCTCCTGAAACAGATGAAGATTTAGATTCTGAAAAAACAGATCACGATTCTGATTTACTTCATCAGGACGAGGATTCAGATGAAGATGAACCTGCTGATCAAGATTCGGCTGAATCTGATGAAGATTCTGATTTGCCTGAGATTTCCGGTTATCATCTAATTTTTAATTATGAAGGAGTTATCAACACAATTGAAGATGCTAGCTCTGGTGCTGATAAAAAGGGCGTTGCAGATTTTACATTGAAATGGAATGATTATGATGAAAAAATGACAGAGTATGCAACTTCCTATGAATTTGAAAACAGGGATGGCAACGCGATGGTCACACTCTCTGGACTCAGATTAATCAACTATTCTCAAACAGTGGCAGAATACAACGCAGCCGAGCTAACTTTTTCAAAAGAATATCTTAAAAAACTGAAAGAAAATGGAAGCGGCAAGCTGGAGGATAAATCATCCTATTTTACTCTTTACCATATAATAAATACATCGCTTAAAAGCGGTGAGTTCTTGAGAAGACTTTGCATTCCGGCAATCCAATCATTTGAAGCAGATTCAGTTATAAGAGGTGATTTTGATAAAAACACAGAGTTTGCTGCCGGAGAGAATCTGATTCTGGAAGGAGGACTGAATCTTGTTGCAGTTGATGAAACATTGGCTGAAAAATTTGGACTTGTCACCCACAACAACGAATATTGTGTATTCATGGCGGATGGCGCAAATATTACTTTGGAGGAATATGAACAAAAACTTAGCGGCAAAGAGGCTTTTTTAAATTGCGAACTGCCGGAAGGTTTTTCAGATAAGCTTGATGGCGACTCCATCTATTTTACAGCAACCGGATTTATCGGCGACTTTGCAGCACCGGTTGAAGGAAAAGGAAAAACCACACTATTTATGGAAAATGGGGAAAGTGATTTATCCTACCTTTTTGAAACAAGTCTTTACGCTGTAACAGGTACAGCTTTTGACGGAAAAAACACGCTGCTTGTAAAATCAATGAGTAAGCCGGTTTTAGCTGATGGAATTTACAGTTACAAACTTATGGAAACACTTATTCCTGAGACAACAATTACCGCACTTGATATTGCGGCGGATGGCGCACTTATTAAAGATTCCGGCGCATTCAGAACAATTCTATTCAATGTTGAGGAAAAGATGGGCGAGAAAAATCTAAAAAAATACTGCCCGCTCGGAATTGATGCAGAGGAAGATGCAGATTCTGGAATTTTTATCTGTCATCAGAAAAACAATTCATTTTCCGCAGGCCGCGAGATTGGCATTGCAGGAAACATGAAGCTGCTTGACCAAACAGCTGCCGGGATTTTTCTGGGAAGCAGTGAATGCTTCTGCACGAGTGATGATTCTACAATTAACTGTGCTGATTTTTAGGAGGTGGCGTAATGAAAATTTCAAGATTTATCCTTTTTGCACTTATATTTATTGCTGTTTCGTGCGGCGAAGATAATAAGTCAGATAAAAACAACCAAAACCCAGACAATGAAACTATTCAGGATTCAGACAATCTTTTAATAGATGAAGATTCTCCAAAAATTGATGTTGAGCCTGATGCGAATGATGAATCTCCTGACGAAATTACTGATGAAACCGGAGATGAAACCGGAGACAGTGATTTAAATGATACCGAAGCACCTGATATTGATAGCGATTCCTCCAAATATCCATATCCGTTTGAGAGCGTAAAGCCGGAGTGGAAGCCTTGCGAAGATAATGCTAAATTTGAATGTGCCGCAACAACTATGCCGCTTTTCTGGAGAAATGGCGAAGATAAAAGAACAATTTCTGTTTACGCGAAAAGACTTCTTTCAAAATCCAACTCAAAAGCTCAGCTCTGGCTTCTTCACGGCGGCCCAGGCGCATCAGGAACGCACGATTTTCCGCCAATGATGGAGATTTATCAGCAGCTCTATCCTGAACTTGATGTTTACACAATTGATCACAGAGGTGTAGGATTTTCCGAAAGACTTGGCTGCCCGGAAGAGGAATCAGAGGAAAGTGAAGCAGGAACATACATTTCTGAAAACGAGTATGACCCATGCATCAAATACCTGAAAGATAATTATGGAGACAGATTAAATGGCTTCACAACAACAGATTCCGCAATAGATGTAGCAGCTTACATTGAAGCAACAAGAGAAAATGATAAAAAAGTTTTTGTCTGGGGCGGAAGTTACGGAACTTATATCGGACACCGTTATGTTCAGATTTTTCCTAATCAGGCAGATGGCACAATTATGGAAGGAATTGTTGATCCGACTGGCGGAAACATTACAAGAGATGAAGAGGTTAATGTTGCTGGTCAGATGTTTTTTGACGAATGCAAAAATGATTACTTCTGCGCCAAAAAATTTAATGGAGATCCGTGGGGCGCACTCGGAAATCTTCTTAAAAAAGTTGATGAAAATCATTGCCAGCTTCTTGTAGAAAATGGAATTTCAAAAAATGTTGTTAAATATCTTATGGTTATGCTTATGTACTACTATCCGAATCATCAGATTGTTCCGTCACTTGTTTACAGACTCAGCCGCTGCAACCAGGGCGATATGGAAGCAATGGCATATCTTTACAACAATACCTTCGGCGGAAATGGCGATATGTTTCAGTTTGACATAAGCTATTCTTCAGTTTTAGCAAACAACATTGCGTTTTCTGAAATGTTCTGGATTCCTGAATATGATGACTGGGATTTGCCTGCTTATTTTGAGAAAGTTGAGGCAGAAACCTATATTTCGTTCGGCTACAACATGAGCATGATTGAGCTGTATGAAAAATGGCCGAAATATAATGACACAGAATATGACAACAAATGGGGCGAAACAGATAAACCGATGCTCATGATTCAGGGAAGACTTGATCCAGCAACAACCTATCTTCAGGCAAAAAAGTGGGAGGAACATTTTAACAAGGAAAATCAGCACTTTTTAACATTCCCCTACTCTCCGCACAATGTTACTTTTTCAACAGCGACAGAAAATATTTATGACTGCGCTGCATCAGAAATGGTTGAATTTATTAAAAATCCTGAAAGAACCGGTGTCGGCAGCTGCGTCAAAGATACTGTTCCGCCGAATTTCAAAGGAAATGAGTCAATAGCAAAACAATTCTACAACACAAATGATTTATGGGAAAACACAGGCGTCGCCAAAAAATCGGTCAAACAGATGAAACTTCCTCCGATGTATAATGCTCAGATGAATCTGATTAAACACAAGCTCCGCTCAGAGTTTCCTAACCTCCCAGATAAACTTGTGATTAAAAAATCGAAGAAATAATCTTACAAGGCACCTGAAATTAACTTCCCGCCCATTATTAACTAAAAAAAACATCTAATAGTTACAAATAGTTATGTAATAAAAACAGGTTTTTTATATTTTTCTGTCATATTTTGTATATTCTACCAGTCTCACTGTTATGGAGTGGTATTTGCGAATGACAGCCGGCATGCCGGAACAAACAACCTTGATTGAGAAAGCAAAAGAGGGTGATGCTGCGGCTTTTGAAGCTCTTGTAAAACTGAACAAAAACTCGATATTCAATTTTGCTCTCTCTTTTACCCGCGGGAATCATGCTTCAGCGTGCGATATTATGCAGGAAGCACTCATAAAAGCTTATCTGAATATTGGCAGCTTTAACGGGAAATCATCTTTCAGTTCGTGGCTTTGGAAAATTGTGAGGAATGAATTTGTAAATCATTCAACAAGCTTAAAATCTATGCAGTATCAGTCACTTGAGGGAAAAGCTGAAGAAATGGGCGGAGTTAGCGAGTCTCACGAAAATACAATTTTACGGGATGAGAGAGATGCAAATCTTATGAATCTTATCTCAATGCTGCCTTTGCAATACAAGGAGATGATAATCCTGATTGAATTGCAGGATCTAAGTTATGAGGAAGCGGCTGAAATTGCTGAAATTAAAGTTGATGCAGCAAGAACAAGACTCTGCAGAGCAAAAAAAATGCTTACAGATCTGGCGATAGAGCACAGAGAGCTTTTTATATAGGTGAAACTATGAAAAAATGTAATGAAATCAATCCTTTTATTGATTCAATAAGTGAAAATGGAATTGATAGTATTCCAGAGAATATTCAGGAACATATCAAAACCTGTACTGAATGTGCAGAAAAACTTGTCAGAGCAAAGAGTGTGATTGACTCTCTTTCAAGAATGAAAAAAGAGAGGATAGAATGCCCTGATTCTGTTTTTACCGGACTTGCATCCAGAATGGAAGCAGCCAAGTTGTCATCAAAAAATAAAAAAGGCTTTTTCGATATTTTCCGGCACAATCTTATTCCGGCAGGTGCTTTTTCTGCTCTTATTGTTCTCTTCTTTCTTGGATTTTTCTTTTTTCAAAATACAGGCAAAAACGATTCTGAACCAAAACTTATCGCAAGTTATGATGTTGAAAGGAATAAACCTGTAACGCTTACACTCAACTATACATCATCGGAAGATATTGAAAATGTTAAGTTTTCTATTCATCTCGATTCTGAGATTTCTTTTGAGAGCGATATTTATGATGTGCAGAAACAGAAAACAGCTTCATGGAGCGGTTCTCTTAAAAAAGGTAAAAATGAGATTCCTTTTGTTGTAAACGCATCCAAAAACGGAGTCTGGAATATCAAAGCCAGGGCTGAATTTCAGGGTTTAATCCATGAACGGAAAGTTGTTCTTACAATAACAGATGAAAAAATTGCTGTAGCCTATCTGGAATTTCCGCCACACTGATGAAGAGATTTTTTTTTCTACTCTTATTTATTATTTTCATTAATTATTCCGAGCTGTTGGCATCTCCAAAAATAAGCCTGACTGTCTCTATGAAAAAAGGGAAAAAAGCTCCTGCCGGATGGGAAAAGATGATGTTTCCGGAGGTTAAAAAATCTGAAAATTCAGAAGAAAAACAAGCTTCGACTTTATCTCAGGAAGAATTGTCAACACAAAATTCTCTAAAATCAAAAGAGATTGAGCCCAAACTCAGAAAAGAAAGAGTTCCAAAAAGAGTTTTGACGAAAAAACAGGTTGATAAGATGCAAGAAAGTAATGTTACAAAGGCCAATGAAGAGCTTTCTAATTTTAAAGAAGAGGATTTAAAAAAGGATGAAATTGCAGCAGATAAGGAGAAAGAAGAAAGCCACGATGATGAAAAAGATTTGAAAAAAGAAACAGTTGCAAAGGATAGTGATAAAAAAATGCTAAAAAAAGAGAGCTCTGCAGAGTCTGATTCTGTGAAGCATAATTCTGATTCCGGCAAAGAAAAAGTTATTGATTTTACCGGGCAGGAAACTCAAAACAAAGAGCTCCTGAAAAATATCCGAAAAGCCAGAAAAAAAGGATTTTTACGATGAGAATATTTATCTTTCTACTTACAATTTTATGCTGTTTTATACTGGAAGCCTATTCCTTGTCGGAAGATTTTAAGGCTGGATTTCATTATGATGCAGATTCCAGAGAAGATGCAATTGATTCTATCCCTTATTTCCTCGATTTATGGCAGGGAAACAAGGATAAATCTGCTTTTTTTGGTGATTTGTCAGCCTCGATTTCTCTTGAAAATAAAGGCTGGTATTTTGATTTTGATTTGCTCTCGAAAACATCTTCCGGTATAGAAAAATCATATTTGGAAAACTATTTTGCTGCCGGAATTGAAAAATATGCAGGCAGGTATGGCTTTTCATTGTCGGCATCTTCTCATTTTTGTTCCGAAATTATTTATGAAAACAGAAATTTATACAGCGATTACCATCTTTACGCTGACTTTTCTTTTGAACAAAACAGGCAGCTTCAGTTTTTTTTAAACACATCTACCGGATATTATTATGATTTTGATGAAAAATTCAGCCACATAAAAGGCTCGGAAACAGGCGGTGCAGTAGGATTTTTTCTGAAAAGCAATGATAAGTCGGCACAGATGAAATTTTCGGCAGGATACCGTTTTTTTGATCTTGCTGACTATAACTATTTGTTCAAATCGGGAATTTATTCTGAAAGAAACACCTTCCATCAACTTTCAGTTGCCACAGAAGGGAGTATGAAATTTAAAATTACTCAGTTTTCTTTAAAAGCAGAACACCTTTAACAATTCAGTTTTATTGGAGAAAAAAGAAAAAGAGCGAAGAGAACACCTCTTAAAGATAAATCCTGAAATTTTGATTGATTTGAATGAAAACATAAGTCTGGAAATGTTCTTTGTTTTCAAAAAAACATGGTCATCAGTTGACGGATTTCCTTTTAAATTTATAGAGTACAACAGAACGGAAAAAATAGCAGGAGTGCTTTTGGGATATTATTTATGATAATAAAATTAAGTAGTTGTGAAAAAAATAAGATGATGGAATTTTTTTTTGTAATGTTTTATAACTTTTCTCAGTCACACTACTGTGTAAAGCCGGCGTGTAATTGAAGAACAAAAAAAAGGAGAACATCATGAGAAAATCTATTGCGTTGACTCTTGCGTGCATGACATTTATTGCATGTAATTCTGAGATTGAGAAAAAAAATGTGAAAGAATCTGTTGCTGTTGGAAGTCCGTGCAGTGTGGAAAATGAGAGAATTTGCAGCAGCAATTCTATTTTAATTTGCATCGACAATCACTGGAATGAAGAATTGAATTGCGGTAAAGAGTCAAAAAATTGTGTTGGTGGTGATATAAATGCGGCATGTGTCGATTCCGGTGTTGAAGATAAAGATGAAAAAGAAGATAGTGTTAACGACAATGATATTTTTTCTTCTCAGACTGTTAAAGCGTATCTCAACTGCAGAAATGACAGGACTGGAGAAGAAAGTTTTGAGTCTATATCGGAAGAAGTGGCTCTTGATGCTTCAAAGTCTGGCCTTTACGATGAAAAAGGGAAAAAGATAACAGATGAGGAATATATAAATCAGTACAAATGGCAGTTTGTGGAGATGCCAACAGCATCAATAATTTATAATAATGGTGAAGCAATTGAAAACAAATGGATTGATAAAGGAATAGCAACATTTAGAGGTTATGTTACAACGCCTAATAATGTTGGAGAAAAAACGACTCCTAATCAATCAAAATGTGTTGAAATTACTGAAAAAATCGATGCAGAAAAAAAAGAATGCGTGGCAATTTCAGATGCAATAGAAAAAGAAATTTGTGAAGATGCAGCCCTTCATGACAATCTTTATGAATACAATCTTTACTGCGATGAATACAAAGATAGTCACTATTTGCTAAAAATGTCGGTAAAAGTTTGTAAAAAATCAACCAACATTTGCAGCGAAGAAGCTTCAACCTTTTGCAGACCTGAAATTGTTCCTAAATCGAGAGTTCAGGTTCAGCTCCAGTGGAAAGGTTACGGAAATGATTCTCCTGGAACAGGAAAAGGAATGGATGTCGATTTAGATCTTCATATTATCAGAAAAACAGGTGAAGTAGTAAGTAGTTGTCTTCCAGATTATAAAGATGGCTATATGTGTACTAAAGCAGAATATGCTAATAATGGAGACTTTACAAACACACATGATGATGTTTATTTTGGAGATCCTGGAAATGTTGAGGGTGCAGGATATGAATGGTCGGGGCAAGTTGTTAAAACAACAAATAACTGGAATAGCACAATAGATATTGACAACACTTTTGGAAACGGTATCGAAACAATCAATGTTGGGCCCTACAGAAAAAATCTTGATGTTCTTGACGGAACCTATCTTGTTGTTGTTAATTATTTCAACTGTACTGATTATTCAAACAGCGGTCAATGCGAAAAACCTGTTGAGCCAACAATTCTCATTACAATTGATGGGAAAGATGCTCCAAGAGCAACTGTTACTGATCCGCTTCATCCTGATTCTGACAAAATTATTAAAAAATTTAAAATTATGCCAAATCAATACGCGGTTATTGCTGAAGTTGAGTGGAATAGCCAGTGGAGCAATATTGATATTACAAAAAAAGGAAATGGACAAGTTCGACATCTAACTAATTATAAATGGTGTACTATTCAAGACTGCAGGAACGCTCCTATCTGGGATCAGGATGAATATGTGAAATGGGTTGAAAAATCTTATGAATATCCGCATAGCGAGAGCTCTTCTACCTCTTGTGAAACTGAGGGTGTTTATGCAAATTATGGTGATGAATCCAATCCTGTCGGTCGTGGAAAATGCGCCTCTTTCAATGAATCAGATATTACGATATGGTCAGAAAAGGAATAAAGCCAGAAGAATCACTAAAAAATTTCTACTTATTTCAATTATTTCAATTCCTTGACAAAACCCCTCAAATTTCCCGACTTCGTCACCCTCCCAACATCATGCGTTTGAAAAACCCAATAAAATC
>CAZISX010000134.1:0-8799 GCA_964542005.1 uncultured Spirochaetales bacterium
GAGAAAGGTTATGCCGAACCTTACAAAACTGATTCAAGAGAGAAATTCATGGTTGGAGTTTCATTTGATGCAGATACAAAAAGATTTCAGGCCGTTGAGGTTGAGGGGTTTTAATCTGTTTCCTCCAAAAATAATCTAAAGGTTTGTCACAATTTTTTCGATTTATAATTTGACAGGTTTTTTCTTTTGTTGTAACTTTACAGTAAACAATTTCTGTTAAGATAAGTTCAATTTTTAGAGTTTAGCGAGGAGTTCAGGTTATGAAAGCTCTTTTATTTGTGATAATGTTTTTTCCACTATTTATTTTGTCCGGTTCCGAATCAAAGCCTATTGTTGCAGTTATGGAAATTGTTGATAAAACAGAGAAATTTTCCAACTCTGATCTTGGAGCTGCAACAGATCTTTTGAGAAGCTCTCTTGGCACTGGCAAGTTTGTTATTATAGACAAAACAAGACAGGCAGAGACATTAAAAAAGATGATTGAAGAGGAAAAGCTAGAGTCCCGCAAAATGTGTTACGATGAAAATTGTCAGATACCGCTTGGTCAGGCACTTTCAGCAGACACAATAATAAGAGCAGAGATAACAGAACTGGGCGGAATATTTACCTTTTCTGCAACATTTATTGATTTGGCAAAAGAGGCGGCGATAAAATCAGAGGTTGTAACTTTTGATGGAACTTCCTCTGAGCTTCGCGGCGCAGTTGAAAAGATTTCAGCAAAACTTTCAGGTCAGAAATTAATTTTTCAGGAAGGTAAATTTGGTGAAAACGCAAGCTCCTGGCAGCTTGGCGGCACACTTATTAATGTTTCGTTTTCATCCAGCCCCGATAAATCAGCAGTTCTCATTGATGGTCAATTCCTTTGCACAACACCATGCCAGAAAAACATAGCAGAAGGAAACCACGAAATCCAGATGGGACATGAATTTTATCTCGAAAGAAAAGAAATAATTATGATAAAAAAGCCGCAAACAGGCAAAAAACAGGAGCTGGAATGGAGTCTTAAACCTGATTTCGGCTGGGTAACAGTTAATTCAAATAAATCTGGACTAGCTATCACAATTGATGGAAAAGTTGTCGGCAAAACACCAATTACAAAACATCGGATTAATCGCGGGCCGCACCAGATAGAATCAGAGAACAACTGCTATCTGAAAACTGGCGAAAACTTTATCGTTGAACGAGGAATTGAAAAGGTGATAAATATTGATTTGGTTGAACGGGAATCTGCAATTGAAGTTTATGCAGCAGATGAAGCAAAAAACGATCTTGATGCTGAGGTTTTTGTTGATGGAAAATTAGTTGGAACAACACCGCTTAAATCAAAGATTTCGCTCTGTTCAAAAAATATTGAAATCAAAAAAGCTGGAACAGAAACCTTTTCACAAACGCTTAACCTGATAGAACAGAAAATAGAAACAATCTCGGCAATACTCAAAAGAGAGAAAGTTGAGACAACAATAAGCTCAAATCCGGCAGGAGTCGAGGTTTTTGTTGATGGCGAATTTATCTGTAAAACGCCGTGCAATACAGGTGTATATTCAGGCGAGCGCAAAATTACACTCCGCAAAGATGGATATGAGGAAAAGATTGAAAAGAAAGAAATCGCAGCAGGAACAAACCTCCTTTTTACGCTCAAAAAAGATGAAAAAAATTACGAATATCCTTATAAATGGTATGGAATCAGCGCACTTGGAGTTTCCGGAATCTCACTAATCACAGGATTAATCTTCAACAAAAAAGCAACAGACAGCCTTGAAAGCGCAAAATCAGACTACTCAAAATATATAAATGCCGAAACGCCGGAAGATTCATCAAAATACTGGTCAAAATACAAGGGTAATCAGGATAAATATGAGACAAACAAAAAATACAGGAATATATTTTATGGAATTAGCGGCGCATTTGCTGTTACCGGCGTGATATGTTTCCTCTTCAAAAAGGAAATCCCGAAAGATCAGGCATTCTATATTGATCCTGAGACAAAAACTGTCGGCATGATATTTAAATATTGAGGTGTACCATGAAAATATTAATGATTTTATTAGCTTTAGCACTTTTCATCACCTCCTGCAAAGATGATGATATCAAGTTTGGCAGAGACGGACTTTACGATGCAAACAGCCCTTGCGACAAAGAGGGAAAACAAAAGATTTTGAAATGCGGCGTGAATAATAACGGCGAACAGCTTATGATCTGCACAAATGGAGAATGGATTGCGGGCGAGTGTAAGGATGCTGATGCAAAACCGCAAAATGATGATGATAAAGATGTTTTCAGCCAGCCGGATAGTGATTTTGGATATGACAAAGAACCTGATATAGATATTGATGACAACGACACTCCTGTTTGCGGAAATAACAAGCTGGAAACAGGCGAAACCTGCGAAAAAGGCAACACAAAATCATGCACTGCCATATCATCATCTTACGAATCAGGCACAGCAACTTGTAAAAGTGATTGCCTAGGCTGGGATGAAACTAGCTGCAAAAAGAAAGATATGTTTCCAAATGAGCATGACGGCCTTTACTGGTCGGATAAATCAACAAATAAAATGAACTGGGAAGATACGATAATCTACTGCACCGACCTTGGTGGCAGACTGCCTACAATTGATGAACTGAGGACCCTTATTATTAATTGCCCTGAAAGTATGACAGGCGGATCGTGCCAGATTTCAGATCCGGATCATCTGGAGTCTAGCGATTATAGTGAAAGTTGTTACTGTGATGGTAGCGCAGCTTCATATTCAGCGTTAAGTGATGACAAAAACACCTGGCTGTGGTCGTCTTCGTCCCATGGGGATATGACCGACGCTTGGGGTGTGGATTTCGGCTATGGCGATGTGGGCAGCAGCAGTAAGCCTCGCTACCGCAATGTTAGGTGTGTGAATGAGTTACCAGTTTGCGGAAACAGCAAACTGGAAACAGGCGAAACCTGCGAAACAGGCGAAACAATGGATTGCACATTAATAAATGGAGATTATACAAGCGGCACAGCAAGTTGTAAAAGCGATTGTTCAGGGTGGGATGAGAGCGGGTGTGTTGCGAAGCCATCTTCTTCATTTGTTCTATGCACTGGTCTGACTAAATGTTACAACAATTCTTCTGAAATAACCTGTCCGTCAGAAGGAGAAGATTTTTATGGTCAGGACGCACAGTATTCAGATTTCTGCACACCAAAAAATTTCACAGCAAATAGCGAAACAGTAACAGACAACAACACAGGACTCATTTGGCAGAGAAATATTCCAACAACATATTATGGCTGCACTGGAGGAGATCCAACAGGCTCTACTTGCACATGGCAGGAAGCGATAAATTATTGTGAAAATCTAACTCTTGCAGGGAGTTCAAACTGGCGGCTTCCAAATATCGAAGAGCTTGAAACATTAATTGATTATGGAAGAGAAAATCAAACAATTAATCCAATAATTTTTCCTTATACTTTACAAAGTTGGTGGTTATGGTCATCTTCTTTTTACATAAATGATATTTCTGCTGCATGGAATATTTATGTTAATAGTGGTTCAACAAGTTATTTAAAGAAAATTTATAATAAACATGTTAAATGTGTTTCTGGAAGTGAATATAAGCCAAAAGGAACTTTTATTGAAGAAATTAAAAGTGGTAAGGTAATTGTAACCGATACAAAAACAAAATTACAATGGACAAAAGAATATTCAATAGACAAAACTTGGCAGCAGGCATTAAGTTACTGCGAAACACTTGATTATGGCGGATATACAGATTGGAGACTACCAAATATTAATGAACTGAAAACATTAAGAAACAGAACAAAACATAATCCGGCATCTGATTTTCCAGAAATGCCTTCAAATTATTTTTGGTCATCTTCATCTTTAATGCCCAACACAATTAGTGCTTGGGGAGTTAGATTTATAGATGGTTTGGTTGGTGATGATGTTAAAACAGATTATGATTATCCTAACTATGTTATTTGCATCCGTTAATGATGTTTTTGTATCTTTTTTATTTAATCTTTTTGCTATAAGGAAGACCAAGAAAAAATGACTGATAAAATAAATTCCATTGTTGAAAGGATCTTAAATTCAAAATGCACACCCGTTATAGGCGCTGGAATCTCTTTTGATTCTCCTCTTGATGATGAAGATAAAAAATTTTTTCCTCAAAACACACCGAACATGATCAAAATTCTCTTTGATGCATGCTGCAAAAGAGAACAGGAAAAGTGTAAAAAAGATGAGCTCGATAATAATTGTCATATTTACAAAGAGAAAGAGCAGCAACGTCTTGAAAAACTTTGTGAAAGATTTGTATGGAATGAAGATGTAGACAAATATAAATCGCTGGCGGAAATTTTATCAATTCATAAGTTTGATAAAATAATTCCATCAAAAGCTCATTATTGCATGGCATTTCTTGCCAGAGAAGGTTTGTTAAATGAAATAATTACAACAAATTATGATTGCTGTTTTGAAAGAGCTTATAAGGAGACATGGTGCAATTCTTTAGATGACTCCGAAAAAGACAAATCATTCGAAGTAATACATGATGCAGAATCTAACACAGAGAATAGTGCAAAAGCATATTTTGGAAACAATAAAGATATAGAGAATGAAAATGAACTTGGTAAAAAAAGGATATTAAAAATATACAAAATAAATGGTTGTGCAAAGTACGCAAATGAAGAGAAGAAGAGGGAGACTCTTCTTCTGACAAGTACACAGCTTCAGGATTGGCGCAAAAGAACTTGGGCTGCTGATTTTTTCAGGCATAAACTTAGAACAACTTCTCTATTATTTTCAGCTTTTGGCAGTGATGAGCCACAGATTATTCATACTATTGAAAAGGTTTTTGAAGAAGAAATCGTAGCTAAGAATGATAAGAATGGTAATTTATTGGAAAAAGCAAATGTACCGTTTGTTCAAATTTATGAAAAAAATCCAAGCTTTCCTCAGGAGTATATTGCAAGAAGATATGCGGAATTGCATGGTAACATTAAAGACTATGAAAACCTTCTTGTTTCCTGCGAGGATTTTGGAGAGCAAAATAACTTATCAGCAGATTTTTTCTGGAGCAGGATTTTTTTTAATGTATTTGAAAGATTAATAAAAGATGCATTATATGAATCCTCGAAGCCTGGAAAAGCTGCTTTTGTATCGGCGGTTCCAAATGCTACAGAAATTCTTAAAGATCTTTCTGACAAATATGAAATAGCTTATGAAAAAGATGGTATGATTCCTAAAACACAAAAAGACTTAGTAAATATTGTCTGTCATAACAAGAAAGAGTGTAAAAGCAAAACATATTTTACTGTGGTTGATCATCAGGAATTATATGCCGAGTTTATTTTTCTGATCAACTTGCTGGATGCAGAAACAAAAGAATGTATTGCAGATGGACATCTGAAACTTGATATTGAAGATAATAAGTTTTGTAGTGTTTGTGACCATTTTCATCGTAGCGATAAAAAGGTCACTCAAGGTAATCAAACATGCTTGCAAATTTCTGAGTTTGTTATAGGAAGCAAAAATTTTTTTAATGAAGCAGCGCGATACAGAAGAAAAGATGCTGGAAATATTCTGGATGTGATTCAATTTTCCTGGCAACATCTTTTTGATAGTATTTATGACAGAGATATGTCTGAAAACGAAGTAAAAGAGAGAATCAAAGATGCAGCAAAATATCCTTCAAAATATTTAGCAAGAAATAGAAAGTCTTATAAAAAATCACTTGAAAAATATAAGGTTGAGGTAGCGGGATGAAGATTGAAGAAAAAGCAGAACAGCTAAAGAAAATAGGCTTAATTATAAAAGACCAAAAGATTTCTCAAGTCTGCTTTGCAATCAGAGTTGAATGGAATCAAGATAAAAATATTGAAAATCCAAAAAATGAATTGATGAATTATGCTCTTGATATGAGCGACTGGCTAAAATCAAAAGGAGCAATTTTGCCAGGAGTGATTATTATGCATGCCAAAGAAAAGAAAGATGAATGGGAGAAAATTGCAGGAGATCAGGATTGGCACAGAGGTGATTTTTCTATTATTGTAAAATCTAATGAAGATGAAGCAAAAAAAATATTTGAGGATGTAATTGGCGATGGCATTAAAGCGGAAGATTATAAACTTGAGCCAATGTCAGAGCAAAAGTATGTTGAATATTTAAGGGGAGAAAATAGAGAATTGAAAGAACAATTTTATCCTGAATTATTGAATATTATTGCCGATGAAATTGAAAAAAATGGTATTAATGCATTTGAAAATGGTATTAGTAAATGGAAAAAACTTGTAGAAGAAAAACTTGAATCAACAAATAGCTTTTCTGTCGAGAGAAAGGAGTCTTAAAATGGTTGATAGAATTAAAACATTAGATCTAAAGAATTTCCGTTGCTTTGAAAATTGTAGTTTTGATTTTGATGCTGACCTTATTTTTATAACAGGAAAAAACGGTGTCGGAAAAAGTTCAATATTATATGCGATAGATTATTTCCTACATGGAGAGACCAGCTATTTTAAAAATTATGTTGGAGAGTTAAAAACAATGGGTCAAGACAGTAATTTTGTTGTTACAATAAATGATAATTCTACTGCTGCAGCTTGTGATCAAAAAAAATCAGAAATAAGCGAAAGGGCGAGTTGTGTTTTTCAGGAGTATCTGAAGTTAACAGAGAATGAGATAATAAAAACAATCTCGACAGATTTTAATGTGTCTCAATATTTAAAACCTTTAAAAGATGCATGGCTGCCTGGTTTAAAAGCTAAATACGAGCAAAAGCAGATAGATATTAATTCCAGAAGACTACCTTATGTTAAAAAGTTTGCAGAAAATATTGAGAAGTTAAAAGAGAAAACTGTTTCACCATTCAGCAAAATTGAACAGCACCTCTTAATAAATAATGATGTGATTTCAGCGGCTTTTGAGTCTCAAATGAAAAATATACGGGATATTGTTTGCGAGACATACAATAATGAGGCTAAGTTGTTGCAGGATGTTTTAAGAGATATAAGGGATTGTGCTGAGTCACACAAAAACAATGTTGATAATGAAGTTAAAACCAAACAAGCAGAAAATAAAAATGATATAAGCCAGCAGCTTTATCGTTTCACGGGAAAAGTTACTCCATTAGAGATAAATGAAGAAAATATTGGCAGCCTGAATAACGATATTACCTATTTTGTAAATCCAGAAAAAATTGACGATGTTGAAAAAAATATTTCAAGAATAAAAGACGAAAAAGAAAAGATAGAAAAGAACATAAAGCTGAATAATCAGAAAAAAGAGTGTTTTTTTCTCCCTTCAGAGCCATCCTTTGTTGAAACAGTCGAAACACTTGCAAAATACATGAACAGTTTCAATCTCGCAGATAATAAAGAAAATGAAGATCTGTTTAAATGGTGTGCTCTGAATGCTGAAGATATAAAGAACTTGAAGCTCTCTGCACAAAAATATCTAAATAACATCGACAACGAGCTTCAAAAAAGTAAGGAGGAGTTAGATAAGATAAAAACAGAGGAATATATTCTTTCTAGATCAAAAGAATTTTCAGCATTGTGCAAAGAATTTGGAATTATAATTGATAATGAAATCTTAGACTGGCAAAAATATCTTGAAAAGAACAAAACAGAAGGGAAGAACAACGAAGTAAAAGAAAAATATGAAGTTTCAGTGCTTTTAAATGATATAGTAACAGTTATTTCTGAATGGATAAAAGAAGAGCTTGAGATAGAAAGACTAAAAAAAGAAAGTGAAGCAAAAAACAAGATTTACGCTGAACAGTTAAAAACAATTAAAGATATTGAAAAAATAGTGAAAAAAGAAACTGGAAAAGATTCTGTTTTACAGATTATGAATGATATTCCTGAGGATGAGCTTGACAAAATTGTTAAAACCATGAACTCAATACTTGCTTATTTCCATTTCCGAAGTGATTTTTTACCTATAAAAATAAGGATTGAAAAAAAAGCTGGAAAACGAGATTATAAAATTAAAGCTGATGGCAAAGAGCTTGACTACAACTCTCTTTCAACTGGTCAAAAAACTCAGCTTTCAATATGCTGGAGCATTGGACTCAATTATGCCTATACTCATCAAATGAATCATAGAATAATGCTTTTTGATGATATAACAACAAGTCTTGATATGTCGCAATTACTGCCTGCATCAATACTTTTCAGAAAAATGGCTTATGCAGATAATGAAAAAATGAAACGGCAGGTGATTCTAACAAGCCACCACGAGGATTTGACAAACAGAATGATTGATTATCTAAGACCGCCAAAAGGCAAGACAATGAAAATAATATCTTTTAATGATTATGGAGACAAAAAAGAGCCAGAAGAGTTTTTTTTGAAAGGAAAAGAATATGATATTGATAAAATAAAGGAATGCCTTGAACCTTCATCTACAAACACTTGCGATAGAAATTAAGTTTATGACACAATTTTTCTGTAAATCGGCATTATACCGAAAGTATATGGCACCAGAAACAAATTCTCTGGCACTATACCAAAAGTATATGGCACCAGAAACAAATTCTCTGGCACTATACCGAAAGTATATGGCACCCGGAACAAATCCGTAGACACTATACCGAAAGTATATGGCACATGAAACAAATTCTAAGGCACTTACCTGAAAGTATATGACACCCGGAACAAATCCGTAGACACTATACCGAAAGTATATGGCACCTGAAATCATTCCGGAGGCATGGTAGTCAAGTTACCTAGCCTCCGGAAGATTTACTTTGGCATGGTAATCAAGTTACCTAGCCTCCGGAAGATTTACTTTGGCATGGTAATCAAGTTACCTAG
>CAZISX010000135.1:0-8576 GCA_964542005.1 uncultured Spirochaetales bacterium
AAGTTCCACATTCTAATGGCAACGCTGATTTTGTAATTGATTTGAAAAAACTAGCAAATATTACCATAAATGATACCCAGGGAATCCTTATCAAAATAGAAGACAAGCTGGGCAATGCTTACAAGACAACAACGCCTATGATATGGAAAGTTGATACAGCTCCCTCTATGCTTTATGTGGATTATTTTCCCAACAATGTTTCAACCATAAATGATTTTGTTCTTGCTGTGAGAAGTTTTGCTTGTGATGATGGTAATGGTTATTCATGTTATCCTGATTTTATCGGTAAATTTCACACATACCTAGAAAATGTTTATGTGGATGTTGTGGAAGATAAAGTCCAAGGACTAACTACAACAATAAACTGCTCAGTAGCTGATACTTACGGAGGCCAACCTATATTTTTTCTATGCGATATGACCAAATTACCAACAACCTTTAAAGGCACATTAACCGTAAAAGGATCAAAACATGTTGGCAACCAACTCAACGAACACAACGATTATAAAGGTATATGTAACAAAGCAGACGGAGAAATAATGCCAAGCGGCTATTGCATTTCCAATTATGTAACCATTAATTCTAATCCGCCCAAAATCAATAGCTATTCGTTGAACAGGAAATATGTAAATGGCCAAGAATTAAACATTACCTATTCCGTATACAACGCTAAAACCATAAAATGCAACATTGTTGACCATTTAAAAAAAGATATTACAGCCCCGGCAGCTTGTTCCAGTGGTGCCAAAATTGCATATTCAAGCACCTTGCCAGAAGCAGATTATTATGTTAAATTTACAGTCTCAAACGATAACGCCACATCTACAAATTATCTTGATTTTCATATTGACAAAACACCTCCATCTATTTCGCAAAAACTGTATATGGAACTTGAAAATCCCAACGAAAAATTTATAACTATGCACATTAATTGCTCGAAAGAAGAGAGTCCTGAAACATGTACTCAAAATGCTACAATAGAGCAAACAGGCAATCAACCTCATTTTATAACCACCGTACAGGATAATAATAATGGTCTATCTGTAAAAAGTGTTGTGTTCCAGGGCGTTAAACGCAGAAATAGAATTATTGGCAACATAGTTTCAATGCCTGACAAAACAGTTAGCCCAACCCCACAAATAACAACTAAAGATAAAAACTATTTAAAAATTAATGCAGTTTTTACGCCACCTTTGGGATACTCTGAATTTTTATCAATAACTGTTTGTGATTTTTCAGACAATTGTATTACTCAAAAAGAAAAAGTTGCAGTACAAACAATGCAACAAAGTACCAATTATCATTCAAAAGACACTGACAAAAAAAATCCAACATCAGGACATCTTGCAAATGAAGACCTAATAACAAATTACTGGACAAATATTCCAAAAGGCACAAAAAATAATGGAGATTTTTTGATAATTCCGTTTGGATATACCAGTATGCCGCAGCTTTTTAATGAAGAACATAATCTGTTATTGTCAGATATAAGCTCCAATCCAATAAAATCTATTTTTGTAAATGAATGGGAAGAGTCAATATTATCAACGGATATAACAGACACCTGCACCGATTCTTACAACTGTAAAATATGTGGAAATTTAATTAGTAGCTACGACAAAGCAGAACTAACATCCACCGTAGTTGATGGAAAAATAAATTACACAATCAGCCCTCCGAAATGGCATTACAAAAAAAATGGTAAATTTTATTATTACAAATTTTTTCCTGGTTTTTCTTATACAAAAATAGAATTGTCAAACGGTCAAATCATAGGACCGTCAAATCAAATAAAATGGACTGGGATAAATACAGTCGTAGATAATCTTGATTTAAAAGAAAAAGTATGTATACAAAACAACTTAGACACCAAATAACAGGAGTTTCAAATGAAAAAAATTATGATTTTAGGCATAACATTAGCAGCAATGATGATTTTTTCTTGCGGTGGAGACAATGCACCAGCAGATAAAGGTAATGGAGCAGCAAACGACACAGATGTATCAACCCCTGACACAGATGATGGAATAAAGATTACAGGAAGTGAGGGCGGTGAATGCTATAAAAACCTTACCTGCGATCAACCATTAATTTGCAAAGCCGGAATATGTCAAAAACCTAGCGATAATGACACCGTAGACACTGACAACACAGAACCCGACAACGAAGTTCTCCCAACCCCAAATTGCGGAAATGGTCGCATGGACAACGGCGAATTTTGTGAGCTAAACAGCTTAATAGACTGCACATTAATTAAAGCCGGATACGAAGGATCAGCCTACTGCAACACAGATTGTACCGGCTGGGATGATAGCACCTGCACAGAAATTCCTGTTTGCGGCGATGGTTTTAGAGAAGGTGACGAAGAAGTTTGTGATAACGGCAAAGACACCTATGAAGCAAATGCTACCTGCCCTTATGGAGAAACTTGCTGCATGGCCTGCAAAACAATTGTTACTGGCGGCGTTTGTGGAGATGGAACAATCCACAAAACAGACGGCGAAGAATGTGACCCAGGCACAAAGTTAATGATAGAGCCAGGCAATTGCAAATATGGCAAAACCTGCTGTACAAAAGAATGCAAACTTGAAATCGGCCCTAAATGCGGTGACGGTATTATTCAAAAAGAAAACAACGAAATTTGCGACGCTAAATCCTCAAAATCGTGTATCGCAATTGATCCTACTTATGCGACAGGAACAGCAGCCTGCAATGATGACTGCACCGGCTGGAGCACCGCAACCTGTAATAAATGCCCGACAGCCTTCCCTTTTCAAACAAGATATTCAGCAAAAGATGGTGTCCACACATCATGCTGGTCTCCAGTCACCGAGAACCTTAACTTTCAAGCAGCACAAGACAATTGTTATAATTTAGCAGGAGACAAAACAGCAATACCTACAATCACTGATTTTGTTGAAAATTCATATTGTAATGAGGAATTTAACTTAACCTGCCCTCTTACTGATAAAACCTACACCGGATTAGATCTGATGTATATTTTTGATAATGAACTTTGTGCATGTCAAAAAGAAAATGTCTTTCAAATTAACGAATTAAACAATGCTTTATTATATACAGACAAACAAAATGAAGAAAATTCAAATTGGCTATTTTTAATCGTGACAAACGACCCAGGAAAGGAAACAGCAATGTTTTGGCCATACAACAATGTTAGTGCCCAATCAATCTGCATCAAACGCTATGTTGAAACCATCAATCCAGGAACAGAAACAGAAAGCGACACAGACACAATCCCAAACACAGACACCGACTCAAGCGAAACCCCAGATTAATTCTTGAAATTTCCCCCGCATCCAATACAATCCCCTGACCCTCTCCCCTTTTTTTTATTTAGAAAGTAAGACAGGGGAGGGGAAGTCCTTTTCATTTTTTTTTGCAATATATCTAATACTAACCTACAAATAAATTCTCTTATTGTAACTTTTTTGTAATTCATATCATTTTTCTTTTTTGTCCT
Organism: uncultured Spirochaetales bacterium; assembly: GCA_964542005.1. Lineage (GTDB taxonomy): Bacteria > UBP6 > UBA1177 > UBA1177 > CALOFP01 > CAZISX01. The sequence goes on from CAZISX010000135.1 coordinate 3,482, forward strand.
CAATTTCTCTCTTGACATTTTATCTTTTTATTATATTTTAAACGGAACCTTTAGGAGAATTCTTCCATGAAAAACTTTTTTCTTATCACTTATGTATTTTTATTTGCACTCTCTATTATTTCCTGCTCTACAAAACAATCAACAACTGAAACAGACAAAGAATCTCTCTCTGACACCGACAATCTTCCAGACACAACCACCGACCTTGACACAACAGACAACGACCAGGCAGCAGAAAACGAAAACAAAGACTCTGATAAAATTTCTGACGACACAACTCCTCAAGCAGATGAATCCAACGACACAGAACAAGAAATTGACCAGGACAAAGAAACTGACTCAGGCCAGGAAGTTGACCCCGACATAGACCAATATCCTCCGGATGTTCCTTATGAGGGCTATTTCGAGGATAATCTCTTAAAGTTGTGTGTTGAGAATGCCCTCATAAATGTTGTTCCGGAAGAATACCCCCCAAGCTTAACCCCGGAACACATGGCAAGACTGACAGAGCTATCCTGTTATGGCGGAATTTCCAGCATAAGAGGAATAGAAAACCTTCCAAATTTAGAATCCCTGGATCTTATAGATTCCTATAGCAACGGTGCGCCGGATGAAATCAAAGATTTTAGACCAATAGGCAAACTTGTTAAACTAAAGATATTGCGTTTTGGAAACCACAAAGCACACGAAATCCCTGAAAATTTCAAAAATCTTATTAACCTGGAACAAGTATTTCTTAAAATAAACAATATTACAAATCCCGCAACCTTTTCAAGAATAGGTGTTTTACCAAAACTCAAAAGTGTTGAAGTGCAAATTTTAAATCCTGCCAATCTGGATTTTTTAAACTCCTATAAAAACACCACTTTTATTCAGATTGAAGACGAGAAAACAATAACAAACATTGATTTTGTTGAAGGAATGACATCTCTTGAAGATTTTGTTATAAGAAACAGCCTGATAACATCTATTGCGCCGCTTACAAAGGTAAAAAGCTTAGTAAACATATCTATAGACAGCTGCGGCAAACTTGAGGGCTTGAATAAATTAACAGAGCTGACAAATTTAAAAACAGCTGCCATAATGAATTGCAGCCTGAAAAACATTCCTGATCTTTCTCCTCTCCAAAAAAACATAGAAGGATTAAACTTTGAAGGGAATTTACTTGAAAATATTGATTTTGCCAGGAATCTCTCTTCATTGAAGTATTTTTCAGCAAAAAATAATAATGTTTCTGACTTATCTCCTTTATCGAACAAACCTTTGCTTGAAAGAGTTCATTTTGATGGAAATAAAATAAAGTCAATCCCGGAAGGATGGTCAGCCAATAAATCACTGAATTATGTCAGGTTTCCGATAAACGAATTTTCAGATTTGAGTTCTTTTAAAGCACTTGAAAACCTTAAAATTGACATGCTCTTTCTTGAATATAATTACATTGTTGATATAACCCCGCTGAAATCCTTCTATACCCTTTCAACCCTTATGCTTTCCCACAACTGCATAATTGATTTCAGCCCCCTTGACGGCTTAAAGGCAGCAATATACAAAAGCAACCAAGACAATTGTAACCAATTTTAATCTGGAGGATTAAATGAAAAAAAGTTTTTTTGCATCTATTTTTGCACTTTTATTTTCCCAACTTTCGGCAGAAGTGACCAGCCACACTTGCGCCGACCACGGAAACCTTTTTGTAAGAGTTGAATCACAGGATATAGCACCTGTTCTTGCTAAAGTTCCAGGACTTAACAAACTGGACTGGAGCCCCTTGGCGTGGGAGGATGTTGAACCACAGATGATCTGGGAGCAGGTCGAAAACCCTGATACATGGTATCGCTTCCAAGATATAAACTCCAATTTCCACGAAGATTTTGTAATTGAACACGCAAACCGGCTTGGAGCCCTTGTTGGCTACAATGCAGAAAAAAAAGTTTATGAAACCTTCTGTTCCGGTACAATTATCGGTTCAGACAATGACTTCTCCTACTTTTTAGGAGCGGCGCATTGTATCAGGGATAAAAACAACGCAACCGGCTTTATTAAACCCGTTGGAATTCTTTTTGATTTTCAGAAAGAATATTCTTTTGGAGAAGATACGGGAAACACAAGAGTGCAGCATGCATACAGCACCCTGACTGAATTGAAAAACACAAAAACCTTTTTTGAAATAATAAAAATTGATGAATTCGGCTGGAGCTATTCAGCAGCAGATGGAAGATCAGACTTTTTTATAGCAGTTTTAAACAAAGGAATAGATACCTCTGATAGATCTGGTACTTTCACAGCAGCAAACGCAATCGGTTATTTCCCGTGGGAATCTTCAGACAATGACAGTTCTCAAATGCCATTGTGGGCTATAAAAAACAGGACAGGCAATGCACAGAGAGGCTGGAACAGGGTATCAGTTCAGGGATTTCCTATTATGAAAGATGGTAAATTTAATTATGATAAAGCTACCGTAAAAAAAGATGATCCCCTCATGGTAATCGGACATCCAAGAGATATACCAACCGTTGCGAATGCCGGCTATCTCTATTCGTTTGACAACGAAACTAACTGGTCAAACACTTATCGAGACCACCGAATAGTATTCTGGGGAATGGATATATGGCCTGGTCATTCAGGCAGTGCAATCCTTAACAAATACGGCTCAACAGTTGGTATAGTAACCTGGACAGATTGTGGGCCATCTTATGAGGATATAAAAAATCCGCTCAAATGGAAAGAGGAACTTGCAAATCTTGTTGATCCTCGACCAGTAAGACACTCCGGAACCAGCACTGGATCTATCTGTTATTGGGAAAAAAATGTAAAAAGCAAAAAACTTGGAAAAGAAATTGGTAAATTGCGTGAATATGCCTATGACTGGAATTGCAACGGTAAAAACGACTTTTTTGATTATCAGTTTATGTTGTTTTCTCCTATAAGCATTTCAGCATTATGGGATATTTACAACAACAGTTCTTTTAACAATTACTTTGATGTTCAACCTCAAACAGCAACACCTGTTTACTCCCTCAACAACACAGCCCTTGTAAAGTCTAATATTGTTTTCAAGCCAAACACCTTTGGCTTTATTCAGATTTCTGGAACAAATGTACAAAGCATTGTTAAAGATACAACAAACAATACCTTTGCTCTTTATGACAGCACCGGTAAAAAACTTGGAAACATTCTAAATTACCCTAATTTGACAGCAGCAGAAACCGTATTGTCGGGAAGCACTTATTATTTAGCCGGCGGAACAATCAACGGAGCTAAAAACAACACAGTTTATAAAATTGTCAAATCCGGTAACAGTTATGTAACAACCTCAATAGCTACACTTAACCTTGCAAACCTTCGCGTATTGACACTTGCAAGCGGAACCGCCGCAATTATTGGTAATAACAGCACCAATCTTTTAATCTACAAAATTACAGCAAGCGGAGCGCAGTTAATAAACAATAAATTAGCAAAGCGTGGTGTTTACAATGTTTATTCAGACAATACAGCAATTTATCTTGCTGGCGGAAACTCAATGACCCTTGATGAAATCATGGATATTGACCCGGAAAACACAGACAGCATACCATCCGATGCAATCTTTTATAATTCTGTTATGAAAATAACACCGACATCAAATACAGCAGCATGGCAAACAATTACCACAGACCTTCCTTATGACATGACAGCCGCGATAATTACAAAATCAGGCACCAATTTGATTGCAAAAATTCCACACATTGAAGACGAATTCGGCAAATATCTCACACTTACAATTCCAACAACCGGCACACTGCCGCTAGCCACAGACAAAATTATCGCCAACTTCAAATAAACAGCAAACATCACAGAAAGGGCTGCACCAAGCAGTCCTTTCTGTTTTCTTAAAGCTCTGCAGCCCTCTTCAAAACTTCCCATACCGGAACACCCAGAGCCTCTGCAATTTCTGATATTTTTTCCACACTAACAGCACATTCTCCACGCTCAATTTTAGACATATAACTCCGGGAAGTTTTTGTCATAAGGGCAAGGTTTTCCTGAGCAATTCCTTTTTTCTTTCTGTAATATCTTACAGCATTTCCTACAGACACTCTTGTTAGCATAAAACCTCCTGTTGTCGGAGAACAGCTTACAAAAATGTGAAAATATAACCACGCTCTTTAAAGCGTCGCTCTCTACAGTGTATTTTCTTGATTATAACTCATTTTTTTGTAAAATAGTTGCTGTTTTGTTGAAAAACATCATAATAATTGTGCAGGAATAGGGCTGTACACCCGATAAAGCGTAAGTCGTAACGCTTTTCCTGCAACATTAACGACACAACCTAAGACGACGAGGTTAATATCAATGGACGAGAAAAAATTTAAAAAACTTATGCCTAAAAAAAAGTTTGAGACCGTAAAAGTTGAAGCTTCTGATTTACATGAGCTTGTTTTAAAGCAACACAACAATCTAATATCGGCGAAATTCAACTTGACGGCAATGCAGGAAAAAGTTTTGTACGGTGTTTTTGGCCTGTGGCAAAATCTACCTAAATACAAGAGTAAAAATAAAATTGTTATTCCGTCCTCGGAAATATTTAACATCACCGGAATACCACCTTCAAATATTAATCATTTCAAGGATATTATGAGCACTCTTATGGGTAAAATCGGAATGATTAAGGATTTAAGCACAGGAAAAGAATTAAGATTTACTTTTTTTTCAGCGGCTCTATATTCAGAAGGTTATGTTGTTGTTGAGTTCCCATCTATGCTACTGCCTTACATATCAAATTTTCACTCAACCGGACATTATACGGAAATGAAAATTAAAGAAATAGCTCACTTAAATTCTCAGTATTCGATAAGAATATATCAGTTTTTACTTCAATACTATAAAACAAGAACAAAAATCAGATTTTTTGACCTTGAAGAATTAAAGAAGCTGCTTTTATTTGAAGAGTATAACACCAAACACAGTTTATACGGTGACTTCAAAAAATATGTACTTGATATAGCTAAAAACGAAATAAATAAAAACACCTTTATCCGTTATGATTATAAAGAGATTAAAACATCCAGAAAGGTTACGGGAATAGAATTTATTATAGAAATACCAGAGATAGAGG
>CAZISX010000136.1:0-8530 GCA_964542005.1 uncultured Spirochaetales bacterium
AGCTTTTCAAAGGTCTTTATATTTATAATAAGCCTTACGAATGGAAAAAATATCCAATAATTAGGCTTGCACTCAATAATTTAACCTCGCAAACAGCAGAGGAACTTGAAAGAAATATCTCAGGAGAGCTTGATTTTGTTGCAGAAAAAAACAATTTGAAACTTTCAGATACAAATTCAAGCCAAAAATTCAAGGAACTTATCAGAAAACTTAGCGAAATTGACAAAGTCGTCATTCTAATTGACGAATACGACAAACCGATTCTCGACAATATCTTAAACAAAGAAGAGGTTCAGAAAATAAGAGGTTTCTTAAAAGGGTTTTATGGCATTATCAAAGCTTGTGAAGAATATCTCCGTTTTACATTCATCACCGGAGTCAGCAAATTCACACAAGTATCTATTTTCTCTGATTTAAACAATCTTACAGATATAACTTTAAACCCCGATTTTGCAACAATCTGCGGATTTACTCAAAGCGAGTGCGAGCACTATTTTGCCGAGTGGATTGATGAAAACTGTATAAAACTTGAGATGACAAAAGAAAATTATCTAGCAAAACTTAAAGAGACCTACAACGGAATAAGATTTACAGAAAAAAATGTGCTGGTTTACAACCCCGTTTCATTTACAAGAGCGATGGATGAATGCAACTTCAAACATCACTGGTTTGAGACGGGAACTCCGACATTTCTTTTAAAACTATTGCAAGAAAAGGATTATGAAGTTGTAAATTTTGAGAATCTGGAGCTTGAATCGTCAGCTTTTTCAAGTTACGATATTGACAAACTGAAGCTTGAAGCTCTTCTCTATCAGACCGGTTATGTGACAATTAAGGATTACGATCCTGACAGCACACTTTACACTTTGTCATATCCAAATAAAGAGGTGAGAAGCTCGTTTGTCCTCTATCTTGCTGATTATTTTACATTTTTGGGAAGAGAAAAGTATCCGTCACTGGTTGAACAGTTGCGAAAAGCTTTTCTGAAGAATGATATTGACGAAGTTTTTGAAATTCTTAGAGTTTTCTACGCAAAGATTGATAACACAATTAAGCTCAAGCAGGAAAAGTATTACCAGACAGTTTTTTATATTATTTTCACGCTTTTAGGTTATCGCATCAAGGCTGAAGTCAACACAAATAAAGGTCGGATGGACGCTGTTATCAAGACAGATTCAAACATCTATATCTTTGAATTTAAGCTCGACAAACCTGCTTCAAAAGCTCTGGAACAAATCAAAAAGAGAGATTATTACGAAAAATATCTGCTTGATGGCAGAAAGCTAATATTAATCGGCGTAAGTTTCACGAGTAAAACCGGCGAGATTAAGAGCTGGAAGTTGGAGAAACATCAGGTTTCTTGAGAAAAATCACATTTCCCGCATGTACAAAGAATAACTTCCCAGCCCTGAGGTTAGACCTTTCCCAATGTGAATAAATTCTCCCATTTTTAAAATTGGAAGGAATCTTCTGTCAACATCGGAAAAAACAAGATCGTCGCGCATAAGTTCCTATAAACAAAAGGGTTTTCAAGAATTAATTTGAGAATCAAACGAAAATAATAAAAAAAATTAAATTTTTCCGGAAATTTTAATCCCTTACTCCTTTTATAATTATAGATTGAGGTATGTTAATTTTGTTAAGGAGGCGGTTATGAAGTGTTATTTAATTAAAAAGGGGACAGACGCGTATGTAAAACTTAGTAATAAATTTGGAATTGAACAGAAAGGCGATTTGCTGATTACTGATTCGTTTTTATTTATCGACAATTTGAGCGTGTTTACAGAACGAGAAATTTTTCTAAATGGTTTTTCTGATGAAGAATCTGATTGCGGGTTTATTCAAGATTTAAGAATCTTTGATAATGTATTTCATGAGATATCATTTTTGATGTTAAATATGAGAGCTGAATCGTTCTTAAGCCAGAAACGCTTTTTGTTCAAAGGAATTCCAGTTTATGATTTTGGAAGCGGTCAAAGAATTCAAATTGATCAAGACTATTATAATCATGACCAAAACAAGTACAAACACGAAAAGGTTGATACTAGACCTGGTCATGTTAAATTTGTTGAAGAGGCTATAGGCTTCGTAGATGCTTTTGGAGAGTTCTGCGACGCGTTAATAGATAGCTTGTATTGATTAGTTATATGGTTGAGAGAGGTTTGCCTATGAAAAAATTAACTCTTTCCAGCAACAAAAAACTGCTTGGTGTTTGTGGCGGATTTGGTGAATATTTTGGGATTGATCCGCTTTTTATCAGAATCGGGTGGTGTGTTGGAACTTTGATTTCTGTTGGGACAGGCGTTTTTCTTTATTTCATTTGCTATTTTCTGATTTTAGCTGTTGAAGGTAAGTTCCATCATTAAATATTTTCTTCTGCTTTCTTGATTTTTGTTTTTTTTATTGTTTTTATGTACTGAACTTAAATTAATATATATTCGTTTTTTAACATTTTTCTGGAGAACATGATGGATTTTGCGCTATTTAACAAGATAAAAACAATGCTAAACTCAGAACTTGCTGCGGCAAAATTGCTGCTAATTCGTTATGGGTTGTCTATTGCTGGCAATAATATTGAGACTGAAATTGCAGGATATCCCGAAAAATTCCGAACAAAAAGGGCAAAAAAAACGCTAACGGTCAATAACAGTTCTTTATATGATTCTGAAACCGGCAAAGTGCCTTATGTTCCTGAAGAATTGTTTATAACTGTGAACGGGAAAAAAAGCGTTGTGAAGGTGAACAACAGGCCAGAATCGTGTTTCAAATTGATTATTGAGAATGGATCTCTTTTTGTAGTTTCCGATGTTATTGATGTCAAATGGCAGGTCGAACTTGTGGAAAAAAACTCTTTAAGTAAACATGTTATCAATAACTTTCCTGCGGATAATTATGTTCAGGTTATTGGTGCTGACCGTGTTGCTATTTTGGGTTTTGACGGTTGTGATGAATTTTATAAGAAAAAGGAGTGTCTTTTCTGTGACTCTAATCCATTAAGAATTAATGAAAAAAGTGCCAGACCAACTCTAAATCAACTTTACAATGAGTTCGGCAGTAACACAAAAAATTGGTTAAAAACTACAGACAGCTATATATCAGCATGTAAAGATGCTTATAAATTTCTTTTGGAAAGCAACAGCGTTTCGCCTCATATACATTTGCATATTATGGCGGGCAATCTTCCTGAAAGCTCGCTTGAATGGGAATATATGCTTAGTCTTTCCAGGGCGTTGTCTTCTGTAAAACCTTTAAATCAGGTTGATTCTTATCTAAATCTTTTGCCTCCGGCTGATGAATGTTACCTACAAAAGGCTTTTGATATAGGCTTTAAAAAACTTATTTTCAATCTTGAGGTTTTTGGCGAAAATTATTTTAAGGTTGTTTGCCGAGGAAAACATGCGGTTATTCCTTACCCGATTTTTGTTCAGAGAATGGAGCAATCAAGCTCTATTTTTGGGCACGGCAATATTTATTGCGGCTTTGTTCTCGGAGCTCAACCCATTGATGAGCTAAAAGAAGGTGTCTTGTTTCTTGCAAAGAAGGGTGTTGTGGCGGATTATTCGGTTTTTACTCCAAAAAAAGGTACGGCATGGGAAAACAAAAGCCAGCCTTCAATAGAGGAAGTTGCTGATTTTTCTGTGTTTTTAGCTGATGTATACAAGAAATACGGATACAAATCTCTTTACTGCAATCTTTCGTCCAGAAGCAGCATTATGAGCGAGCTATGAAAGATAAACTAAAAAACGCAATAGAAAATTGTGCACGAAGAATAGAACGATTTAAGATTGATGGCAAAGAGATTGGCTTTATTTTTGCGCAACATGCAGTGCAAAGATGGAGTGATAATTTTTTTGGGATTCTTTCTAATTCAAATCTTTTGGCAGACCTTTTGGATAATATTGAATTTATTTCTGATGATTCAATACTTCGCAGCACGCTTAATTTTGTTGATACACATTTTTACAATCAGGATATTTATTTTACCAGCTTTGGTGATGAAAACGAAAGCTCGTCAAGAATTGTTGCACAGCTTAATAACAAGACAAATTATAGTCGTGATATTTTTTCTTTATTAACCCGTTTTAGCGAACAAAATATAAAAAATGCCAAAATTGTTTTTATTGATGATTTTTTAAATTCCGGAGGTCAGTTTGCTTCCATTGTAAACAACTGGTTTTGTCGCTTTTCAAAACGCAGAAGCATTGAAGATGACAAGCTGTTAAACATCCTGAAGCAGTGTGATTTGTGCTTTGTTTTTGCAATGGGAATGGAAACAGGAAGGTTGCGTGCCGAAACAGAGCTGAAAAAACTCAATTTGAATGGCTCGATTCATATTATTACTCAATATGATGACAATTGCGGAATATTTGGTGACAAAACAAATATTTCAAACATTATGCATCGCTCTCTAGTTTTGTCTCAAAATGAATCTGTCTTTAAAAATTACACCTGTGCTGAGATAGCCGAGTTTTTTGATATCTGTTATTTGGCAGGCAAACAGCTTTACGCTGCAAAAAATCCTAACCACGATGAAGAAAAGATAAGTTCACGCATCCTTGGTTATGGAAATTCAGCCAAACTTTTTATTGGACAAAACAATATCCCAACTTGTACGCTGACCTCTCTGTGGCTTGATGGAGTTGTCTGTATAAATGATAAAGAGATTAACTGGCAGCCTCTTTTTAATCGCAAGAAAAAAGAGGTTGGTGGCTCAGAGGATAAAAGAATAACAGTTTCTCTTTCTGATAGATTTTCTCGTAGTTATCTTGATTTGATTGAAGGCAGGGAAAGTGTTCTGGAAATTGCTGTTTCAGACCAGATTCCTTGTAATAAGAAGGCGTTATCTTCTTTCTGGCAAGACTTTTCACAAGAGATATTTGATCCGATGGATTCAGATTTAACCGATTTTTTCAAGACAAACAACTTAACATTGATAAAAAAAGCAGAGAGCAGTTTTTACAGAAAAATAAATAATAGACTCAAATTATTTAAAAACGCTGCAGATAAAAACCCGTTAAATTTAAAAATTAGTAATATGATTTTTCTAAATATTGGCAGGATGAAATCTTTTCTCTCTATTCGTTTTGAGTTTACAGAAAGAGAGATTAATCTAAAAAATGCGCTGGAAATAAATGCACTTTTAGGACAAAAACAACAAAGAAAAGACAGTTGTTTTTTTATGTTTAAAAATGAAGATAATTCTACCTGCTCTTTTTTTCTGAATCAGCTTTTTGAAGCTGTCAAAAACAATATCAGCACAGAAAAGATGCTCAGTTTTTCCGATATTTCATCAATAGCAAAATGCAAAAATCCAGGCCGCTTCAGACAGTTTTCATATCTCAGGGAAAACGGTGATTATTTTAGATCTGCTCCAAGACAACTAAATGAATTTATTAAACTTGCATCAGATTTTAATATGCCTGTAGAAAAAAACCTGCAGGCTGCTGATTCTTTTAAAACGCTTGACCTTGCTGTCGAGGCAGTTATAAGTTATTCCAGCAAAGGCATGGTTTTTACGGGAAGTAATATTACAAAAAATCTCAGCCTCAAACATTATTTTTTTAATCACAATGGTTTTTGTTATTTTCTTGTCTGGCATCTTGATCTGCTGATTCGCGAATACAGGCTTACTTACTTCAAAAAAACATCAAATAGCAAAAAAATAAAAAAATGGCTGGAAAGATTTTCCCTCTTCCCTTTTGAATCAATTAGCAGTCTTGATTATCTTAATCTATACTGCGAAAAGCTTTGTTTACATTTTAATGTTGAAAAAAATTTAAAACAGATTCTGAGGCATAAAATATGATGAACACAGAATTTTTTCAAAACGAGCTCTCTTTTTTTTACAAATATTTATCTGATTTTTTCAAAAACATAGATTACAATCCGCACCATCTGGATCATCTTTTAAGGGTTACTAAAAACGCCCTAAATATTGGCCGTAAAATGGATGCAAATTTAGTTGTGCTTGAAGTTTCCGCTCTTTTCCATGACATTGCAAGGGCGGATGAGAAGGAAGGTCTTTGTCACGCAAAATTATCTGCAGATTATACTAGAAAAATGTTGGTAAAACGAAACTGGCCACTAGATATTATATCAGAAATTGTTTATGCAATAGAAAATCACCGATATAGAAAAGGAATAACGCCCAAAACACTGGAAGCTAAAATACTTCAGGATGCAGACAGACTTGATGCACTCGGTGCATTTGGGATTATAAGGGTTTTTCAACATAACCCAAAACAGCAACTATATAATATCGCTGATCCGTCTTTTGAAAACAGAAAAACTTCAGATGCAATTACAATTGACCATTTTTATGATAAGATTCTTAAACTTATTGACGGGTTTTACACCGAAGAAGCGTATATAATTGCGAAGCCAAGACATGACTTTATTCTTAATTTTCTTGAGGAGTTGAAAACCGAATTATAAAAGAGAATGTCTGACGGCACAGCTGATAGCTTCTACAACAAAAAAGAAAAATCCATTGCTCCAATTGTCACAAAAATAATGCAGAGAAACATAGGGACTGTTGTTTTTGGGACACCTTTCTTGAGGGACAGAGATGAGAAAAAAATTCAGGGATATCCTGACAACTCCCACGGCTAAAGCACATGGGGTTCTGGCGGCGCAGCTACACATGCAGCTTTACCGACACTGGCCGTGCCAGACGGCCCCAATTGATAACCAAATTATGATCACCAATCGCTTTTCTGAGGATATTTAAGCCGCCGTTGACATCGGCGTGTATTTGCTTACCTGTTGAGGAAGCAAATAATCCTCTATATTTCCGTTTTCCGAGATATTTTTTATGATGTTCTACCGGTTCCCAAGCTAAAGCATCGCACTTGCTGGTATGGCTTTCTTCCTGTTCTAATACATCAATAGACAACAATTGTGCTTTATACAAGATCTTTTCTATCAGCTTGGCATGTGGTATTTGTACAAACTTCTGATTGTTTTTTTTGCCAATATTTACTTCCTTTTTCCATCCTTCATTTTTGCCTACAACTATTGTACCTATATTGTTTTCGATGCAGTATTCCACGATAAACCGCGATGTTTTGTGCAATGCGTCTTGCACCCGGTTGTTTCTCTTCAGTGTTATTTGGTCTATCTGCTTTGTACGATAGCACTTTTCAGGCAATTGTGTCTGCAAATATGCTTTTTGCTTGTTATACCATTGATTTTCAGATTTCACTTTCCCGCCCTTGATAACAATTGGATGCCTCTCTCCAGTGTTATCTACTAAAGTTGCAAGATTAGCTACACCTAAATCAATACCCAATACACGGTTCTTGTCTAACCCGACATTTTTTACCTCCTGTTCATATACAATTTCTACTTTATATACGCTGCCGCATGGAATAATGCGTGATTCACAAAAACTTTCCGGTGTCACATTTGTTTTTACCGGCTTTATGCCGGTTGCTTTTGCAAAATGAAGATACCCATTTTTTATTCGGGAACTGGTTGCCGCAAATACTGCTTTACACCGTCCTTTGGTTTTGTCTTTGTATTTCGGCGGTTGTGGTGGTGCATCGTAGTTTTCAGGGTGTTTTGCATAGTCTTTTATTGCTGCAAAATATGATTTCCATGCGTCTGATACCTGAGATATTACTTTTTGTGCTATTGCTGCGGGCAATTCACGATAGTCTGTCTGATTTTCAGCAGCATACCGTTTCATTAGTTCATATTGATTCGGCAACAATTCATTTTTTAAGCCTTGTTCTTTCCGTTTTTTATTCTCAAAATAAACTCGCCGATATGCATAATTTGTGTAGTTATACAGGTTTTTTGTGAGAAAACAGAGTTTGTCTATAGACTCACACTCTTTTTTCTTTATTTGGTGTGTTTCTACCAATTTCATTTGTTTTTCTGCTCCTCTATATATTTTTTAACCGTTTCTTCGGAGATATGTCCCACACTCTCACAATAATAGCTGCGTGTCCATAGTGTTGGCAGCTTTTTTCTCAATATAATGTGCCGTTCACGCAATTCATGGCTGGTATATCCTTTAAGTTGCTGTACTATCCAATGCGGACTGGCGGTTGGTTTTGTTTTTACAAACAGATGTACATGATCTGGCATTATTTCCATGCTGACTATCTCAATATCTATTTCTGTGGCTTTTTCAAGCAATAGTATTCTCAGATCAGCTTCTATTGCTCCAACAAGAACTTTACGGCGATATTTCGGGCACCATATCAGATGATAACCAATATTATATACCGCAGTGCGGCTATGTATCCATCGTTCTGTTGTCATGGGTAGATTTTAACAAAAGAGTATATGGCTGTCAAATATATATTACGATATAATACAATTCATCCCAGCGCTGAAGAGCTGGGCTTTCTTGCGGGCGAGTTCGTAATGAAATTTAGAGAAATCGAAAAATGTAAAGATTTTTAAAATCAAACAGATTAGGTCTAAAACCCCTCAACCTCAACGGCCTGAAATCTCTTTGTCTCAGCATCAAACGAAACGCCAAGCATGAATTTTTCTCTTGAATCAGTTTTGTAAGGTT
>CAZISX010000137.1:0-1017 GCA_964542005.1 uncultured Spirochaetales bacterium
ATAATCAAGAAGATGCCCTTCCCAAGCTATCTTGATTATTTTTAAAAATTTTCAAATAATCAAGATAGCTTGGGAAGGGCATCTTCTTGATTATTTGAAAATTTTTAAAAATAATTAAATTCAGTGTTTATTTTGGAATAAACATGACATGCGATTTAGAATAGTTTATTAAGTTATCTGCTGACGCTGATTCTCAGGTTTTTTAGTGAATTTGACAAACAAAACAGAAAATGATTAAATGCGCGTAATTGGCGTGTTTTTAAAAAAAATTGCCCAAAAAGCCGGTTGTTACATCTTTTCCCGTTTTTTGAGCCAACATTTATCAAAGAAAGTATAAACCTATATATAAAAAAAAACAAGAACTGATTTCTAAAAAACGGGATTAAGTGGCAGCCAGCAGAAAAGAAAGGAGGTATTCACGTGAATACCATAAAGTTATCGCGTTTTGATTTGGTTATAAAAACAGATTCTTCTTTTTCGCTGCTTGTAATGTGGGGGTTTCTTCTTTTCTTTATCTACAATGTGCTTATATCGTAGGCTTGCCGAGTCTCATTTGAGAAAGTCCTAAAAACGATGTAGAACATAGGTTAAACTTTGTTTGCCATGTTCTACGTCGTTCAAACCATCTAACCCACGTATAACAAGGGTAATGTGTTTCTGTAATATAAGGTTGATGCAGAACGTGTTGCAAAAGTGATACAATGCTGAAAATTTAATTCACAAAGGAAAACCAACATGAAACGAATATTTGTAGCAATATTTCTTACGGTAAGTATGTTGTGTTCGGCAGAAACATTTTTTGAGAAACAAATGAAACTAGCAAAACAAGGCAATGTTTTAGCACAACTCAACATTGGCCTTCTGTATCGCAACGGCGATGGTGTTCCGAAAGATTACAGGGAAGCCATGAAATGGCTTCTCAAGGCAGCAGAACAAGGCGATGCCAAAGCACAATCCAACATTGGCATGATGTATCTCAGTGGACAAGGTGTTCCGAAGGATTACAAGGAAGCTTTC
>CAZISX010000137.1:1027-4197 GCA_964542005.1 uncultured Spirochaetales bacterium
TTGACAGGTGGAGTGCTGGCGAATTTGAGATTTCAAATTTGAAATCTCAAATTTTCGATCTGGTTCTCGGCTCTACGTCGCAGATTCATCAGACGTTTGCTCATTCATTCTTCGCATCCGATCCAAACGTTCCCGCTCTCGCTCCTCGTGAGCTTCTTCTGCTGTTTTGCGGACCGGTTCAGCGAATCGATCGGACTTGTTTTTGTTGTCATAAGAGAAGGTTCTCCTTTATTCATTGTGGTTCCCGAAAAGTAACTGACAAACCCATCCTCCCCCTCGGTTTTAATATTTAAACTCTCTCTAGTACCCTGAAAATCGTATAAAGCGCACACTTTAAGACCAAAATACAACTTCAAGAGCACGGTTTAGTTGAAAAACCGTGCTTTTTTTCTTGCTTTTTTAACGTGTACGTGTTATATTTATACGTACACGTTAAGGGGGATTTTATGCATGTCTAAGCCAATAACAGGAAAAACTCACGTCGGGGAACGACGAGAAAAGCGTCCGAATGGAGATATTTACGTCTATGAACGGATTACGGCATACGACGAAAAGACCAGAAAAACCTATACAGTCAGTCAGAAGCTCAAGGGAAAAATCAATTCGGGAAGACAAGAAATTGTGCTGACTCGTCCGAAAAAACACAAAGACAAAGGTGAAATTGCCAATGCAACACGTCAACATACCGGCCTCACGGATATCCTGGAGTGGGTTGGCAAGGTTTCCGGCATTGATGATGACGTGCGTGCTTCATTCAGCGAGGGTGATGCGACAAAGATGCTTTCTATAGCACGCTACTGGATCGCTTCCGGTGGCAACACGCTGCCGCGCCTTGAGAGTTGGCAGGTAATGCACACTCTTCCATATCATGAAGCGATTACTGAAGACGTCTATGGCAAGCTATTTAAGGATGTTGGTTGCAATGAAGATGGTGTTCAGAAGTATTTTTCAGCTCGAGCGGCACGTCTGGGAGAGTCTCCTGTGCTGGCGTTTGACTCTACCACCATCTCGACCTACTCTGAAAATCAGTCGGAGGCACGGCAGGGGTTCAACAAGGATGGCGACGGACTCAACACAATTAAGCTTTTGACCTTATATTCCGTTAAGGATGCCGAACCAATGGCCTTCGCTAAGCAACCCGGTAATATTCCAGATGTCATCTCCATTGAAAATACTCTGACACAGCTCAAGTGTCTCAATCTGGAAAAACCTCTAATCGTCACCGATAACGGCTACTACAGCCAGAAGAACATGATGGAATTTGCCTTGCGCAATATAAAATTTCTGACCCTGGTTGATCCGAATATTGTCTGGGTCCGCGAGACAATTGATGCGCTCCGCTCAACGCTGGCGGGTATGTCCAGCACTTGTCCATTCGACCCATCAATCTGCGGTGCAACTTCCCTCAGAATACACCAGTTCAGCCGGGAACGCCAGCGATCTCGCAACGGCAATGTCGCCGGTGAAAAAGAAACGATTTCGCGTCGTCTGTACGTTCACGTATACTATTCCCCCGAAAATGAAGCCAAGAAAGAACTTGCGTTCCGTAGAGACCTGCTTGAAATGAAATCGCAAATTGAAAGAGGAAAAACCGAGTTCACTGAATCAGCGCAAAAGCAAGTAGACAAGTATCTGATCTTATCCAGAATGGGGCGTGGGGGGCATCTGAAGGTGGGATTCAACGACAAAGCCATTACAGAAGCAAAGAAATACTTCGGCTGTTTCGCCCTTGTCAGCAATCAGGCTATGGAAACATTTACAGCACTTGAAAACTATCGGCTGCGAGAAAAAATCGAAGAACTCTTTGCCGTGCAAAAGGGAAGGCTCGACGGTGAGCGACCGCGCACATGGTACCCAGACAATCTGCGCGGAAGACAATTCGCACAATTCATCTCGTTGGGCTATTATTGTTTCCTGATGAAAAAAATCAAGGAAGTAGAGGGAAAGCTCAAAAAACAAGAACCCGGAAAAACCAAATCACTTCTCAAGCTCGAAAAAAAATTGGAAAACTGGCTTGCACAACGATCTCTCGCTCAAATACTGGATTGGTTTGATTGCATAGAAACCACTAAGGTGCAGACCGCCATGGGCAGTTACCGATGGTCCACCGAATCAGTAAGCAGAGACAAGCTCTTTTTGAATTACTTGGGGGTGATTCCCAAATAGTGTGCGCTTTATACGATTTTCAGGTTCTTAAGGCAGCAGAACAAGGCAATGAAGATGCACAATTAAAAATTGGCTGTATGTATTTCTATGGTGAAGGCACTCCCAAAGACTATATTCAGGCTTATGCTTGGTGGAACATAGCATCGGCAAACGGAACAGGTGAAATTCTCGAAGATTGCAAAAACAATCTAACAATCATCGAAAACAAAATGACACCGGAGCAAATAGCAGAAGCTCAAGAATTATCGAAAGAATTGTTTGAAAAATACGGCAAACATTGATACAGAGTTAACACGCACAACATGTGCGTGAACATGGTTTATAACAAGCATCTACTGAGATAAAATATCTTTTTTCTCGAATTCATCAAAAGTAAAAGTGAAAATTTGAAATCCTTTACCTTAGGGTGCCAGGAAGATAGCTGCGTAAATATACGCTAAGGAAAAGTTCAATCGCAGAAAACCGATATTTTTGTCAACAACTTCTTGCCTCGAAAAAGCCGCCCAAACTACGATTCGATGAAAACCTCTTCTTTGCATTTTATGATAACTAAAGTTAAACGAAATTCAGTGCTTTTTATTTAACTTTAGTTATTATAAAAACGTTCCTTTTTACAATAATCTCAAAGCTTGCAACCCTTGTGAAAGTCCTTTATTAAAGGGCAATCAAGAAGACCAGATGATATTTGGGAACCAAAATTTCCAAAATCCTTAGCGTATATTTACGGGCCTATCTTCCCGGCACCCTTTATTGCTTCCGTTGCAGAAAGACCAAGTTTTTTAAGAATTATTGTTACATCTTCTTTCAGATCTATTGGTAATCTGGCGTGAATCATTGTGGTTCTGGAGATATAAATTTCTTCCCCCTTTTTTTAGTATATCTCAGTTGAGAGACAATATCAATGTGGTGAATGTAGTCTGCGACTGAAAAAGGGGGGAATAAAACAAGAGATTGGAGCAAGATGGAGATTGCACGAGCAAGGGCTTTCGTTCCTCCTTCCCCAA
>CAZISX010000137.1:4207-4735 GCA_964542005.1 uncultured Spirochaetales bacterium
AACAATATCTTGAACAAGAGTTAACTGATTTAAAAGAAGAAATGAAAGAAGTTGTGACTATCAAAAAATTCCGTGGGGATTTTCATCCAAATGTTTAGTTACGCCATTAAATCTGCCTACAAAAACTATTTTTGATCCTTAGCGTAAGTTTTCGTTCCATTGGACTTAAGACGCCGTTTAAGCATGTTTTTTTGTGTCAAGGGGGTAATTTGCTCTTTTGTTAGCTTAACGCATTTATACGGCGTTTAATTTGATTTTTTCCAGGGGTTTTTCGTAAGTTCTTCAACACCTAACTCCGCCCATTCTTTTAGCGGAAAGCCTTTTTTCCACGCTTCAGATGGATCCTTCCCAAATATTGAAGGAATTGGCCATCTCATACATTCGGGAAAATTTGTTTTCCACCATGCCCACGAGCTTTTTGCGCCCGCTTCATCAGTATCTAGAGCAATAAGGAGCCCCTTTGACTTCCTTATAACGTTGACAGTTGTCGTATCGGGCCGAATACTTGCTGAACCCAGCGCAAAGGTG
>CAZISX010000137.1:4745-7521 GCA_964542005.1 uncultured Spirochaetales bacterium
AATGTTTCCGCTTCCGCCTGCAAGAGGAATAACAGACCCTCCGGAGATAAAAATATATCTTTCTTCGCCTGGTTTTATTTCATTTCGTCTTATTTTTATTCTATAAAGCTCATTGTTTCTATATACTGGAATTACCAGCCCCTTTGGTAGCCACAATTTAGAGGGATTTCCTTTGTTGTTCTGTTTTTCTTCAAGTCCCCAATCACTACGTTTCCGAAAAAGATCGTTATTGTTCCATCCAAGTTTAAAAGCTTTTACTGTTTCAGGCTTGATTCCTCTTTCAGATTCAAGCCACTGAAGAATGGCTGTATTTTTCAAAAGCTGCTTCTGTGAGCACGACACAAACAGGTCTGCCTTTTTTGACCACGAATCAGATGGCTTTTTAGCTGTTTTTGGGTTCCAAATTCCTCGGCCAGACTTATTTACAAAGGCTTTTTCCTTGCAATGTAAGTATATTTTTGTTTCTCCAAGGGTTTTACATGCTTCATCAAAACTCATTCCGCGAAATTCCCGAAGGTATTCGATTGTGTCTCCTGATTTATTGCAAACTCTGCAAAACCAGCGTCCATCTTTACCTTCTTCTGGCCAAACTCTAAAACGATCCTTTCCACCACACTTTGGACATGCACAGGCAAACTCTTTATTGCTAATCCGCTTTAATTCTATGTTTTCACCTTGCAATATCGATATTATGCTCACTCCAAGCCTCTTTTGTTGAATAAAATTTGTGGCTCAATAAAGATATAAAGAGTATATAAAAAACAGTAGAACGTTTTTATATATCTCTTTAGAGATAGAATTTTTCTACTGTTAATTTTTTCCCCCTTCAGCCGCTTCAGATCATCGTTAACAGTAGAAAAATTATCAGTAGAAAATGCGTTTTTCTACTGATCCAGTTTCTACTGTTACGCCAGCCTCAGATCAACGTTAACAGTAGAAACTACTTTTTAGCATTGTTTTTCTACTGTTACACTAGCCTCAGATCAACGTTAACAGTAGAAAGTGTGTTTTTGCGTTTTTAGCCCTTTGCGACATCGGCATCAAACCAACGTTAACAGTAGAAACGGCTTTTTTCATTTTTTTAGTACTACACCGAATTTTCATGAAATTTTATAATGGCTGGAGACGTTTAAAAAACCTCTTTTTTTCTTTCCAACCAAAACAAAGTTTTCGATTAAGAATTCTCTTTGTTTTGCATAATCGATAATTTTTTTCATATCTAAGGTTCTCCTAAACCCGGGAAATCTTTCCTGCATTGAATCTGCAATGTGTTTGGACTGTTCGTTGTTGTCTTTCTCTTTTGAACCACCCTTGACAAGTTCTGATTCTGTAAAGTTTATACATGAATTGCAAAGCAATTCCATCAGTGCAGACAGCATTTGATCTAATCGTTGTCCATACAAATCGGCTGGTTTCAGGATTCCATGTTCTCCACGTTCAAAGAAATGAGAATGAGAACCTTTTGTTGCATAGTTGTTTTTTGTAATCATTGCTTCAATGAAGTTTTTTGGATCTACGCAATGCTTTTCAGCTTCTTTTTCCTGCATCAGACCAAGGGATAATACCCATCGACAGCCGTCACGAAGAGCGCTTGCCCCGCGACCGGATGAATTTTTCAATTCTCCAGAAGATACAGTGTTTTTTGATTCGTGATGGGAAAACAGAATTGTGATGTTGTGATCTTTAATCAGTTTTTCCAGGCAAGAAATAAAGTATGTTCCGTGTTCGTTTGAGTTTTCGGATAGACCGTCAAAACGGCTTTTTGGGTCTATTATGAGAAGGTCCAAGTCTGGAATGTTTTCGATGGTTGCCTGTAACCTTTTGTATGTTTCTGTTGTTCGCGGATTGTTTGATTCATCTAATTGAGTAAGAAAGCGGTCTTGTCCAACCAATGAAATGACCTCAATGTTTTGTCGTAACAAATTTTCATCTGCAGGGTTCATTTCCATTGTCGGAATGAGAGTGTAAAGACGCCTGTGAAAGATGTCTGTCGCGTCTTCCCCACCAAGAAACAATGTTTTTACTGGTTTGATCGGCTTGAATGCTCCAAATTGTTTTTTTGCTGCTGCATAGCAGGCGAGTTGTAGTAAAAACATTGTTTTGCCGGTTCCGCCGGTTGCTGGTATCATTCCAACAACATTTGCTGGGAGAAGATGTTCGAAGATGAATTTTTGTGGCTCGGGTTCGTTGTCCAGGTATCGGCCAATGCCTTGCCATGAAAAGAGCGGATCCGGATGTTTTTCTTCATGAACTCCGAATTGTTGCTTTTCAAATTCTATTTGTTGTTTTGTTTGATAAAGAATTTCTTCTCTTGTTAGCTTTTCAGGTTTAGAAATTATCTCCTTGAGTTCCATTGTCAGCCTTTCATGAAAATAAGATTCCGGTCAACTGACAAAGATGTTGAAATCCGATAGTTTTATGGTATAATAAAAACTATCGAAAACAACACTATCAGCCAACATATATATCGCGAAAACCGCCGCTTCCCACAGCTACGCGGTTTTTGTGTTTTAGCCGAAACAATTGTAACGTTTTTTTTTGTATATTTCAACAATTAGTGGTTAATTATTTGTACAAGGGTTTTGTTTCTGAATTTCTCAGCATTTTGATCTGATCAGACACCAGTCACCTTTGGGTTGGGAACACATAAAGCTCACTGGGGATTATGTCTGGAATCTCAATCGAAACCTTATTCAAAGCAAGTTTCGACCACTAAGAATTCCTTAGCGTACGTAAATTTCCGTTTGGTATGTTGACCCCATTATCATTGCCACCG
>CAZISX010000137.1:7584-7910 GCA_964542005.1 uncultured Spirochaetales bacterium
AGATCAGCGTTTGAGGAAACATTTTAATTGACTTATTTGGGTGAGCCGTGGTATAGTCTACCCGATAAAAATATTTGGATAAAAAAATTAGCCCAAAAAGCCAGTTACCGAGGTCCCTGTTCTTATTGAGCATCAAATTACATGGGAAATTATAATATTCAATCGTAAAAAAGACAAGAGAAAAGATTGGATTTAACAAGAACAGGGATTAGGAACAGCCGGCAAAAGGCAGAAAGGAGGTATTCATAACATGAATACTCTGAGTTTATCGCGTTTCAATTTGCATATTGAAACAGATTCTTCTTATTCGCTGGTTGTGATGTGGA
>CAZISX010000137.1:8090-8320 GCA_964542005.1 uncultured Spirochaetales bacterium
GTACAGGTGTCATTTTCTTCTCAAGTGATATTCGAGCATTTACTATTTCTTCATCACCGTGAATACCGGCAACGTTGTACCATGCATGAGCTTGAATGTAATCTTGAGGGACACCAAGACCATTTTGATACATTTTGGCTATATCAACTTGAACATGTGGCATTGGAAACGCCTCAACAGATATTATAAAATATTCCATTGCCTTGTTATAGTCACGTAATACACCTTGA
>CAZISX010000138.1:0-2166 GCA_964542005.1 uncultured Spirochaetales bacterium
TTTTGGAAAAAGGTCTTGGCCGACCGTCTTCCGATTGAGTCAAAGTTCCAAGAACATCAAAAGCTCTCATCAGCGAACCGTGCGGCTCTTCAAAAGATTCTGTTCCGCCAGCCAGCATCAGCTCATATTCGCCCAGAGCAATTTTCTGATAAGCCTCGCCGATTGCGTAATTTGCTGAGGAACATGCTGTACTTAGCACCATTGCCCCGCCTTTAAAACCGAATAGAATCGCGAGCCAGGCAGCAGTCGCATTAGCCATAACCCGCGGCGCAATCATCATCGGAAAACGGGTTGAAAGCCCCAAATCACGGAGAATTTCCTTCCTGTCATCAAAAAGATTTGCCAGATGCGCAGAAAATGCGCTGTCAAGATGGCTTGCGCCAATTCCAACAATAATTCCGGCATCTTGAGTCAAATCAGAGGAAAAGCCGTCGCCCGTTTTTTCGAGTTTGATTTCAGCATCAGAAAGGGCAAGATAAGCAGCCTGAATTGCCATCGAACTGGCGTTGTCAACCATTTTTCTAATTGACGGTTCAAAGCCGCAGGAAGTCAAATCTGAGGATGGAAGAGGAACAAAAAAACGGGATTTAAACCTGTGCTCCCGTTCAAAAAGTGGTGGAACAGGTTTTGCCGCACACTCTTTCCGGCAAAGTGCGTTCCAGAAATTTTCGACCCCGGTTCCGATTGAAGAAACCGGCCCGATGCCTGTAATCACAACTCTTTTCATTGTTTCTCCACCCAGTCTATTATTGAACGCAAGTATTGGTCACTATTAGCAAAATCGCGCGCATGAATTGAAAATGAATTCAAATCATAAACCTTGTTTTTGTATAAAAGCTCTTTTTTTTTAGTTGATAATTTATGCTCGTTTTTTATGTCATCCCCGTGCAGACGGGGATCCACGCTGTTTTGCCTTGTTTTGTTGAGGGGTGGATTCCCGCCTTCGCGGGAATGACATGGTAAAGAATCGCAGGAATGAGATGGCTCAAAGTTTAGAATTGTACCAATTTTGTGAAATAAAAGCTTTTGTTCAGCAGCTTTTTTAAGGAACCCGCCTTCCCGCTCCGGCGGAACTGTAAAAACAAGCTCATATTCGCCGGCTTCGCAAAAAAGTAGTAGCAGCGGCGAAATCCCAGCCACTCTGGCAGCAATCGCGGCAGAGCGTAAAAAAGGAATGTTTTCAAGAACATAGCCAGTGCCGGAACATTCAGCAAGCGTATTTACCGCCCTGAAAATTCCATCACTTGAATCAATCGCGGCAGAAGCAAACTCCGCAATCAGCTCAGCTTCAGATTTTCGTGGCTGAAAACGGATTCTGAATTTTCTGATAAATCGGCTAAGAAGTTTTTTATCCATAAGTTTTTTAAGAAGTGCCTCAAAATTCCCGGCACCGCAACTGCCAGTCATATAAATCAGGTCGCCCGCTTTTGCCCCGCTTCTCATCAAAACTTTTTCACCGCAATTTCCGATAACAGTCGCGGTGTAGCGCCAGACAGTTGATGTCCCGAAATCGCCGCCAAGAAATGATGCGCCATAAATATTGAGCACATCCGCAATTCCCTCCGAAAGAGCGGTAACAAATGCATCATCCCACGAAGAATGAAGCGTCATGCTGTGGAGATAAAAAGCCGGAGTGCCACCTGAAGCCAGAATATCTGTAATCGCGCCACTTGCCATATTCCAGCCGAGCGAATAAGGATCATCCTCGCGGAAGTGGTCTTCTGCCGAAAATTCGTCAATAGAAACAAGGAGATGGCCGTCTTTTGTTTTAATTATTTCTGAATCTGACTCGAAAAGTTTGTTTACCTGCTCACTGCTTTTTGGCATTATTGCCGCAATTTTTCTTATCAGATTTTCTTCTCGTGCCATTACAAAACTTGCTCAAAGTAGAGATTCCTGAGTTTTCTTCGGAACTTGAAATTTTTAATTATCACCATTTTCTGCCTCAAAAAAGTTAGCGAAACAATTACTTTTTGCAGCACTTTTTTACTGACTGGAGCTTGTTGTCTGCCATAAATTTGGCGAAATTATCATAGCCGCTTTCTCTAATTTTCATAATGCAGGCTTTTCTGTCTGATTTGAAAATAAGTGAAAAAATCTTTGAGATAAAGTTGTTGAACTTCTTGCACTCATTGACATCGCTGAAATCTTTGCAATCAGCGCAAC
>CAZISX010000138.1:2176-8270 GCA_964542005.1 uncultured Spirochaetales bacterium
TTATTTTGCACCACGAAGCTTTGGCGTTTTTCGCACAGCCGGGGCAGAGTTCTTTGAGATATTTGCCGCAGGAGCCGCAGTAAAGTCCGCATTTAGCAATCAGTGAAACATCTGCTTTGATTTCTTTCATTTTTTTCTCCATAGATTTAATTTCTTTCCTAAATCCAGCCCTGTTCCTGATACCATCTTGCTGTTTCTTTTATCCCTTCATCGAGTGAAAATCGTGGCTGCCAGTCCATCTCTTTTTTGATTTTTTCATTGCTACAAATCCAGGCAGACTGTTTCATTTCGATTAGTTTCTGTCTGTTGAGAAGTGCCGGTTTTTGGGTAATTTTACTAAAAAAATCTGATATATAGCCGATAGGATAGGCGCAAATTTCGGGGACTGAAAGTTTTATTGCTGTCTCTTTTCCTGTCCCTTTTTTGATTGATTCAGCCATTTCTGCCCAGCTTGGAGCGTTATCATTTGTGACAAAAAATGTGCCGATTTTGTTGTAATCAAGCGATTTTACGACAGATTCCGCCAGATCCATAACATAGATTATTGAGAATCTTTTTGTGCCGCCGCCAAGAAGAAAAACAAATCCGCGACTTATGAGCTTGAAGTAGGTAAAAATATCTTTTTCCCTCGGGCCGTAAACAGCGGAAGGTCTTAGAATTACTGCTTTTCCGCCCGTTCTTTTTTCCCATTCACGGGTTTCTTTTTCGGCCGCAAGCTTGCTTAATCCATACCAGGTTATTGGTTTTGGCTCTGCTTCTTCGGTGAGCGGAAAATCAGCCGGGCCGGCCGCTGCCTGCGAGCTCATCAGGATAAACTTTTGATTTTTATCAACAAATTCAAGGAGATTTTTTGTGTAATCACGGTTGACAGCCATATAATCTTCCTCGGAAAATCCTCTTGTTGCTCCCGCGATATGGATAACTGCCTCGGCATTTTTAATCCCTTTTTCAAGTATTTGAGGGTTATCAAAGTTGCCCAGAAGCAGTTTTGCCCCTTTTTTTTCAAGAATATCGGTGTATTCGTTTCTTCTTCTTGAAAAAATTGTGAGCGAATGATTTTTTTGAATCAGCTGCTCAGCTGTGTGCGAACCCACAAAGCCGCTTGCTCCTGTAAGAAATATTTCCATAATTTGACCTCACACATTGTAGCCTTTTGGCATTCTTTCCATTGCACACTCGCCTGACAAACACGATTCTGCCGCAACTGCAGCAGCCGCGCCATCGCCGACAGCTGTTGCGACCTGATAAAGCATCTTGTCAATAACATCGCCTGCTGCGTAAAGTCCGAGTGTCTTTGTTGCCATATTTTTGTCAACAACAATTCTGTTAAACTGAGTCAAATCAACGAGATCGCGCACAGGTTCAACAAAAGGTTTGTAGCCGATGAAAACAAAGATTCCATCAAAATTTTCCTCAGTAATTTCGCCTGTTTTCAGGTTTCTGAGAACAAGTTTCTCAACAAACTGGGTTCCCTTTATCTCTTCAACAATTGTTGAGAGTCTGGTTGTTATTTTTTTGTTTCTGTCAACATCTTCCTGAATAATTTTCTGAGCGCGGAACTCGTCTCTTCGGTGGAAAACAACAACTTCAGAAGCAAATTTTGTGAGATAGAGCGCTTCTTCCAGAGCTGTGTTTCCGCCTCCGACAACTGCGACCTTCATGTTTCTGTAAAAAGCAGCATCGCAGATTGCGCAATAACTTACGCCTCGGCCTAAAAACTCCTCTTCGCCAGTAACGCCCATTTTGCTTGGCGTTGAACCGCCTGCATAAATAACTGTGCGGGAATTGTATGTTTCATTTTTGCACTTAACATGAAAAACAAGACCTTCCTTATCAATTGATTCAACTTCTGCAGTTACAAATTCTGCGCCAAAACTTCTAGCCTGTCTCTCCATTGTGCTTGCGAGTTCTGCGCCACTTGCTGACGGAACTCCTGGATAATTCTCGATTTTTTCAGTAATTCCAAGCTGGCCGCCTGTCGCCATTTTTTCAATTACAAGTGTTTTAAGCTTGCCTCGACCTGCATAAATTGCAGCTGTAAGACCTGCCGGCCCTGCACCGACTATTATGATGTCATAAAGTTCTTTCATCGTAACACCTCGAAAATATTTATAAATTTTGCATTGTTTAATATAGTTCAGTAAAGACAAAAATCAATCCTCATCATCAAATTGTATAATTTCAGGCGGCGGCAGTGTAACACCAAGAATTTTCTCAAGACTGTAGCCATTATCCTGAAGTTCTGATGAATATCTCTGCTCTCTTTCCTCAGCCTCTTTTTCAATATTTTCGCGGTATGGCTCAAAATCTGCCTCATCCATCATTCTAAGACCGAAACAGCTTGCTTTGACATCTTTCTGCCAGTCTTTATCTGAGAAAAACTCAGGAACAAACGGAGTTGATCTGCACTGAAAAGGCTTAAAATTGTGAACACCGCACCGATTATCATTAAGGAAAAGGCACTCTTCAAGCTCATTTTTTTTGAGAACAAGATACGGCATATAAAAATAAGTCCCCTCATCCTCCATCAGCTCAAGCATTATAAAATTAGTGTAAGTATCAACAAACTTCTGAATATCCATTTTCAGGTTTTCAGCAAGAGTTTTTACATCATCAGGAAGGAGGAAAACAGATCCTTCACCTTTGCAGCATCTGCCGCAGGCCTTACATTCAAAACAGCTCATTTATCACCTTACTTATTTAAATTATTAAAGAATATTACAGCCAAAGCATTCGCATCGCTCATCGCAATATCAGTTTCGACGCCATTTCGCAACCCGCCGCGCATCCGCTCAGCTGCTTTTGAATCGGCAAATTTTATAACATCATCATCTGTTACCGCTGCAAAAGAAACATATCTTGCAAAAAGAGGAATCAGCCCTGAAAAAAGGTTTTCCTCTTTTTTAAGTTTTGAATATTCAGAAACGCCAATTGCGGCGTAAAGTGTTGAAATTGTATCAGGTTTTCTGTTTCTAAAAATCGAACCAATATAGTCTGGATAGTCGGAGTTGCTGTAAATCACGCTTCTTATTAAAAGTGAAAAATCAAGAGCCATCTTGTCAGCAAAACTATCACCAGCCGCATAAAAAAGAGCACCGGAAACAAGGCTAAAAAGATAAATTTTCTCTTTAATATCAAGTGATTCCATTAAAATCATATTAAGTGTCTGAAGAGCTGCGGCCTTATCAGCCTCGTTGCCAGTTGTTTCAAAACTTTTGATAAGCGAATAAGTCAGAGCTGCATAAAAATAGGGTGTTTTGCCCTGCGGTTTTTCTTTTATCCAGCGGCTCCATTTATCCTCAAGCCATGAATATTTTGAGATTGAAAAATCCTTGTTGTAAAACGCAAAATTATGCAAAGCTGCAACAAATAAAATCTGCTCAGACTCATCAGCCTCATGGATTTTTTCACCAATAGATTCAATAAGTTTTGCTACCATAGCTTTTTGTTTTTCATCGCTTGATTTTGCAGAAATCAGAATCAGAGCATCAAGAATTGCAATCTGTTTTTTGGTTGTTTTTGCTTTTTCAAGAAACTTGCCGGTAGAAATCTGGAGCTCTTCATTAAAAAAGCCGTCAGTTCTTCCTCTTTTTAGAAGGAAAGATTGCACAAGAGTCTCTGTTTTTGGATATGGATAATCAGCCTTTAAAGCAAGCGATGTTCCAAACAACTCAGCCATTTTATTATCTTTTTCGACAAACCTGGCAGTATTGAAAATATAAATCGAGGAGAAATCTTTTTTATAATCATCTTTCTCAAGCCCGTAAGCAATGCTTTTTTTTATAAGATAGCTGATTCCTTTTTTAGAGTATTCAAAAGGTAAAAGACGAAGCTTTGCCCCTCTTGCAGAAATAAAGAGCCCGTCACTCGCAGGTTTTGTAATACTATCAATAAAATTAAGATCTTTTGAATCAATATAAGCATAGTTTTTATGAAAAACAATAGTGAATTTAAGCGAATTTATATCAAGATTTTTAGATTTTGCCATCTCGCCCAGAAGCTTTGGACTCTTCTTTAAAACCTCAGAAAATTTCTCATCACTAAATGTTGCGGTAACAACAGGTTCGCCAGTAGAATTTATAAGTCCGAGGGTAAGATTGACAATTCTTTCACCATCACTTCCGCCATCACATTTGTTTTCCCTAATACAATTTCTTAATAATTCTGAATAATTATGATAGTTAAGCTCATTTTTTTTAACAACAACACCTCGTTCGCCAATAAAAAGATAATCGCTTTTCTTGAGAAAACCATGAGCAAAAGCAGACTTGAAAAAATCATTTGAGTTTTGGAGAGATTTATCAATAAAAACACAATCATACTCACTTTGCGAAAGAAAATCGTCCTCTTTTTCAAGCTTTACAACCTTATTCTCTGCGAACCTGATTTCCTTATTCCCAAGAGCAACCGTTTTCACACAATTCTCAGCAAGAGCTTTTTCAAGCGGCTCTTTCGGCTTGGATAGTTCTACAAAAACTTTGGTAACTGAAAGAATAATAAAACCTGCAAAAATCATAATCGAAAGTATTTTCAAAAACTTATCTGTTGTCATCCCTAAATCTCCAAAACAGTTCAGCTAATAATAAAGTGTAAGGCAAAGATGTCAATTTTTGCAGTAAAAAGTAGCCAAAAAATTAAATCAGCTATGCTTCACTTAAGCTTACAAAAAGCTCTCAGACAAGCCAGTCTTATGAATGACTAACTATTTAAGTGCTTTTATTTCCTGCGCAGAAAGCCCAGTTGCAGCCTGAATAATCTCGATATTGACATTTTGGGCAAGGAGGTTTTTTGCTATCTCAACTGCTTTTAGTCGTTCTCCTTCCTTTCTGCCTTCTTTTTTGCCCTCTTTCCGGCCTTCTTTCCGGCCTTCTTTCCGGCCTTCTATTATGCCGGCTTTGAAGTTTGATTTTGTTATGCTTCCCTCGTGCGATCGGCCTTCCATCTCTTTTTCATACTGCTCACGATCAATTGGCGAAAGCTTCATAATATCAAGTATTTCCGCGGCTTCAGCTAGTCCAGGTGCTTTAAATTCAGGTTTGACCTCCTCGTTTTTCAGAAAATAGACCCACTGATCAAGGCTGTCTTTGGCAAAATCGTTAAAGTTGTTGATTTTTATAAGAAAATATTCGGGAAAAATATCAGCAATTTTTTCTTTGACATACATTTCTTTTTGCATATTGCTAAGCTCCAGCTCTTTGTGGGTGTGCATCCCGATAAAGCTGGTTGTGCCGAAATAGACATAATCGTCACCCTGGCCAAGCTCAAAATAGACAATATTTACTGAGATCACTTTTCTGATTTCAGCATACTCGAGACCTTTTGTGAAATGCTCGGCAATTGTTTTAGAGGTGCCATAAGCCATGCGATGAAAATAGTCGTACTGCCGCGTTGCCTGCACTTCTACAATAATAATTTCGCCCTCTTCAGTCTTAACTTTGAGATCAACCCTGTTGTGTTTGTCGTCTGCATGTTCCTGATTTGATTCAGATTCCAGGACTTCCAGGATAGTGATTTTTTTTGCAAGAAGGGTTGTAAGAAAACCTTCAAGCACTACAAAATTCGCCTTGCTGCGGAGTATTTTCTTTATCGCCCAGTCAAAGCTTATGAGTTTGCGCGGCATGGTTGTCTCCAAAAAAGTTCACAAAAAATATAGTGAATCTGAGGGGTTTTGTCAAATTTCTAATAGTGATTTATAGGTTCTTCTAAACAAAAATGGTTTTCAAAAATTAATTGAAGAATCGAACGGTTCAGGTCTAACTAATTAGGTAAATTTTTTAATTTAGCAAAAAATGTCAAGTTACGGAAAATTATTTATGCTAATATCGGCCTGTCTGACTTTTGGAGGTTTTTATGAAAGAGACAACCCGCAGCGATTACTATGGCAGAATGATGAAAGTAGTTCTTTTTATTGAGAAAAATCTTGACCGCGAGCTTCCGCTGGATGAGCTTGCAGGAGTTGCCTGTTTTTCTCCCTACCATTTCCACCGAATTTTTCAGGGTATGTTGGGCGAATCTGTGGCAGAGCATATCCGCAGACTCAGGATTGAGAAAGCAGCTATGACTCTAAAAAAGAATGAAAAATCATCAATTTCAA
>CAZISX010000139.1:0-8183 GCA_964542005.1 uncultured Spirochaetales bacterium
CTTCAGCCGCAACCTTGAACATCATAAGTCCGCTGAAATCACCACCAGCAACATCCGCCGCATAAAAAGTCCACTGTTGTTTCTCATTGTATACACCTTCATCTTTAAATGGAGAAATAACAACAATTTTTGTAAGCGTAAGCTCTGTATTTGCTGCAACTTCCCCTTTTTGAATTGAGCTTATCACAGATGTTTCAACAGCAATGTCTTGATCTGCTGGAGTAACAGAATCATCATCAGCCAGCTCTATATCCTGATCTGAAACATTGTCTTGATCAATAATAATATCTGTATCTTCAATAACTGTATCTTTGTCAGCTATGGGATCTGCATCTTCAATAATTGAATCTTTGTCAACGATAGGATCAGTGTCTTCGACAGCATCTGCATCTTTGTTTTCATCAGGTTCAACACTGTCTTTGTCTTCGTCAGTTTCTGTAATTTCATCAGAATCTGGAGTATTTTCATCTCCTGAAATGTCGGAGTCTGTAAGTTGATCTCCATCATTAATTGTTTTGTTTTTTTTACTGTCTGTACCGCATGATGCTAAACTTAAAATAGCAATGATTACGGCCAGAATAAGAATTGATTTTTTCATGATTCACCTCGTTTTAAAATTAAATAACCAATGTAAAATATATCTAAAATCAAAGAACTTGTTCAAATTTTAATGATTAGCTTAAAAGGAAGATACTATAAAGGGCAGATAGATGCAAGATCTTTTGCTTTATCAATTGCTTCCCAAGGCATTCCATCTCTGCCAAAGTGTCCGTAAGCAGCTGTTTTCTTGTAGATTGGGCGAAGAAGATCAAGTTTTTCAATAATTGCTGCTGGTCTCATGTCAAAGATATCGCGGATTGATTTTTCAATTTTCTGCTCATCACAAACACCTGTACCAAAAGTGTTTACATAAACAGAAACTGGCTCAGCAACTCCGATTGCATAGGCAATCTGAACTTCACATCTTCTCGCAAGTTTTGCAGCAACAACATTTTTAGCAATATATCTAGCCATATAGCAAGCTGAACGATCAACTTTTGACGGATCTTTTCCTGAGAATGCGCCGCCGCCGTGTCTTCCCCAGCCGCCGTATGTGTCAACAATGATTTTTCTTCCGGTAAGACCTGTATCAGCAACTGGGCCGCCAATTACAAATCTGCCTGTAGGATTTATGAGGTATTCGGTTTTATCATGAAGAAGATGATGAGGAATAACAGCTTTTACAACTTTTTCAATAACTTCGTGTCTTATATCTTCGTAGCGAACATTGTCTTTGTGCTGTGTTGAAACAACAATTTTGTCAACAGCAACAGGGTTAAGGCCTTCATAACGAACAGAAATCTGAGCTTTTCCATCAGGGAGAAGGAAAGGAATTGAATTGTTTTTTCTTGTTTCTGCAAGTTTATGACAAATCTGGTGTGAAAGAAGAATCGGAGTCGGCATATAATCTTCGTTTTCGTCTGTTGCGTATCCGAACATCATACCCTGATCGCCTGCGCCCTGTTCTTTAAAAAGACCTTCTCCAACATTAACGCCCTGTGCAATGTCCGGAGACTGCTTGTCAATAGTTGCAATAACGCCGCAGGTATCAGCATCAAAACCGCAGTGTTTTGTATCTATGTAGCCGATTTCTCTAATCGTATCACGAACTGTTTGCGGAATATCAACATAACCTTTTGTAGTTATTTCGCCACCAACAACAACAAGACCTGTTGTTATAAATGTTTCGCAGGCAACTCTGGAATACTTATCCTGCTCAAGCATCGCATCAAGTATTGCATCAGAAATCTGATCTGCAACCTTATCTGGATGACCTTCGGTAACTGATTCTGATGTAAAAGTAAAAATTCTTTCTTTCATTAGCTAACCTCCTCAACATAAAAGAAACCCCTCTGAAAAAAAATTCCAGAGGGGTCGTATTTGTTTAATATATCGAAGTAAAGATTTCCAACAATTATCTCTTTGAGAACTGGAATCTTGCTCTTGCGCCTCTAAGACCATATTTATGTCTTTCTTTCTCTCTTGCATCTCTTCTGAGGAAGCCCAGCTTTTTAAGTTCCGGACGAAGTTCAGGATTGAAGCTAACAAGAGCTCTTGAAATACCATGTCTAACAGCTTCAGCCTGAGCTGAAACGCCGCCGCCCTTAACTTCAATAAGGACATTGAATCTATTTTCTGTTTTAGTTACTCTGAAAGGAGAGTCAACCTTGATAATATTGCTGTCTATGAAGAAATAATCTTTTGTTGTTCTTCCATTAACTACAACATCACCATTTCCTGGTCTAAGAAAAACTCTAGCAATAGCCGTCTTTCTTCTACCGGTAGCGTACCATTGTTCCATCTGCCACTCCTAAATATTATTTGATCTCAAGTTTTATAGGTTCCTGAGCTTGATGCGGATGCTCAGCTGTACAGTATACTTTAAGTTTTTTAAGTACCTGACGGTTCAACTTTGTTTTAGGAAGCATTCCTTTCACAGCTTCATAAACAAGGTATTCAGGATGTTTCTGCACCATTTTATCGGCAGCAATAGTTTTCATACCACTCTGGTAACCTGAGTAGTGATGATACATTTTATCACTCCATTTTTTGCCGGACATAGCAATTTTGTCTGCATTAATTACTATTACATAATCTCCGCAATCAACATTCGGGTTGTAGTACGGCTTATTCTTGCCGCGAAGAATGTTAGCGATTTGTGTTGCAATTCTTCCGAGAGTTGCACCATTTGCATCAACTTCAAACCATTTGTGTTTGATGTCTTCTTTTCTTGTGTATCTGGTGAGTTCCATGTTCGTTCCTTCTTCCTTTCTTAATAATTAGCAAAAAAGCGAAAGTATCTTACATTCGTAGCAAATTCTTGTCAAGCTTTTTTCTGAAAAAATCAATAAATTATTGTCAAACCATCCTGTTTTGCTGTTATATTGTGCCCGGAACAGATTCTTCAGCTCTTTGAAGAAAGCTTTATTATTTCAGGAATCATCATAAATTAGATTGAAAAACTAAAAACAAGCAGCAGCTCTTTTAATAAAACGACCTTTTTCTTTGCCATAAAACCGCCCTTCCTGATAAACTATTGTGCCGCCTGCAATTACTATTTTGGCCGAACCTTTTGTTTTAAATCCTTCAAATATTGTGTTGTCATTTTTTTCAACATGTGTTCTTGCGGAGATTGTATTTTCTTTTGCATTATCCCATATTACAATATCAGCATCACTGCCAGGCGCAATCAATCCTTTCGCCGGGTAAAGTCCAAATATTTTAGCAGGGTTGGCTGAAACAAGCTCAACAAATCTATTTATTGTTATAATTTTTGTTGTTACGCCAAATGTATAAAGAAGTGTGAGTCTATGCTCTATTCCGCCACCGCCGTTGGGAATTTTTGTAAAATCTTCTGCTCCAGTCTTTTCTTTAAGGTTAAACGGGCAGTGATCTGTGCCTATTGTTGAAACAGCACCATTTTTTAGTGCATTCCAGAGATATTGATTATCTTTTTTTGCTCTTATTGGCGGACTTAAAACAAATTTTGCACTCTCTTCCAACTCTTTTTTGTAACATTCATCATCACGCAGAAGATATTGAGGGCAGGTTTCTGCAAATAATGGCTGGTTCCCAATTGCTTTTTCTATTTCAGCCATCGCCTTTTCTGATGAAACATGAACTACATAAAGAGTGCATTTTGTTGCTTTTGCAGTCAATATAGCTCTGGCTACAGCCTCTTTCTCATAGTCATCAGGTCTTGAGATAGGATGATAAAGCGGCGCTGTAAAGCCCTCTTCCAGAAATTTTTTTCTTTGCCAGTCGATTAAATCCCCAAACTCGGCATGAACTGTAACCATTGCCCCCAGCTCACCCGCAAATTGCATTACTTTAATCAGCTCTTTGTCGCTTAGACCTACTGTCTCTTTATAAGCCATATATGTTTTAAAAGAAGGCATTCCAAGTTTTACACACTCGGCCATTTCTTTTTTTGTTGAATCATTACAGCTTGTTATGCTCATGTGAAATGAATAGTCGCATCGGGATTTTTCTGCATCGCTAAGTCTTCTTTTAAAAGCTTCAACAAGATTTTCATCTCGCTCAGGAGTAACAAAATCAATGATTGTTGTTGTTCCTCCTGATAGTGCTGCAATCGAGCCTGATTCAAAAGTATCGGCAGTTTTTATGCCAGAGCTGGTTGACAAAGAGAGATGAACATGCGGATCAACACCGCCGGGGAAAACAAAATTATTTTCCGCATCAATTACAATTGTTTCAGAATCAAGCTTGAAAAGTTCATCGCCAATCATCTCTATTTTTTTATCTTTAATAAGTATGTCGCCAAAAAAAGAGGTGTCAGCATTAACTATATGACAATTTTTTATAAGAATTGAGCTCATTTTTCCACCTCAAAAACAGGCTGAAAAAGCCATTTCCCGTCAATATTTTCAAGAGCTTTTTCTTTTACAAAGCATGGCTTGACATCAATATAAAGTCGAAGCTCTGATGCATCTTCCAGAAAAACAGAATCCGTGTCAGAATCGCCTGCTCCAAAAATTGGTCTCAGCTTTGGATTTTCCTGAAAATTGAGAGAGTCCGCCCCTTTAATCCCAAAAATTTCGCTGTTAATCCAGGCTCTTTTCCCTTTTTTATAGCTCATAATTGCATTTTCGCCATCTGCGAAACCGGCTACTCCGCAAATATTGTGGGTGTATTTTCCGGCTTCATCTTTAACATTTCTGACACCAATAACTTTTTCTGGTTTAATGCCAATTTTTGAAGCAAAAACCTCAACAACTTTCTGCGGAGAAGCTGAAACAACCCAAACATCAAACCTGTTTTCAATCATTAGCCTGACAAGCTCTTCCATTTCCGGATTTATTCTTATAAAATCGGGATGATTTTTAAAAGAACAGATATCTCTTTGATTTTTATAAGGTTTTTGCGTCTGCTCCAAAATCACGACATCAGCAATTTTTGCAATTTCATCATCGCTGTAGCCTTTCAAAAGCTGAGAAATCCAAAGATATTGAGGATTCATTATTTCAGAATCAAAGCCTTCAAAAGCATTGTTTCCATTCATTAATTTGCCAGATGTGTAAATAGAAATCATCTCTTCCGCACATTCAATGCACCCACCGGAAAGGATAAATCCGTTGTGAGCGGGAGATGTTTTTTTGAGTCTCGAAATAGCCTCAGCCGTCAAAAATCTGCTCGTTGATTCCCATGAATCGGGGTAGTGAAACAGCGAATGTTCTACCATATATATAAAAAGCGCATCAGCAATATCGTTTTTGATCATTGTGTTGTCCCAGTCAAAAATGGCAACAAGGTTTTTCCCCGAAAATTTTGTAATAAAATGTTCCAAAATCTCTTTGTTTTTCTGATTCCAGCCCGGTTTTTGCAGCATTTGCCGCTCCTTAAAAATTGTTGTAATGATATAATTACAGAAAATAATGAATTTGACAATTTTTGATTTGAAAAAATGCTTGAATGCAAAACTTTTTGTCTGACCTTTGCTTCCAGCTTCATAGTAGGTGCATTTTTTGTATTGTTCACCCATTGATTCAAAATAGTTTTTAATATCTTCTTCGTTGTCAATTAGGTCAGCACGGACACCAATTTTGCCTCCAGTCCTACCATCAATATCAAAAATTTCGTGCCTTTTCAGATGCAATCTGTTATTATTCCGGCGATTTTTGAGCTGAACTCAAGATGTATAATTGAAAATATTGATAATCAGGAGGAATAGATGGATTACAAACCGTTAAGTATTGAGCCGAAATGGCAGATAAAATGGGATGAGAGCAAACTTTTTTCGTATAAAGGCAAATCTTCAGGCAAAAAGAAATTCTACCAGCTTGAGATGTTTCCGTATCCATCCGGCAGACTTCACATGGGACATGTCAGAAACTACTCAATCGGTGATGTTGTTGCCCGTTATTATATTAGAGAAGGTTACGATGTGCTTCATCCGATTGGCTGGGACGCGTTCGGACTTCCTGCTGAAAACGCTGCGATTGAGCACAAAACACCGCCTGCGCAGTGGACTTACAAAAATATTGAAGCAATGAAAGAGCGGTTCAAACAGCTTGGTATCGGTTATGACTGGTCAAGGGAAATTGCAACCTGCAGACCTGAATATTACCGCTGGGAACAGCAGTTTTTTGTTGAAATGTGGGATAAGGGTCTTGTTTACAAAAAGGAATCAGAGGTAAACTGGTGTAAAAAATGTGCGACTGTTCTTGCAAATGAGCAGGTTGAAGACGGCGAATGCTGGAGATGCGGAACCGAGGTTTTGAAAAAGAAAATTGATCAGTGGTTTTTCAAAATTACAGCTTATGCACAGGAACTTCTTGATGATTTGGACAACCTTCCGGGCTGGCCTGACCATGTAAAAGAGATGCAGAGAAACTGGATCGGAAGAAGCGAAGGAACTTTTATTGATTTCAAATTTGCTGATTCAGACGAAGTTCTTTCAATTTTTACAACCCGCCCCGACACACTTTTCGGCGTATCGTTTGTTTCAATGGCTGTTGAACACAAGCTGGCTGACAAAATTCTGGAAAGTGCTGAAAACAAAGAGGAAATGAAATCATTTATTGACGAAGTGAAGAAGCTCCATCTCACAGTAAAAGATGATTCTTTCGATAAAAAAGGGATGTTTACAGGCAAATACCTGATTCATCCGGTAAGCGGCGAAAAAGTGCCGTTATACTTTGCGAATTTTGTCCTTGCCGATTACGGAACCGGTGCTGTTATGGCTGTTCCTGCCCACGATCAGAGAGATTTCGAGTTTGCGGCTAAGTACAATCTGCCTTTAAAAATAGTTATAAAACCTGAATCCGGCGAGCTTGAAATACCGATGAAAGCAGCCTTCACCGAAGCAGGAATTATGGTAAATAGCGGAGATTTCAGCGGAATCAGCTCACTTGACGGTAAAAAGAAAATCGCTAATTTTGTCGCAGAAAATGGACTTGGAAAAATCGGCATAAACTACCGTCTCCGCGATTGGGGAATCTCCAGACAGAGATATTGGGGCTGCCCGATTCCGATGATAAAATGTGACTGCTGCGGCTATATTCCTGTTCCAAAAAGCGAGCTTCCTGTTGTTCTTCCTGAAAATGTTGAGTTTACAGGCGCAACCTCGCCGCTTCTTAAAATGCCTGAATTTTACGAGGCAAAATGCCCAAAATGCGGCAAAATGGCAAGACGCGAAACCGACACAATGGACACATTTGTTGAATCATCATGGTATCATATAAAATATG
The DNA here is from genome assembly GCA_964542005.1 of uncultured Spirochaetales bacterium. Classification (GTDB taxonomy): domain Bacteria; phylum UBP6; class UBA1177; order UBA1177; family CALOFP01; genus CAZISX01. The sequence continues at coordinate 7,251 of CAZISX010000139.1, forward strand.
TTGATCCGCACACAACTGACAAGCCTTTTGACAGTGCTGAAGTAAACCACGCAATGCCGATTGACCAATATATTGGAGGAGTTGAGCACGCAGTAATGCACCTGCTCTACACCAGATTTTTCACAAAAGTTCTGGCTGATTTGGGCTACATTTCATTCCGCGAACCTGCAAAAAATCTCCTCACGCAGGGAATGGTCTGCATGGAAACCTACTCGCTTGACGGCGAATACCTTTATCCAGAAGAAGTGGTTGAAAAAGAAGGAAAATTCTATCACCACGAAAACGGAAAAGAGGTAAAAGTCGGCCGTGTTGAAAAGATGTCAAAGTCAAAGAAAAATGTTGTTGATCCTATTGAAATGATTAACAAATACGGTGCAGACACAGCAAGACTCTTCTCGCTTTTTGCAGCTCCGCCTGAGAAGGATCTGGAATGGTCAAACGACGGAATTGAAGGATGTTTCCGTTTTATAATCAGAGTTTGGAACATAGTTACAGGAAATCTTGAAACTATAAAAGCGTTCCCAAATGCGCCGGAATTACCGGAAAAAGGCAAAGAGCTTTTTAGAAAAACCCACCAGACAATCAAAAAAGTCCGCGAAGAGATTGAAAGATTCCACTTCAACACAGGAATCAGTGCGATTATGGAACTTGTAAACCTTGCATACAAAACAAAGCCTGAAACAGACGAGGAGAAGGCAGTTTTCAGCTTTGCACTTCAGACAATTGTTGAACTTTTAAATCCGTTCGCGCCGCACATATCAGAAGAGCTTTTTGAGCTTTACGCTGGAAATGGTCTGATTTCTGAAAAAACATTCCCGATATTTAAGGAATCAGCACTTTTAGCCGATGAAATCGAGCTTGTTGTTCAGATTAACGGAAAACTCAGAGACAAAATCACAGTTCCAGCCGGAACTCCAAACTCAGAAATCGAGG
>CAZISX010000140.1:0-466 GCA_964542005.1 uncultured Spirochaetales bacterium
ATTAATTCTTGAAAATTCTTTTTGTTTATAAAAACTTATAAAAACCATCGCAATACCAACGGGTATTACTCAAGTTTTTCTAAGTCTTCTAAATCAAAAATCTTTTTTCAACCTCTTAATAAAGAATCAAACAATTCAGTATAAGATAATATTCGGTAAGGAATTAAAATCAATCAATTCTTCAGCCTGGAAGCAATACTTCGCCAAGAGAGGCGTTAAGTGTAATTGTATCGCCTGTTTTTATTCTCAATAATGCATCTTTAACACCAACAACGGCCGGAATTCCTAGTTCTCTTGCGATTATTGCAGAATGGGAAAGAAAACTCCCTTTTTCAATGATGATGCCAGAGGCTGCACTTATAAGAAAAACCCAGCCAGGATCTGTATTTGATGCAATAATTATCCTGCCGTTTACATTAACCGAATCATGCGGATTTTTAATCACAACAGCCTGAGCCGTTATATT
>CAZISX010000140.1:476-2788 GCA_964542005.1 uncultured Spirochaetales bacterium
CGGTGCACAGGAAAGACCGAGAAGTCTCTTTTCATCAGAGCACTCATTTACCTGATTTTTCTGCGGAATCCGGTTTTTTTTCACATCACCGGAAAGAAGCATTATTTCGCGAGGTTCTGTTAATTCATAACCCGAAAACTCGGCTTTGCGGGAAGCAATTATTGAGATTAATTCTTCAGAAGAGAGGTGATTTTCACTAAATTTTTTGATTTCCTGAAGTGTAAGAAAAAATATTTCATCACGACTGTTCAAAATGTTTTTTTGTAATAGAATTTCGGCAACAGGATTAATCCATTCTCTAATAAATCCAGCCATTTTTGATCGGTCAAGGCGAGCAAGCTCTCTGTTTTTAAGAAGTTTTCTTGTGTGTTTCACAAAGTAATTTAAAGCTGTTTTTTGTAAGAAACCAGCATTAAGTTCTTTCAGCTCTTTTTCTGCACTATTTCTGACAGCTGACTCGCTTTTTGACATTGATTCAATTGTTTTATCACTTTTGGAGTAAGAGAGAATTGTTTTAATAAAGAGAATTGGAGACTCTCTGTAGGATTGCTTTTCTATTTTCAGTTCTTCCGGGCACCTGTCACCATAATTTGTTATATGGTTTTTAAAGAGTGCGGCAAATTCGCTAAATTCAGTATTATTAATAAATAGAGCAAGTTCATCAGATGTTTGAATTCTGCCAAGAAGCTCTTCCAGCCGCGGGTTTAAACGAATATGTTGAGCGCATTCAACCATCGAATGGAGCGGTTTGACACTTTCCATCTCTTTTTCGCCACACATCAGGCGATTAAAAAAATCATCAGGATCGTTGCAACCCAAAGATTTTATTAGTTTTCTTGTTAGAGAACTCATCAACATCAAAACAAAATCATTCAAAAGCGGCACCCATATTATTTTATAAACCTCATCGTGCAACTCATAGATTTTGCTTACAATATAGTGAAGTGATAAATTAATCTCCGGTTTATGTTTTGATTTTTTGTGCCATTTACTAAACTGGTTCTGATATTTCTTCATCTTTTTATCAAGTGTAAAAAAAGAATAAATTAGAGTGAGCAGAAAGCACAGCAAATCAAACGAGGCAAAAAACATTGTCTTGATATTATTGCCTCGTTCTTCTCTGCGAAGAGAGATTCTGGCTCCTGTCATTTCGGAAAAAGATGGTGCTGTAAATTTTTCAGTTCCGGGAATTACACCCATTATTTGAATCCAGCTGTTCATATTGTAATAAACCCGGCCTTCAATATGTTCAATCATGTTTGAAAGAGCTTGCCGGTTTTTTTCTGTAATCTTTTTGCGGATTCCTATATGGTTTTGCAAATTGGTGATATTTAATTGATAACCGTTTTTTATAATTTCATAGGTTAAAGGGAGCGTAACCCCAGGATAACTCTCAATAATATTGGAGTTGTCATATAAAACAACTACTCCTTGCGGAAGTGTTGTAATTGGTCTGCTCTGCAAAATATAAAGCTTCCCACTTGAGTCAAAGCACCATTCAATATCTTGGAAAGCCTTAAAATGTTTTTCAATTAAAACACTTGATTTTATTAGTTTTTCCAGCTCTTCATCATTTAATGCAGGAGTATTTGCTAAACTTTCAGGAACCCTTATTTTCTTAGTCAGAGAGCTGTTGTTGGATACAACCATAAAATTTTTCCGGCTAATTGACCGAGTTGTTTTTCCTGTTAATGAATCAATAACAAAAGTATCGCTTTCAGCCGCATCAGCAACAACGCCTTCACCAAGACCAAAAGAGGCACAAATAACAGTTTCACTAATTATACCTTCAGGATTTGCGGTAAAAAGAACGCCGGAAGAGGCAGCAGGAACCATTTCCATAACAATGACAGCAAGTTGAAGAGATGCAGCATCAAAATTTCTGGCTGATGAATAGGCTATAAACTGCTCATTGAACGCACTTTTCCAGCAAAGTTCAATGTGCTTTTCAATTTCCTGGGGAGGAATATTTAAAAATGAGTTGAAAATCCCTGCAAAACTGTTGTTTCCGCCATCTTCACAGGATGCGGAGGAGCGGACAGCATATCTCTTCTCAGGATTAAGAAGCGTTTTAATATCGTCAAACAAAGAGATTGGCAATGCTGAAAGAAGTGACTGAATTTTATCTCTTTTTTCAGATAAAGAAGCCTCGGATTTACAAATTTCTGAGACATGTTCTCTTTTCTCTTTAATCCAATCATCAAAAAGTTCGGATGACAGAACAAAAAAGTCAGGCACATTAAAACCTGCTTTTTGCAGAGAAAAAAGGTTTTTTGCTTTTCCTCCAATCAGATGGAGCGGCGCATCTTTAG
>CAZISX010000140.1:2798-7991 GCA_964542005.1 uncultured Spirochaetales bacterium
GATAGCCTTGTTTATTGCCATTTTACACCATATCGCATGGCAAATTCAACAATAATGGGGATGTATATAAGTGCGGTATGAAGCTCGGATGCAGGCTGAAGAAAAGAGGAGCCTTTTTTATGATATAAGATAAAATAAAATATTATAAACGCATAAGCTACTGTATTTATTAATATCCACAAGATTAAATACGCTGAAAAAAGAAGATGTTCGGCATACAAAAACACCATAAAAGCTTCTCCAACAACAAAAAGAAGTGCCCATAACGCAGATATTTTGAAACCCAGAATCTGTGAATAGGTCTGATATCCGTCCACTTCTTCATGAGGAGCCCTTGTTTTTCTTGCAATTTCCCAGGCATACCCGGAAAGTGCAAAAAACAAAGCACAAAAAATAGTTTTTTCCGAAAAGAGCGGTGTTCCGCTATTTTTGCAGTAAACACCAATTATAAAAAAATTGCCTAAAATACTTATCGGTGCATGACTGAAAAATGCGTAAAGCCGATTGGCAGAAATTAATTTTTCGAGAAAAAACCAGTGACGCATAAGAAACGCAAAGCCGAAAAGAGCAAGAAATATAAAAAAAACCTTATTCCATATAATATTAATAGTAAACGCAGTAAAAAGGGTAAGATAAAGCAGTTTTTTCAGATCATTAAGAGAAACTCTACCCGATGGAACCGGCCTCTCAGGAAAAAACTTTCTGTCAGTTTCCGCATCCTTGAATTCATCAGAAACTCTGTAATAAAGAAGTGCCAGCGTGAGTGTGATTGATGCTGGAATTATATCAAATGTGAGCGAAATTGATTTCTCACCATTAAGAATCATCATCATCATCTGAATTGAACAATATAAAATAAGGGAAAAAACAAGTCTGCTGAGAGGTTTGAACACCTCATGCAGATAAATAAACCATCTATTTAAAAGCGTCATTTCAACTCCATTTTTTTTCAGTCCGGTATTTAGACATATCATCGTATATAAAAGTTTCACTTTTAGAAATATTTTGCAAATTGTTTGCAAATTATAATAATGCTTTTTAATATAATAGGATAGATGGTGTTCTGATTTATGATTTAATTGGTTCCGATTTTAAAATCGTGTCGAAATCACAAATCAAAAAAGTAATGTTTATTGAAACAGCAGGGGCTGTTACCAATCTTTTACAAGGAGGAGTTATGATGAAAAAGTTAAGAGTAACAATTATTTTTCTTTTTTTGGTTATCAACATTGTTTCATGTAGCGCAGAAAGCACAACCACCGATGTCACTCCAGATAATGGAACCGTAGTCACACCAGATGAAGATGTTCCAGATAATACAACTCAGCCGGATAGTGATGTTGCAGCCGACAATTCCAATCCGCAAGATGCTGATGCTTCTCTTCCTGATGAATTGAGCGATGAAGTTAATGATGAAAAAACAGATGAAGTTGCAGATGAAACAAATGATGATCCGGTTGAGCCGATTACAGAAGAAGCTCTTATGAAAAAAAGCGTAGGCAAATATGCCCATTATGACATTGTTGCATATTATGCAGATATGGGAGCAATAGGCCTGTTTAAAAATCTTATCATTTCATACGGATTCACAACACTTGAAATGGAAGGCAATAAGCTCAAAATTACAGACCGATTTTGCAGCTCAGAGCAGCTTTCAAATCAGAAATTCAAGTCAATTGTTCCTGATTCATTAACGCAAGCAATTATTCCTGATTCCACCTATATTGAAATTAAGAAAAATGAAGCAGGAAAAAATTATCTCTGGCGTCCTGAAACTCCGACACTTCTTGGAATTGAGTACGAAGATTCATACAATGTTCCTCTTCCAGAAAAAATAGAAAAAGATGACCCTCGCCTTGTGGATGCAGATAATGACGGAAAACCAGGAGTTACAGTTTTTGTTGATATGACCGATAGCGGAATTCCTGGAGGAAAAATGGAGGAAATATACATAGCACGCAGAGAGATTTTTGCGTTTGAAGCTTATCCTCAGCCTAACGGCAACCTTGAAGGCATTGTTCATGACCGTTCCGAGCAGCTGATAATTGATGCCACAAATTTTCTGCTGAAATCACAGACTGCAAAATGGAAACAGTATGAAGACCTTACAAAAAGTCCGATAGTCCTTGTTCCTATTAGCGGCGACTATGACTGCGAAAGACTAATGAATGAAAGAGATACTCTTCTTCCTGAAAATCCTGCAGTTTGGGAAGATCCTGCGTTCTAGGTTTAGTTCTGATATCCAGATATATTCATTTATACCTTTTGCTGATGACCTGATTGATGTTGCATGTCGTTGCAAGAGTTGCTGTTATATGCCTGATTGATGTTGCATAGCGGTGCAAGCGTTTCCACTATATACATAATTAATATTGCAGAGCGTTGAAAGCATTGTTGCCATATACATGATTGATGTTGCATGTCGTTGCAAGAGTTGCTGTTATATGCCTGATTGATGTTGCGCAGTGTTGCAAGAGTTGCTGCTATACTCTATACCGATGTTGCATGTCGTTGCAAGCATTGCCTACACACACCTGACTGATGTTGCATGCCGTTGCAAAAGTTGCTGCTATATACCTTAATGATATGTACAGCGTTGCAATCGTTGCCATACAATATTATTTTGTCTTGGATGACTCGGCAGGAGTTTCCGCAGATTTCTTTGATTTCTCGCTCTTTATAGAATCTTTGAAAAAGTGTTTGTAGCTCTGTGAGGAAAAGCAACAAAAAACATAGTTCTCAAGTCATCTAAATTGTTGCCAAAAGAATTCATTATAGTCTTAATTTAGGTTAGATTGTAAGTACAGAACAGCCTGAGTTTTTGAATGCCCTAAATGATTTGTTCCGCGGAATGCAGTAAATTTGATTTTCATAAAAAAAAGCCCCTCAGAAAGAGGGGCACAAGTCTATTGTATTCCCGACTTCTCGGGAATGACACTCAGAAACAGTTTACATCATATCCATTCCGCCCATTCCGCCCATTCCGCCCATTCCGCCGCCCATAGAAGGCATTGCTTTGTCTTTTTCAGGTTTATCAACAATAACAGCTTCTGTTGTAAGAAGTATTGAAGCAATTGAAGCTGCATTTGTAAGAGCGCTTTTTGTAACTTTTGTAGGATCAATAATACCGTTATCAATCATGTTTTTGTATTCGTTTTTAGCTGCATCATAACCCCAGTTGAAATCAGGGTTAATCATAACATTGTTTACAACTATTGAACCGTCAACGCCAGCATTGTAAGCAATCTGTCTGATTGGAGCTTCAAGAGATTTTCTAACAATGTCAACACCAACTTTTTCATCAGCATCAGCAGGAACTACTTCGTCAAGAACTGCTTTGCATCTTAAAAGGACAGTACCGCCGCCAGCAACAATACCTTCTTCAACTGCTGCTCTTGTTGCGTGAAGTGCGTCTTCAACTCTTGCTTTTTTCTCTTTCATCTCAACTTCTGTTGCTGCGCCAACATGAATAACAGCTACGCCGCCAACAAGTTTAGCCATTCTTTCCTGAAGTTTTTCTTTGTCATAATCTGAGGTTGTCTCTTCAATCTGAGCCTTGATCTGGCCGATTCTTGAGTCAATTTTATTTTTGTCGCCAGCACCGTCAACAATAGTTGTGTTGTCTTTGTCAATGATAACTCTTTTTGCGGTTCCCATCATTGGAAGGTTTGCGCTTTCAAGTTTCATGCCAAGTTCTTCGGAGATAAAGGTTCCGCCTGTAAGAATCGCGATATCTTCAAGCATAGCTTTTCTTCTGTCGCCAAAACCTGGAGCTTTTACAGCAGCGATATTTAAAACGCCTCTAAGTTTATTTACAACCAAAGTTGCGAGTGCTTCGCCTTCGATATCTTCAGCAATCATAAGAAGCGGTTTGCCTGCTCTTGCTACTGATTCAAGCAGTGGAACAATGTCTTTTAAGTTGGAAACTTTTTTGTCATAAATAAGGATGAACGGATTTTCAAGTTCAACCATCATTTTTTCAGGATTTGTTACAAAATAAGGTGAAAGATAGCCGCGGTCAAACTGCATACCTTCAACTGTGTCAAGATATGTGTCCATTCCTTTTGCTTCTTCAACAGTAATAACGCCTTCTTTGCCAACTTTTTCCATAGCTTCAGCAATGATTTTTCCGATTTCCATATCATTGTTTGCTGAGATTGATCCAACAGAAGCGATTTCTTCAAAGTTGCTGATTTTTTTGGTTGTCTGGTTAAGTTTTTCAACAATTTTTGCAACAGCTTTATCAATACCTCTTTTAATAGCTATCGGGCTGTATCCAGCAGTAACATATTTGTAGCCTTCAGCAATAATTGCTTGCGCTAAAACTGTAGCAGTTGTTGTACCGTCGCCAGCAACATCTGAAGTTTTTGACGCAACTTCTTTAACAAGCTGAGCACCAACATTTTCGATTTTATCTTCAAGAGTAATTTCTTTAGCAACAGTAACGCCGTCTTTTGTGATTAAAGGCGCGCCGTAGCTTTTTTCGATAACAACATTTCTTCCTTTTGGTCCGAGTGTAATTTTAACAGCGTTAGCAAGTTTGTTTACGCCTTCAAGAATTCTCGATTTTGCCTCGTGATCAAAAAATATCTGTTTTGAAGCCATTGTTTTCTCCTTTTTTTTAAATTATTTTTCAACTACCGCAAGAATATCATCTTCTCTTAAAATAAGATGCTCTTTTCCGTCAATCTTAACTTCTGTACCGCTGTATTTGCCGAAAAGCACCTTATCGCCAACTTTAATGTCAATTTCTGTTCTCTGGCCGTTGTCAAGAAGTTTGCCTTTGCCAACAGCGATAACTTCAGCTTCAATTGGTTTTTCTTTCGCAGTGTCAGGAATAATGATTCCGCCCGCAGTTTTTTCTTCGCTCTCAATTCTCTTCACAATAATTCTGTCGTTTAAAGGTCTCAGGTTCATAACTACCTCCTATAAAGTTTAAAACGGTCATCTTTCAATTATCCTCACAATCGAGGCACCTTTTATATAAGTCATAAAAGTAATGAGTCAAGGGGAATAATAAAAAAAAGATTTTTTTGAAAGTTCTCAGTTGCAGATAAAACGACTTTACAAGCTTTTATTGTTTCACTTCCATCTTCCAGCTCTTAATCTCGCCGGTTTTACTTGTGAAACTTACGCCGATTAATATGAGCTTTCTGCCATCAAGCAGATATTTTTCGTAATAATCTCTCTTTT
>CAZISX010000141.1:0-6793 GCA_964542005.1 uncultured Spirochaetales bacterium
AGAAAAGAGTGCAGTTGCCTGATTTTGGACACTTGAGTTCATATCTGTTTGCTCCAAAGCTGAACATCTCTCTGTTGCTTTTACCGTCTCTTTGGGACTGTTCCGCTGCTTTGAGTATTGCCTGAATTGCTGTGTTTGTGGTTTCGTTTCTATTCAAAAGCTCTGCAACACAGTCCCAGCCGCTGACTTGGCATACAGATGGAGTTGCAGTATTTGCAATAGTTGCAATATCTTTCCCGAAAACTGTGAATAAAGGGTATGCTCCAAGATTTGCTACATTTTTATCAATTATCTTGCCAAAAGCTGCCAGATCGTTTCCGCTTGTAAACTGGCTGCATTTCTGGAAATCTTTTTCCATAAGCTGCGGGCTGATAAAGTTTCTCATTCTCTTAATAAAATCAGCAGGATTCCAGTTGCATGGTGAATCTATATCACCAAAACAGCTAAGTGTTATTTCTTTCTCGGGATTGCCGTCTCCGTCAACAACCTCAATCGGTAGATTGCCGGAAGACTGTCTAAGAACTGTGTCGATTTTTTCATCAATCTGGGCAAGAACTGTTTCAATAAGAGCTTCTGTATCACCTTTCGGGAAAAGGTCTTTAACTTCTCTTGGATCAAGTTTGTTTAGATCCATGTTGTAACGGTTTTTGCCATAATGATATTCGCCCCAGAGTTTTTCTGCTTCCGGTGTTTCTGTGAATTTTTTGGTTCTGACCATTACTTCGAGTTTTTGTTCGAGAGCCAGCTTCTCGTAGGAACGCGCTGCCTCAACTGCTGCTTTTTTTGCAATTTCTGATCCAACTGTGCCAAATTCTTCATTTTCATAGGCGTGCAGAACTTCAGGATTTGACACATCTTCTATTGAGAGAATCTGTGAAACATCGTTGAATGTAGATATTTTTTTAAGGATTGAATATGCACTTTCATTTATGTCGGCAACATCAAATTCTTTGTAATACTGATTGAACATCTCTTTTACTTCTCTTTTTTTGTCGTTCCAGAGAATTTCAACATTAGCTCTCATGAGAAGAAGGCTGATAGCTCTTTCTTTTAGCAACCCTGAGTAAAACTGCTGCTCTTTAAGAGCCTCATATCCTTGCGGGGAACCCATGATTTGAAGCCACGAACGGTATCTTTCAAAGTTTTCAATAATTGAATCGTGTGAAAGCTCTTTTCCAGGATGAAAAATACCTTTTTCATCATTTTCATTTTTCTGGAAGAAAAGTCCGTTTTTGATGTGTGAGATTTTTGCTTCGCTTTCGTCTTCAGCTCTAAGCGATGACACCAAATCCCTCATTTCCCAGAAAACATTAGGGCTTCTCTCTATTACCTCAGTTTTTTTGCAGCCTGCATTTTGCTGTACTTCGAGCGGGAACATCGGATTACAGTAGAGACCAGGGTTGTTTGGTCCATTTCCAAGGTTGTTTGCAATATATCCGAGAAGAGGTTCGTCAGAATTAAAATTTATATTGTTTCCGGAACCAAACTGCGCAAAAGAAATAGGCAATCTTCCCATTTCAGCTGTAAACTGAGATGGAATTACATTGCCAAAACCCATAATAATTGCAGCAAGTTCAAGAGGATTTTTCTCAAGCTTAGCCGCAATGTCGTTGTATTTGCTGTAATCATAATATTTCTGGTAAGCATACTGCTCACAGCTTTTTATTTCTTTGTCAGGAGTCCATGCCAATGTATCTTTCTCTATCCAAACCGGTTCATTTACTCTGTATTTAAGAAGATCCTCATCTGACACTCCTGCGTACACGGAAAGATTCTGAAGTCCGCAGCTATAGTCGCTTGGGGAGTCCCCAGTTGCAGATCTTAATAATGAAGATGAAGATGAGCATAACTCATTTTGATTCATCAATTCATCGAAGTGATCCATATACTTTAACCGGTTAAGGTTAATTAGTGCCATTTGTCTGTGGTTAGCGTATGAAAGGTATGATGTTTTTCCTAAGGAAGCAAAGTCATAAATAAGCGGTGTAGGGTAAACTGTTATTTGAGAAAGAGATCCATCAACTGCTGAATATTGGAGTTCTTTGTTGCCATCGCTGCCTTCAGCATCTTTTACCCCTTTTGGTACACAGATTTTGTATGTAATTCCATCATCTTTGAGGGTTGAAAGCATTTCACATTCTTTTTCGTCAACAGCACAGGTGGTGCCCTTACAGTAGTTACATTCGTTATTTATAATTCGGCACCCTGAATGCGAAACATCAACTTTTCGGCTGCATCCCTTGACACTGGATGAGATTGGAATTAAAGCACACAAATTACTTAAATTAGGATCTGCCTGATTTTCTTTAATATATGCAAGACATTGGTCGTTGTTGAATTGACAAATTTTCATAATATCGCGGCAGGTTGTGTTGGCATGTTTCTGTCCGCATGGAGAGTTGAGATATTTTTCCATCTGACAGAGCGATGGTGTCGGGGTAGGGCAATCTGCACCAGTGTAAGGGACTCCCACAGGCACTGAATCTGCTGTGTCAGGCTGACATTTGAGTCCTTCGCTGTGGTAACCCTCACTACATTCACAATATCTGTTGCCGCTTGAACTGCATTTGCAAGTGCCGTTTCCGCAATTTGTGTCGCAGGTTGTTGCATTTTCACTGCACTTTGTTGATGCTGGATCGCCTGCTGCAGTGTCTGAGTCAGGAGTGTCTGCATCAATCGTATCTGTGTCTACAACATCTGTGTCTGTTGTTGTGCCGCCAGAATTTGCGGAGCAATTTTCGATGACTTGGTTTTCTGAATATATTTTCTCAACATTGGTTATTAGTGATGTTTCATCTGATGAAATACAGTTGTCAGAAATGTCGAGTTTTTTCAGCACTCTTCCATTTGCTGCAAAAACAAAGTTTCCAGAAGCGTTTTTGAGTGTAGTCAGTTTGTTTCCTGCAATTCCTAAAGATTCGAGGAGCTTTAATGATGAGAGCGATTCAATCTCACTGAGATTTATGCACAGACCGTACTTGCAGTTGTTTGATATGTCGAGAGCTCTCAGATTTTTAAGACTTAAGAGAGATGCAATTTTTGAAGTCTGATTGCCGTATTCCGGTGTGTTGCCTGAAATATAAAGATATTTTACTGTTTGCGGCAAGTTAAGATCATTTATACTGATGCCTGTATTTGACAAATCAAGCTCTTCAAGTTTTTTTAATTCATTTAACCTGTCAATACCATTAGGTGAAGAATCAAATGCATTAGCCATAATAAGATATCTCAAATTAGCCGCTTTTATAATTTCGACCAAATCTGTATGAGAATAAAGCTTAAGATCGCTTCCTGCTTTAAATCCCTGTAAATTTGTAAGAGCATCAAACCCTTTTGTTATTCTATCTGACTGGCCATTATATTGGTTATTATTTTTCAGGTCAGTCAAAGGATTTTCAGAAACATCAAAAAATTCGAGCGACTCAAATTTACTTAGGAGTGAAGGAATATATCTCTTCAAACCTTCGCATTTGCCATTGGTGGTATCGCACACACAATTATATGGAGCTGCCGTTGCAACCATGTAATCTGAATCCTTGTCACAAATATAAACTTCCTGACCTTGAGAATTTTTCTCTTTTTTACATTCACAAGGCAAATCGACAGTATCTAGCGGCGAATTTAAAACTGCTATCAAGTTATTGGATGCGTACAAATACTTAAGCATCCGCATGTTTTTAAGTTCTTTCAATGTCTGAATTTGATTGTTGGAAACATCAATCCCGATTAAATTTTTGTGGTTCTCAAGAGGAGCAAGAGGATAAATAGGATTTTCACCGAGCTGCTTTTCAACAATGTTGTTGCCTGAAACATTAATGTATTCAAGACCTTTAAGATGTCTTAATGGTTCAATAGAAAGTTTTCTGTTTTCTGCCGGAAATAAAGCATTACGATTGTCAACATTGTCTCTCAGGTCAACGGCAATGAGCTTGCCAGCATTTCTGTAACCAATCACAACCCTCTTCCCGCCTAAATTGCTGCAAATTCCTTCTGGCAACTCTTCCTGAATGACATAAGGCTCTTTTCCTGTTTTAACATCCCCGCATGCGATGATTGGATTAGGTGCATTTTCTCCGGTGAAGGAAACCTTGATTGCAGAATTTCCTTTTCCACAGTTAAATTTTGCATCAATATCATCTGCATTTAATTTTAAAGTTTTAGCATCAGCTTTTTTTGCGTCAGTGTCGCATAATATTGGGACTTCAATCCTATCAGGAGCAACAGACGCATTTCTATCAACAACGCCATAGGTTATAGATGTTCCTTCATTAGGACAATATTCTGTGCCAATAAATTCTTTTTTAAAAACCACAAACTTGTTTGCTGAATAATCACCGCAAACCTCTACTTTTTGAGGAGCTCCATAACTGAAGAGCAGGAATGAATTCCCGTTTTGAGATGGGCAGGAATTTGTAGAATCTTCTTCTGCAAAATAATGATTCAAAGAATTTGCTTGAGTAATATTCTGAGAACATACAATAAGCTTGGTAACTCCTTCTGAAATATATTCCTCTTCTTCAGATAATCCTGTCTCTATTTTAAGCCCGCTCTTTCCTCCGCATCTCCAGAAAGATTCTTCCAAAGTAAGATTGTCGTAAATTTTTAGAGCTCCTTTTTTAAAGGCAATTTTGCTTACACCATTTTTTTGACTTAGAACAGATCTGTTGCATGAATAAATTGTTTTTTCTCCATTGAAATGGCCGCCTAAAGCATTAACCTGTATCTTTTGGCCATAGACATTTTTTCCATCTTTTTTGTAAAAAGGAACGCTGTCAAATCCACAAATTTCTTTTTCTTTGCCCTGAATATCTGACAATTCTATATCTAAAATATCAGATTTTGAAGTGTCGTTAATATTCATACTGGAAGAGCATCCTATATGTCTTATTCTTACGCCATCAAATCCATCGCCGGCAAGATATTCAAGAGGACGCAAGTCTACTATTTCATTGTTGCCCATATACAGATATTCGAGATTCTCAAGATATTCAAGACCGTGAAGAGAGTAGATTCTTTCAAAATCATCAGGCAAATCAATGGTTGAAAACAAAGGAATTTCTTCAATAATATCTCCGATGCCATCAGTACAGTCAAGCTCTGTTATATCTTTAACCATGTCTGGGGTAATGTATGGCCACATAAAATATGATTTTTTAATAATATCAAGAGGTTCGGATGAATAAAGATCATAAAGCGCCTTTCTAACACAAACTTCAAGCTTCACATCGTCAAAGTCTATGGCCTCGTCAGGAACACATTTAGAAATAGCATAAAAAGAGGTGTTTTCTCTATATCCTTCTGAGCATTGCCACTGGCAGGTATTCTCATTGTTTTGAGGAGTATATGTTCCGCCCTGAAAACTTTGATTAAAATCACCAGTTTCCGGATTGACTCCAGCACCAATATATTTTGAACATTCTTTTCCCGTTAATAGTTCGCAATCAGGCTTGTTTGTGCATTTGGAAGCATGGGTAGCAGGGTAGCATTTGTTTCCATATAAAACATAGCCTGACTGACATTCACATACTGCAGAACCATTATTTTTACATGTTCCGCCAGTTGCGGTTGTGCCAGTAGTAGTCCCGTTGCTATCAAGAGTTACTCCGCACTGAACGCCGCTGCAATGCTCTGTGCAATTCGTTGTATCCCAGCTTTGGCAGTTGCTTGTGCATAATGCAGTTCCTTCTTTGTAAAGTTTAGAGTCATAACTGCTACAGTTTTTGTTGCCATCGCAAACCTCTCCACGAACAACCTTGCCATCTCCACAAATAGGAAGACATTGGTTGTCGCTTTTTGTATATCCAGGCACAACACATCTCCACTCGCAGGAATCTGAGCTGGGCTCCCATCCAGAGGGTATAGGAAAAATATTGATTTTCCATGTTTGTTGAATTTTACCTGCCGGAACATTAAACTGAAAAGGTTTTGTGTAACCAGCATATTCAGGCAGAGTGTTTGTACAATCAACAATTCTGGTGTTGGAGACACATTGTCCTCCCTCCTTGTGATATTCAGAATTGCAGATCCATCCACACAATGCAGGCGCCGACCATCCTCCTAGTGTTTTGTAGGTAACAGTTACATCTGCTATTATATCTGTTGAATTTCCAGGATTTCCATTATCAATATTACACTGAACTGATTTTGTGTTTATACATTCATTATTCTCTTTGGCATAATCGGTTTTGCAACTCCATGCGCAACTATTTGTTGCAGGAGTCCAGCCAGTTGCATCTTTCCATGTTTGCGTTAGTTTTCCATTCTGGTTTGGAGATATCCACTGAGAATTTGGCTTGGGGTCGGTACAGTCTGCAGTTTTGGTGTTGCTGACGCAGGCATCTACTTCAAAATGAGTTCCAGCAGCGCATGAATATGAAAAAGTTTTTGAAGATTTATTATCGTTTTCATTGGTTTCTGGAATTATATTCGTAGGATCTGCCATCACATAAATCGTGCCTGATGTTGCCGTTATTCCAGTTGCTTTAACATAATCAGGCAGGGTAAGAGTGGCTCCTTTTGTTATTGCTGCAGCTGTTGTTTGCTCGCCAAGTAAAGCACCATTTACAGATGGATCTCCCAAGTAATATTGTACCTTTAAACCGGTATTTATAGGAAATGTTGTACTGTTGTTTTTTATCGTTGCCTTTGCTGTAAGCTTTAATTTTTTAGATTGTGCATCCAAGGTAATTGCAGCAGAGGTAAGTGTTGCAGTTATATTGCACTCTCTCTGCCCCTGTCTATTTACATAAAAGTTATTTGTGCTTGCTGTCTGCCAGAATTTTGCTTCTGTTGC
>CAZISX010000141.1:6803-7932 GCA_964542005.1 uncultured Spirochaetales bacterium
GTGTCATTAATATTTGAAACATGGTAGCTATCCTGATTCCATATATTTCTTGCTGTAGGCCAGTTGTTGCTCACAGATTGATAGACCACTACCGCATGATTCCCTGAATTATCTATAATATTAACAACAATTTCTGCTGAATTATCACTATCAACATCAGCAACAACAGGATTTGAAAATTTAGTAACATTGGTAACTTCCTGAAGTTTAATGTTTGCCCCGGTCTTGCCATTTAAAACTTTAAAATATTTTTTGCCGTTACTTTCTAACGCTGGAATAAATGAAGTTACAACCTCGTTTGCACCATCAAGATTAAAGTCAAACGCTGTTGCTGAGCCTGATGCGTCTGTCTGCCAGAGAAGTGTTCCATCGTTTTTATAAACATAAAATTTGTTACCATCACCAACACCTACTTCCAGGTTTCCATCTCCATCAAAGTCTGTTATCACTGGTGTTGTAGCTTCTAAATTGTTAAAAGCAGTAGGTGCGGTTGCTGACCAGTTTTTTGTAATGATTGGGTTCCCATTTGAAAAAGACACAGAAGTTACAGAAATATAGAGGTAAACATCTCCATCCAAATTCATTGTTTTGCCTGCCAAAACAACTTCTGGAATATTTGAAGCATCTTTGTTTATATTTGCAACAGCAGACTTTATAAATACAGCATTTTCAGTATCCAGATCTCTCTCTGTGCAGGATGTACCGGTAATTTTTGCCGAACAGCTATACTTTAATTTGTTCCCAGTTATAACTTCTGAATAACCGGCTCCATCAATATCTGCGATAGTGTTCCAGTTATCAGATCTCATATTCCATAATGTGTCCAAGAAATTCAATAATGAGCCATCACTTTTAAAAAATCGAGGACCAATAACAATTTCAGAATTTCCTTTTTTATCAATGTTAGCAAGAGAAATTGCTCCGCTCAAAGAAATATAATCCTCATAATTCCCCTGAGTTTTAGTGTAAGTATTATCAGAGGATTTATAATCAAAAATGTATAACGGATAAGGCTTTGCAGTCAATTCTTGAGAACATTCTTTTAGAACTCCTCCTGGACCGCCACACACATACTTTAAGACCACTGCACAACAAAAGCGACATAACGCCTTAATAAAACTTGATATTT
>CAZISX010000142.1:0-375 GCA_964542005.1 uncultured Spirochaetales bacterium
TGAAATCAGGAGCAATTCAGAAGGTAATCATTGTTCAGGGCAAACTTGTTAATGTGGTTGGTTAATCTGTTTTTTTATAATTTTACAAATTTGAAAGTTGAGGAAACGAAATATGTCAAAAATCAATCTTTTAATATTTTTGATGGCAGCCTTATTTGTGACATCTTGCGACAAAAAGGAATCTTCAAAAGCAGATTCAGCTAAGAATGATGCAGAAACATTGTCTGCAGATAGTGATTTTTTATCTGATGATAAAGACGAACCGCTTATTAATGATGAAGAGCTGCCCGATAACAAGGAAGATATTGATGCAGAAAATGATATAGAAGATGATGCAGATGCAGAAATAATTGATGATGGAAAGGTTTCTTCTGA
>CAZISX010000142.1:385-5424 GCA_964542005.1 uncultured Spirochaetales bacterium
GAAGGCAGTGGAGCATATTGTTCCGATCTTTGAGCGGGCAGGGTATGCCGTGCCAGTTGTTAAGGTGTCGGTGGGAAGTTTTCATGTTTGCTCAATCAACAGTGACAATAGACTTTATTGCTGGGGGCATAACCACTATGGAGAACTTGGTAATGGTACGAATATAGATAATTATATTCCCAAAAAAGCAAATTATGATAATTGGAATGAAATAGTGGCCGGAAGATTTTTCAGCTGTGGTATAAATTCTGAACAGGAACTTTATTGCTGGGGACAAAATGATTCAGGTCAAATTGGTGATGGAACAAAAACAACTAGAAACAAGCCTGTGAAAATAAGCGATGATAAATGGTTGTTGCTATCAACCGGTTCATATAAAACTTGCGGCATAAATACCAAGAAAAATCTTTATTGTTGGGGAGGCTCTGAAATGCCTGCTCCTCAAAAAATTGATGATGGAGAATGGCTTTCTGTTTCGCAAAGAGGTCACCATATTTGCGGAATTAAATCAGATAAAAAACTTTACTGCTGGGGTAGCAATGATTACGGACAGCTTGGAGATGGCACAAATGATACAAAAGATGCTCCTACAAGAATAGGAGATGATTCCTGGAGTCAGGTTACTGCTAATGAAGGTTACACCTGCGGAATAAAAGAATCTGACAAAAAATTGTATTGCTGGGGAATAAACTACAATGGAGAACTTGGCGATGGAACAAATATTGAAAAAAATATACCAACAAAAGTTAACGATGATGAGTGGAGTTACATAACATCTTCGCATCATACTTGCGGCATAACTGTGAATAAAAATTTATTTTGCTGGGGCAACAATGATGATGGACAGGTTGGTGATGGAACATACGAAAATAAACTTATCCCAACTCAAATTGGAGAAAGCACCTGGCTTTCTGTAGCTGTTGGCGACTCTAATACTTGTGCAATAGATGTTTCAAATAGAGTTTATTGCTGGGGAAATAACTGGTCTGGACAAATTGGGGTAGGTCTTGCCGGAGTTGGAGATGCAAAACAATATCCAGTGCAAGTTGATCAGGATAAATGGAAACAGATTTCAGCAGGTTTTTCAAATAGTTGCGGCATAAAAGAAGATTCATCTTTATATTGCTGGGGAAATAATGAATATGGACAAGTCGGTGATGACTCAATTAGCAAAAAAACAAAACCTGAAAAAATAGGCTCTGATATTGTCTGGGAATATGTTGCGACAGGTAATACTCAATCATGCGGAATAGATAAAGAGAAAAAATTGTATTGCTGGGGAGGTGACTATAAAGTTCCTACTAAACTTAATGATAATAATTGGATTTATATTTCTGTCGGAAGTCAAGTTTGTTCAATAAACCAGGAGAACAAACTTTATTGCGGTCTAGGATTATTTTCAGAAAAAATGTCTAGCATTAATGATGAAAAATGGCTTGTAATTTCGGTTGGGGGAGGGCACACTTGCGGTATCAATTTGGAAAATAAACTTTATTGCTGGGGCAGCAATATGTATGGACAGCTCGGATTTGAAGGATCTGACAATTATCCGCAGAAAGTTAATGATGATTCATGGAAAATTGTTTCTGCAGGAACAAGAAATACTTGCGCAATAAAATCTGACAATTCTTTATATTGTTGGGGCTTTAACGCTACTGGCGAAGTTGGGGCAAACTATTTTGGAGAAAATGTTGAAACTCCATTAAAAATTGGTTCTGATAAATGGTTAAATGTCTTTGTTGCTGATGATTTTACCTGTGGACTAAATACTTCAGGAAATTTATTTTGCTGGGGCAATAACGGTCTTGGCCAATTTGGAAACGGAACAGATATAGGTGCTGCTTTTCCCGATTATACAGACACAGGCACATGGACTATGGCTGATAATGGCGGAAATCATACTTGCGGAATAAATAAGGAAAATAATCTATTCTGCTGGGGAAGTAATTATGATGGAGAAGTTGGAGATGATTCTATTTCCAGAAATATTCCGACAAAGGTGAACGATCCCCAATCCCTTAAATAAATATTGGATATCACAGTTCCAGCCGGAACTCCAAACTCAGAAATCGAGGCAATAGTTCGCGGCAACGACTACTCCAAGTTCTTGAAATCAGGAGCAATTCAGAAGGTAATCATTGTTCAGGGCAAACTTGTTAATGTAGTTGGTTGACATTTAAAAAAGAGCACCTTAATTTCTGTGACTATTTAAAAACTTATCAAGCTCTTTTGCAAACGCCTCCTTATGTTTTACAGAATAAGGAGCTGGGCCGCCTGTATCAGTGCCAAAACCTCTAATTTCATCCATGAAGTTTCTAAGTGAAAGCTTTTCACCAACATTTTGAGCTGTATACAAAAAACCTCTCGGATTAAGAGCAAACGCCTCTTTTTCAATAACTCTGGCAGCAAGCGGAATGTCGGCAGTAATCACAAGTTCGCCAGCGCAAACTGTTTCTGCAATAAAATCATCAGCTTTATCAAGACCGGAAGAAACAACAACCATCTTGTTAAGCTCACTTTTTGGCAAAAACTGATAGTTATTTGCAACAAAAACAAGAGGAATATTTAATCTTGCCGAAGCTCTGAACAAAACCTCTTTCACCGCCGCCGGAACTGCATCCGCATCAATAATAATTCTCATAAAAACTCCAATTTATAAACTCAGTGAAACTGACTAGGAGCATAACTGATTTAAATTTTTTGGCTACTTTTTACTGAAAAAATTGACTCAAATCAATCCGTCTAAGATAGATATTATTTGCATTTTTCAATGGATTGATTTTCTTGTCCACCAATATTTTTGTATCCTTCAAATTCTGAAAAATCAGAAATGCAGTTGCCTCCAAGATAAAATGCAATGTTTTTGAAATTATCCAGATTTTTTAGATTATTAATGTTTGTTATATAATTGTTTTCCAGAGCGACAATAAACAACTCTTTCATATTGTTGTTAAACGAGGTAACTGATGTTATCTTATTATTGTTAGCTTGAAACTCATTTAAAAAAGAGAGATTTTCTATAGGTGAAATATCCGAGACCGCATTTGAATTTATATAAAGGTATTGAAGTTTTGATAGTTTTGCAACAACACTGATATCATTGATTTTATTAGTGCTGATTCTAAGAGTGCGTAGCGCAGAAAAATCTTTGAGCAGCGAAATGTCAGATATCTTGTTATCTTCTATGTTCAGGCTTTCCAGCAATAGTTTTTCCCCTATATTTTCAATCGAGACAATATTGTTTCCTGGCATATATAAACTCTTCAATGAGAGAATATCTTTGAGAATGACAATATCAAAAAAACCTATATATCCGATGCCTAAATTTTCAAGATTTTTGAAAGAAGCAATTAGCTCAATATTTTTGACAGGATTTTTGGTTAATGATAGCGTTGTTACCATTTGATGCATTGATATAGGCATAATATCGCTTACCAAATTGCCATCAATTAATATAGTATTTAAGTCGGTAAGATTTTTCATAGGTTCAATATCATCTATTTTGTTGTCGGCAAGGTTAAGCTCTTTAAGCTGAACAAGATCTTTCAAAGAAGAGATGTCATCAATTTTATTTTCAGACAAGTCTAACTTTATTAGTTTGTGGAGTTGAGCTAGGGGAGAAATATCAGATATATTATTCATATAACATAAAAACTCTTCCAGATTAGTGCAGTTTTCTAACCCTTTTAAGCTTTTTACTGTTTCTTTTCCAGTATAGCAGTCAAGACTTTTTATGCTTTCCAGCATTTCTTTGGTAAGTCTCTCTTCTTCTGAAACACCTAACGCTTCCCGTACCCGATCCTCTAATAATGGATCTTCAAATTCAGGCAAATTAATATTATCATTGTCTGTTTCCACAATCTTATCATCGTCTTGAGTAGGAGTGTCTTCATCCACAATTTTATCCTCGTCCGGAGCAGGAGTGTCTTCATCCACAATCTTATCCTCGTCCGGGGCAGAAGTGTCTTCATCCATAATTTTATCCTCGTCCAGAATAGAAGTGTCTTCATCCACAACAATTTTGTCATTGTCACTCGAAATTTTGTCCTCTTTTTTGTCATTACTACAGGAAATTGCAAAAACCATAGCTCCCAGAACAAGAGTAATAAGCAGACTTTTTTTCATAATAGCCTCCACAAAACAAATGAAAAACTTGATAAGCACGGAGGGTTAGTGTTGATGTGTGTCGGGTTTTATTAAAAAATTTTTAACCTTGGTCAGTTTTATCTGAATCGTTCGATTCTTGATTAGGAGGCTGAAAAACCTTTTCGTCTAATCTGTTCATTTTTTACTCCATTTTTTTAGTTGCTTTTGGCAACTTTTTAAATGGCTTGATTCGAGTCAAGCAGCTGTAGCAAATTGCCTAAATTCATCGCTCTGATTGAATGTTTTTTCATTGAAATCATGATTTTTTGACTTGCCCCGAATAAAAACATAAAATCAAAAAACACCAGCCGACAGATATTTGAGGTTTAACCCTTTTTTCAAAACCGGAGATAAGAAAATGAAAAAACTCTTTTTTTTAATTATTTTAGTTGTTTTCGCAGCCGGATGCAGCAGCACAAAAAACAAAGCATCAGAAAATCCCGACAGCGACACAACGGGAAAAGATGACGCAGATCAGACAATTAAAGACAGCGACGGCAGTGATGCTGATGAATTAATTCCCGACACCGACAGCAAAGAATTGTGCGAAAATCTTTCAGTTGAGCTGTGCGGGAAAAGAGCCGACTGCGCCTTAATTAGCGGACAACTTATCAACGAAACAGAGATGTGTATTGAAAACACAGGCTTTTTTGGCTGTAAAAACAACCCCTTTCCGTGTGATTCTGTGATTACTCAGGCAGAGGGAATTGACGGAAAATGTTATCAGTTTTTTGACGGTTGCATTCCTAAAGGTTGGAAATATGCAGAGGAAGGTTCAAGATGCAGAGCAGGCTACATTGACGAACATTGTGACAAAGTCGGCCTCCCTTGCGAAAAACTGGATGTTCAAAGCTGTCCAGCCAATGACAAATGCGCTGTCATATCAGGAAAAA
>CAZISX010000142.1:5434-6320 GCA_964542005.1 uncultured Spirochaetales bacterium
AAAATGCAGGTATTGTAAAAAACAATAAAATCCTCATATCAGGAAAAAAAATAAGAATGGCAGATAAATGTTACGAAGAAACAACAGGTTATGACTGCCACGAAGCTGCTTCGGAATGCCTTGAAATGGAAACCAGAGCTCTGGATTCCAAAGGTAACTGCTACGAATTTCCAACCGCCTGCATCCCGCTTACATTTTCTATTGCACCAGATGATAGCGAATGCAGCTTTGTAAAAACAGAAAATATAGATAACTGCCCCAATCCAATAACAAATCCGTGCGGCAAACTCACACCGGAAGAATGCGGCAAAAGAAGCGACTGCTCCGTTATTTCGGGCAAAAAAGTAAACACAGCCGAGAACTGCACAGAAGAACTGGAGGAACTTGGCTGCAAACCATTAGAAACCGGCTGCGGCGAAGCAGAAACACTTGCTTCAGATGAGTCCGGCGCATGCTATCTTTTCAGCACAACCTGCATTCCTGATAAATTTTCGACAGACACTGAGGGGTGTGACTGGGATTCCGTTGGCTCCGTCACAGACTGTTTGTGAGAGAAAGCTGATATTTGAAAAAGTCTTGATTTTATTCCAAGTTTTTCTGCAAGCAAAAGCGAATTCAGATAACAGTTTTTAAGAAGCTCTTCTTCATTGCCGCCGCCCCAAAGCCCGTTATTTGCAGCATTGACAATCGCGTCACAGCTTATTTCTGTGATATCACCTTTTTTCAGTGTAATTTTCATTGGTTGACTCCTTTGCCCCAAGTAAAATATCTTGTGCCGTATTCTGAGAAGACAGCAAATCGGGTCTCTCTTTATAAAGTTTTCTAAGACAACCAAGTACAATTTCAATAGCTTTTTTTCTATTACTATCAATATCTTCAGGTTTGA
>CAZISX010000142.1:6330-7737 GCA_964542005.1 uncultured Spirochaetales bacterium
TTCCGTGAACAATTTTGCTTCTGATGCTATAAATCTTTTTTATCTCTTCAAACAGTTTTGGCCTTTTTAAAAGATCATTTTCAAGAAAACAGGCTATTGATGCGGAAATTCTGAAATTTAATTCAGCAGTATCTCCCTTCGCAAAAATATTTTCAAGCGCAATTACTGCATCAACCAGAGAGTCTTCATAGGAAATTCTTTCAGATGTTGCGCCGATTATTCTTCTGATAGCAAGTCTAATGTGTGAATCTGAAGTTTTTTGAATAATTTCAAACCATTTTATTATATTGCGCACCTCTTTCTCATCGCAAATATGGTATCCTTGAGAAAACTCTAAATTTTGATAATAAGACAAATTAAATCCATGAGCTAAAGGATCACAAATTATTATCCAGCTATCTTTCAGGCTTATGTGAGGATCTTTTTCACATCCTAATATAGCTGCCAGCTTTAAATTTTCATTTATCTTTTTAATTCTTTCCGCCTCAGATTTTTTTTCTTCAGGCCAGGATTCTTTACCATCTTCAAAAATAAAAGAATAATTAAATACTCCTTCCAGAATCATTGATTTTTCAGCATTACTTTTTTTCAAAATGTCAGGCAAATATGAAAGAATACTTTTGATACTTCTTAGTTTTAAATCATCAATCTTCACAGGCTTGTCCGGGATACTTATATTTGCATATCTTATGAAAAAGGGTATTGAGGCTCTTTTGTTTTCAGCAATCTCCTTCATCAGTTTAACAGTTTTTTCAATGCTTTTCAGATAACTATCAAGTCCATCATCTCCATTTAATGCCATAAAGTGATATGATTTCTCAAGAACATGATTAACAAAGCAGGCCAACTGAAGAGATCCGCCAAGACCGGTCGCAGTTTTATATTGACAATATGTTGATAAATGATCTTCTCCGATCTTGTTAAAGATCTTTTTTAAAGAAGAATCATTAATTACAACATCTTCCAGCTCCCTATTTAATCTGTGTTGAGGCAATATTCCATAATTCAAAATTTTTTTTTGGTAATACTCCTCCTTTAAAAGAAACGCAGGATAAATCTCTATCCCAATTTTCTTAAATAAATTAAGCAGGATATCATGATCTGCAATCTCAGGGAAAACATATCCTGCGCTTTCTTTCCAGTAATTTACAATATGTCTTTCTTTATTTACCAGGCAACACCTCAACCAATCAACAAGAGTTGTCTGTGGATTATATCTATCAATTTCATTAGTAATAACCTCTCTGCATTCCAAAATAATTTCATCAAGCACTTTTCTTTTAGCAGCACTCAATTCCAATTTATTTTCAAACAATTCCTTAGTCATTTCCTTATCAATGTTTAGAGCATAGGCTAACCCAACTTTCGCACCAGGCACTACAAGTCACTGATTTTATTGATTGCTGA
>CAZISX010000143.1:0-5105 GCA_964542005.1 uncultured Spirochaetales bacterium
TACAGTTTTGGGCTGTTATTGTTCTGAATGTGTAAATGCTTGTAGAAAGTTGTTTCCTCATTTTGACTCCGCAAAAAATTCGAAGGATTATACAGCAGTGGAGAATATTTGTCAAACTGCCATATTTGGATGAATTTCAGCTCTGTGAAATCAGTTTTTTAAGGCGATTCTATTTTAACTTGTCCGCTGCCTCCTCCGCATTAGCGGGGACTCCTTCTAAAGAAGGAGAATCTGACTTTCAATTCCACTTCTTCAGAAGGGGTGGCAGACAAAGCATGACGGGGTAGCTGTTATTCTATTTTAACTTACCTTCTAAAAAAGGAGAATTGTGCAAAGACCAAATTCTTTTAAAAACATTTGTTTTGTGATTATTTGCCATTTTTTCTTTGACAAACCCGGAGGGTGAAGATAATTATTATTCTCTGGGTGACAGTAGGAAATTTTCGGCGTTGCCTATGGCGAGGGTCATCAGATCGTCGATATTATGAGGCGTAGCCGGCCATCCACCCGGAATTATCTGACAGACTCAAATATCCTGTCTTTAATAGGTATGAATATGTATGAAAACAACAAAAACTAATTACTGAATTAAAAAAAATATAAAACAGCAGAAAATATGGGGATTACAGATCTATTTTGTACCAAACCAATTTATTGAATAAAATCACCAAGAAGAAAAGAAAAAGAAAAATCAAGAACCTTTCAGAACAATCTTCAGCTCGTCAAGCTGCTTTTGGGTAACTGGTGCAGGAGCTCCGGTCATAAGGCATGAGCCTGATGTGATTTTTGGGAATATAGAAAAAATCCAAATACAAATCAACTTATTCTAAAAAGCTTCATTTTTGATTGAATTAAGAATTTGAGATGCTCATTTTATATCAAGGTAGTTTTTTATAAATGCTTTATTAATAACCGATTCAGGCAAGAAAGAATCATACTTGTCAAACTGTTTGTTTTCAACAAATTCAAGAAGTTGAGAATCTTCAACACCTTTCTTGCACACATCATTTATAAGATCTAAAAGTGATTTTTTTGAATAATTAGAAAAACTGAGCCCTATTCCTATATCAGTAGGAGACAATCCCCTACTTCTTGCAATATAATAAATAGTTGAATTGATTATAGAGCTCGTCCATGTAAATAATACAGCATCTTTTCCTGATTGAATTATAGAATTTTTATTTAGATTTAATCTTGCTGCTGTATCTTTTGCACACTGATACATATCCATTGCTTTTGAGTCAAGGTAAACAATTTTATTATTTGAAAAAAGAAGACTTTTCATTTTTGCACGGATTTCTTCTGAAACATTTCCATTACACCCACTGAATATTGGTGCTTTGGCGCCCCTAGCTTTTTTTACTAATATTTCTAACTTTTCATCATTTCGATTTACAACCTGCCATCTTTTCCCGGCAAGAATAATATGCTCTCCTTCAGATACAGGATATGTTAATGGCAGTGTTCCAATCAACCGGCTGTCAGCTGTGTTTATTATCTTGTATTCTTGAGGTGTTGCAAATACAGCATAAAAATCGTAGTGTGAAGTAATTTTTTCTCCTTTGGGAGCAAGAATTACTTCACCTTGTGGTGTTTGCTCTATTATTTCCAGTTTTTTCAAATTTCTAAGGATAGCAATAAAGTCATCCTTCGATACATATCCAAAACAACCTTTTAGCACTAAAGAATTAAACATTCCATCAGCAGTCGCGCCGCCTGTTTGAGACAAAACACTTAATATTTGATGTAAAAATGTAGAATAATGAAACTTTTGGAAGTCAGGAGATTCACATTTTCCTTCAAGTAATAATTCTACCATAGCAATTGCCTGGATTAGCTCTAAATACAAAGTATCCCAAGAAGATGAAAGAGAATTTTGCTCAAACTCTTGAATGTAAAATCTCAGTTTTGCTGAACTTCCGTCTCTTCTGCCGCTGCGTCCAACTCGTTGAATCAAAGAGCTTACACTATGTGGAGGATGGAGTTGTCCCACAGTATCAACATATCCAATATCAATGCCAAGTTCTAAAGTGTTTGTACAGAAACAAGTAAACGGCCTTCCTGATTTCATGCAAATCTCAGCATTTTCTCTAATTTCTTTTGATAGAGACCCATGGTGAATCAAAAATTCGTTCGGATATTTTTGATTATTACAAATTTGATTTAACTCATCTGCATACGACTCGAGCTCAGACTTGCTATTCCCAAAAATTAAATTAGTCTTTCCCTTAAACGCTTTGAAAATATCTATGGCAACAGGTTCAAAATCCTCTGTTTTGCCTGTCGCTTCAGACGCATCTATTGTCTTGTCTGCCCTATCTTCCTTCAATTTTACTAAATAACCATAAATTTTAACAGCAATTGTCTGATCTTCATTTTTATTGAAAATCAGATCTGTCTCAATTTCATTTATTTGCGAAATCCATTGACATGCTCCATTCATCTCTCCAATAGTTGCAGAGAGACCAATAGCTCTAAGAGATGTTTTAATATAGCACTGAATTCTTTTTAATAAGCTTATTAGATGAACGCCTCGTTCACTCATCATAAAAATATGGGCTTCATCAATAACTATAAATTCAAGTTTAGAAAATAGTTTGCCCAAGAGATGTGTCTTATTTTTAACAATACCCTCCAGAGACTCTGGGGTTATCAACAATATCCCTTCAGGTTTATCTATAAGTTTCTTTTTATCGCTTGCAGATGCATCCCCATGCCACTTTGTAACTTTAATGTCAGACCGGGAGCAAAGACTCTCAAGCCGATTAAATTGATCATTTATCAATGCTTTTAATGGTCCAACATATAAAGCTTGAACCGACTTTTCAGGCTTTTCTGAAATTTTCGATATTACCGGAATAAATGCTGCTTCAGTTTTTCCTCCAGCAGTTGGTGCAGCAATAAGAATGTTTTTTTCTTTTTCATATATGCAGAGAATAGAGCTCTCTTGAATAGGACGCAATTCACTCCATTTCATATCCCATAAGACTTTCTGAACATTTCTATGTAAGAAATAAAATGCCGATGATGTTGCTGTCATTATAGTTTTAATGTAACAAGATCATCATCAGAATCATTCAGAATAGAGATATCATCTTTTGTTACAGTTGGCACTCCAATATAATTTTTGCTTTTAATATTTAACAGCTCACTCCATATACAGGATGGATTTTGCTCAATAATTCCAAGAAAATCTACAAACTTTTTGATTACATCTCTAGGCGTTGCAAAGTAAGCCGCTCCCAGTGTTTGATAACAATAACTCATAAAAGCTGTAAGCCCTTCTTCTGGGACCAAGTGTTTTGTTGAATCACCGCAGGCAAAAACATTCCTTATGTTATGCAACAATACAAAAAGATCTTCCTGTGAGAGATTTTGCAGCTTAATAACAGGACTCGAAAAATCCTGCATATTGGTATTTGTAGCAAAAGTATTTTGAGCTAATCTAGTTGCAAGTGCTTCATAGCTATATAAACCTCTTCTTTTATCTTCAAGAAATTCATCTGTTCCACCAAACAAAAAACCTATATATGAGGAATTCCCTTGCAAGGAATCATTTACAATTCGGAGGATAGCCTCATAGTTACTATTTCTTGCCTGAGTGTTGGCAAGTCGATGCGATAAAACAACCATTTCATCAATATTAACAATAAGTCCCTTGTATCCGGCAATTTTTACAAAATGAGCCATTAGCTTCAGATAATCATAAACCTGTGCATCATCAATAATATTTCGAACATTTAAATCTTGTCTAGCTTCAGTTTTTGTTGAATATTCAGCTCTAAGCCAGCGAATAGCAAATTGTTGGAGCTGTTCATTATGAGTTTTGTGAGCACGATAGTATTGGTTAATGACCATCGCAAAATCGTATCCATTGACAAGATCCTGTAATTTTTCAAGTTGCTTAAAAATATGTTTTTCAACATCATCATCACTACCACCGCGCATCTCTTTTACATCATATTCAATGCCAGAAATCCATTTTTCTATGATTGCCTGCAATGCACCGCCTTCCGGCTTTGTTTTTGTTGCCATATTTCTTATTAATTCAGAATAGAGCGCTCTTGCCTGTCCACCAGATGCGTGCAATCTTCTTTCTGTTGTAATATCTGCTTGAACTACCACAAACTTTTGCTCAAGCGACATTGCTCGTGAAAGATTGAGAAAAAATGTTTTTCCACTTCCAAAACGACCAATAATGAAGCGAACCGCAGCACTACCATCCTCAATGTTTTTCAAGTCCTGAAGAATTGCTTCTATTTCTTTTTTGCGACCTACTTGTATGTGGTGCAGTCCTATCTTTGGAACTACTCCAGCTTTCAAAGATTGGATTATTGCAGTTCTTTCTCTTGGTTTAATTTCAGCCATTTTACTCCCCGTTTAATATCTGTCTGTTTATTACAAACGGCCCATCACCTTCTATTAAAATATCACCGAATTTTTCATCTGACCATTCATTAATAGACTCAAGGCTACCATTCAGCATTAGATTGTGTGATTGTGCTAACGATTTTATTTCCTCAGCAGGCCACTCTTCTTTCATTATTAAATCCTTAAAAAAATCATGATACTTAATATGTAAATCACTCAGAAGGGGAGCATGAAGTGTATCAGCTATTTTTTTATTATTTAAAAGTTTTTCTTCTGGTGATTCTTTCGCTTTTTCTTTTGGTATTTCTATTGATTTTATAAAGTCTTCATCATTAAAAACCTTTGACAAAGTTTCTTTAATATCTCTCGTTTCCTCTAATATCTTATGAATAGCTGCTCTATCTAATCTAATCTCGTTTTCAATATTTTCTGAACAAGGTATAGCAAATCCAGAAGTTTTGTCTTTTCCTTTTTTTACAATAACAGGTTCTGTGCTTAAAGAAGAATCCTTTTGTCTTAAAAGTTCAATTTCTGCGACAGCATCTTCAGGATTGAGACCTATTGTTTTGTAAACTTTTTTTAATGCAGAGATTTCATTTTTATGAAAAATATTGTCAGCAGCTGCAATTGCAATCAAAAACCGACCAATCTTTTTCCTGGTTTCAGTATCAAACATTGCCTGAGCAATTTTATCTAGCCCTGACAAAGAAATGCTGCTTTCTTTTAACATCAAA
>CAZISX010000143.1:5115-5368 GCA_964542005.1 uncultured Spirochaetales bacterium
GGAACTGCGGAGTGTAAGGCCGTCTCAACTTTCCTTTTTTCTGATTCTGATAACATTAGTTGATCCTTAATAAAATCAGTAATAACTGAAAGCTCGTCTTCGGAAATATGGCCATCTGAAGCCGCCACAAAATAAGACAGTTTTAATAAAATTGATGCAGCTCGATAGCTGCTGTCAGCTCTCAAGTGTGAATTTGGGGTTTTGTCATGATAAATTGCTACATTTCCATTCCAATCATATCCGGATCTGGTAA
>CAZISX010000143.1:5378-7374 GCA_964542005.1 uncultured Spirochaetales bacterium
CGCATCCGGTTCAATTGCATACTCTAGATTGGATGCTGTATCAGCTATGGCTTGAGATTGTCCAGCTGTTAATTTATCTCGATACTCATACTTTTTTATTGCCGCAAGTCTTATGATTGGAACAATAAAAACACCATCATTTCCTGAATCAGAGAATTGATTAATTAGTGTCGACCACCTTATCAGCTCTGGATGATCCTTGTCCTTTTTAAGTTCATCCGGTAATTTTTCCCAAGCTTCAGTTGTTATTTCTGATTCAGAAGTTTTTGACTTTACCCTGCTAAATGAACGGAGATCTTCAATAGATTTATTCCAAATCATAATCAGTTCATTAAATTGGCTTGAAATTCCCTGTACATTTGGAATTTGAACTAGAAAATTGCCAGATGATCTACTTATCGTTGGACTAGCGGGATTATAGTTAAATAATAAGTCCATTTTTGCTGATTTTAGAGACAACCCATTGGAAAATGATTCTTCAAATCTTTTTTTGAAAAGTTCTATGAATTCCGAAGAATGCCTTTTAACAACAACACTAGATTGAGATCTCGCATCATTTTTTGCGACAATAAAAGACCATTCCCATGGAAGTTGCTTATTATTGGCAAAATGCCATGCAAGTATAGCATTTAATATTTCTTCATTATAAGAATCAATAAGATCTAAAGGCATAAACCAGTTAATCTCTTTTTCTGAAACTGTGTTAATGTTTTTCATTAGATAGAATGCAAGCAGCCGGAAAGCATAACTATTAAAAGATTCATTTCCGGGATAAAGCGATAATAGTTTACGAATTTCTTTTATTATTTTGTCGGCATCTTTATTTTCAACAAGAAGCCTCCTTTCAAGACCATAATAAAAAACAAAAACATATCCAATACCAATAGAAGTCTCTCTTCTACCGGATTCTAACCATGAGATATAGCTTCTTCTTTGCTCGGGAGACATTCTTCGATATGTAGGCCAATACCCCATATCGGGAATATTTGATTGCAAATTAGATGAAAGAGAAAGAGATGGGTCAAGTAAAGATGCATCAGATTCATATTCTCCAGCAGATCCAATGTAAAACATAGGTTTTGGAAGAGAAAAACCCCTGAAATTAATTGGGTCTTCCGATATTATAAATTTGTCTCTAAAAAAAACTGATTCGTTTTTTTCAGAGGTCAACATTAAGGTTTTACTACTTTTTGGATTTGAACTTTCAGAAGATGATTTTATTTCATTTAAAACAAACCTTAAAATAAGAAAAAATATAATTCCAGCAAGTATTATCCAAAACATTATTTGCCTCATTTGTTATTCAAAATAAAGTCAAACTATACACAAATAGAATGATGAAATCAATTTTACATTGGAAGAATCTTGTTTGAAATTTGTTTTTCTGATTATAAATTCACTCAAGTTTTGCACATCAATAAAATCAATGACTTTGCCACAAATTGAACCTGTAACCATCTGAAATCACACATGTTAAAAAAACTTAAATTGTTGTTGCGCCAATGTTATTGCGTCAGATTGTGAATAAATATCAAAAAAAACTAGGCTAAATAATTTAACAAAAAGGTCTTTTCTTTTTCCCGAATTTGTTTCCAAAAAATATTGGAGACAAGCATCTTTAAGCATCTTTAAGCTTCTCTGAGCTACAAAAATGGAGCAGAATATTTTTTTCTCAAGAGACATTTCTTTAATATTATAGGACACTTCACAAAACAAGCCTCCAATAGTTTCAGTAACGCGGCTTCTTTTGTAATATGAAATGAGTGTGTATAAAATGAACACTCTTGCCGCTTTTAAAAGCTCTTTTTTCCTTTTAAAACCACTGCTTTTAGGAGACATCTCCTTTTGATGCTGTTTTTTCTGTTTTTTTTTATAAGTTTTTGAAGGTGTCCTTTTTATCGGTTTTTATGTGCGAAACTTGAGTAAATTCAGATCTTATTTTTTCAGAACAATCTTCAGCTCGTCAAGCTGCTTTTGGGTAACTGGTGCAGGAGCT
>CAZISX010000144.1:0-6777 GCA_964542005.1 uncultured Spirochaetales bacterium
ATTAAGTGCCAAGTATTTTAATCAAGCTTTTTAGAATGAAATGATTTAGTAATAAAGACAGAGGTTTTATAACCGCTCACGAAGTTTGCAACTGAAAAACGCGAAGTTTGCAACTGGAGTTAGTTAAGTTTTTCATTTTTCACTTTGTCTCTGATTTATTCTTTCCAAAAATTGTCGGGCATAAGATTCAATATTGCCCAAACTGGTGATTCCTGCCAGCTGCCGACACCTTCAAGTTTGTGGAGTTCGGAAACAGCAAGCAATCGCCGCTCATCCAAGCAGTGCTTAACAGCTGTGTCAAGAACGGAAAATGGAATTTTGAAAGCTTGAACTTTTCCTGATGCTCGCACAATTTCTATAAATAACGCTTCACTGGATTTTTCTTTATAGCGGACTTCTGTTATACCGTTTTTGAATTTAGCAGGAGTTTGTTGTTGAAAGCTATCAACAACTTGCTGTGTCTTTTTATTCATGATTCTTCCTCTTTTCAAACCTTTTCAATACTTCTCATTGCGGAAAGTTCTTCAACTATTTTGCTTCTTTTGAGTCCGACAGGTTCGGTGTCGAGCTGAATTTCCAGCTCATTATAACGATTTGGCATTCTTGTTTTGTCAGACAATTTCATATTCTCCTGTTGAATGTGAAACTGGTATTACTTCTATGATTGAACCAATCATTATGTCTTTTTCTGGAATACTCGTCCAGCCTTCCAATTCATCTGAGTAAAAATAGCCTTTTGAGTGATTCTCTTTTACATACATAACCTCAATTCGTTCACCATAATTTGGTTTTTCTGATTGTTCCAAGTACTTTGTTCTGGTTAGAGAAACAGTTTTCCAGTCCTTGTTGATTTCTAGAATGTAGAAATGAAAGCTTTCACCAATTGGTAGGTAATTTGGCAAATCATCAATTTCAATAAAGGCATAATTTGAAACAAGCCTTCTTAAAATAAATGCCTGAACTGCATATCCATTTTGTGTTAATTCAATTTGTGCACCATTTTCAAAGTACCCAATTACTTTGCCTTTTAAAGGTTCATCATCAATTACAGCTGCCCAATCATCAAATTGGTGAGTGAATTGCCTTTTGATACTAAATTTTAAACTGTTTTTTTCAGCATCAAATTCTGATACTACGACTTTTATCTTATCACCTTGCTTGAAAATATTTTCAAATCTTCCAACTGAACCATAACCAATTTCAAACCAATGAATAAAGCCAGTATTTGTGCCGCCTGGATATTTTACTGCAATACCTTTTTCGGGAACAACCTTTACAATTTCAACCTCAACAACCTTGTTTGAGTTTTCATCAAAGTATTCTAATTCAGGAGTTTTAGAAAGTCGTTTTATAGAAACATCAATTCGCTTTTTGTCTTTATCAATTGCAGCTATAATTACTTCAATTTTGTCATCAACTTTAAATTTCGAAGTATTGCATTCTTCTTGCTTCCATGATATTTCTTGTTTTGAAAAACTGCATTCAAGACCTTCTTCAATTTCGCAGATTACTGAAAATTCATTTATCTGTTTGACTGCTACATTCAGTTTATCATGGAGTTGTAGTGTCTTAAAACTGCTACTTTCCCATGGGTCGGTTAGCGTTACTAAATAGCCAACAAAATTGGAAGAAAAAGCAGAATAGTTGTCAATTATGACACTTACTTCTGTTTCTAATGGAAACTTAGTTGATAGGTCAAGAAATCTGCTCGGAGTTGCCTTAGACTTTGGTATATAAATCCAATGCTTTAATTCGGGAGTTGAAACTTTCAAACCGATTTGCAATCCTTGTTTGTCAACCTGAATTCTTTCAACTTTGCAAGCATAAACCTTGTCTTCATTTAATACTGCTTCAATAAAATGCTTAGGGTCGGAAAAAGTTCCCTTGTTTGAAAGAATGATATGTTGTTTATCACTATCAAGCGCCATAATGTTTAAATAAAGTTCATCCTCTATTTTGAATACCTTTCGGGCATCAGAAATTTCTATATCTGAAAGTAAATTGTTAGGAAGTTCAAATTTTAAACCGAAAACATTCACAACAACGGTTTCTTTTTGGATACTATCAACAATAGCAGGAACTAAACTTCCATTCGCATTATGTTCCTTGAAGCGTTCCCATGCCAAATAG
Organism: uncultured Spirochaetales bacterium; assembly: GCA_964542005.1. Classification (GTDB taxonomy): domain Bacteria; phylum UBP6; class UBA1177; order UBA1177; family CALOFP01; genus CAZISX01. The sequence goes on from CAZISX010000144.1 coordinate 2,131, forward strand.
GCAATTGTGGCTCTGCTTGGTCTAAGAGAATAACAGGTAACAATATATTCCTGACCTTCTGCCGAAACACATTTGATTTTAGGGTTTTTGTTTATTTGGTCAAATCCCTTTGAATTAGTGAGAATTTTATTTACTTCTGTAGCTCTTTCATAGCCATTGCTACCTCTTGCTAAAACATAAACAGAATTATAATTCTCTGTTGCATAATAGTCAGCCCATTTGGTGTATGCTGCAGCTCCTTGACTTTCCCAAGTTTCGTCTTTGCCAACAAGAATAACACCTACCTTAAAATTCTTTGAAACGAATTTTAAATTGGTTCTTTCATCTAACTCTCTGGTGGCAAGTTCCCTAAACCAACCATAGAATCTATTGGCTTCATAATTGAATTCTGAGCTTGGAGGTAAGGTGTCAATCAGTTCACCATAAAAATGGAATTCAGGCAAAAGAATATTCAGGAAAAGCCCTTTGTCGTTTGTTGGCGCAAGGGTTTCAAATTCCTTTTTTGTTTCATCATCAAATTCATTCAATTTTTTACGGAAAGTTGTCAAAACTTCCTTACGGTTATGTCTTAAAATTATATGAGTTGTCAGCAAGTCAATTGCTTTTGATGATGACTTGTTCAAATAGTCTTTTGCTTTGGCGATTAAACCAGTTTGAACAAAATTTAAAGTGGCATTATAAAAGTTAAGGTTATGGTCTTTTTTGTCAAAACTCAAACAAATGATAGCTTCGCCTTCTCTCAAGATGTTTCGTTGATTTTCAGGTGTAACCCATTCTATTTTACAATTGGGCAGAATTGGGTTGTCAAAGTTTTTGTTATAGTCTTGAATTATCGAATTGATAGTTCCCTCATACTCACTTTTTACACTCAGTTTTCTTACACTACTTCCAGCCCAGCCAATGAGCTTGAGAATGTCGCCTAAAACAACTTTGCCTTTTGCCCAAACCTCACCACCTAAAAATATTCCTGCTAAAATCAGTAAAAATGAAATCGGAATGTAAATGAGTATAAATTCGACTAATTTATTCATTTCTTAATTTCTTTTTTGCGGTTATACTCTTCCACACAAACAGGGCTGTCACAGATGAAATCAAAGGTGTTGGGTTGTCTTGGAATAATTAACTGAATATTTTCCAATGAAATAACCTTAGAGCAAACTTTGCAAAGTTTTTCCCCTTTTTCAATTGGTTCCATTTCATTAATTGACTGGAGCAACTTTTTTAAGTCTTCCTTAAAAACAGCAGGTATTTTATTTTTTACTGTCATTGGCGTGCTCATTGTTTTATTATAAAGTCGTTTCTCACGCTTTTTGGTAACATCTGTGCATACAGATGAAGCATACCCATTGTCAAATTGAGATGTGTCATATTGCGTATATTTTTCCCGCTCTCTCTCGCTAATTTTCAAAAATCTAAGTCTTTTGAATATTATCACACCATCTTTATTAAGTCAAAAAGACTTCCTTTATTTTTTGCAGAAAAATGAAACAGAGATATTGTCGGCCAATGGCTATTTAATGCGCTGTTTCAGCTCTTCCACATCCTGCTTCAGTTCTTGAATTGCCTTGATCATGGGAGCTATAAATTCCATGTAACGGAGTGAATATAGATCTGCTTCCTTATCATAAGCAAAACCTGCAAAATCTTTTGTTTCAATTTGCTGATCCTGCAAGACTTTTTCAACTTCCTGAGCTATGAGACCATAGTGACGGCGTGAGTGCTGGGTTACTGACTGATGTTCATTGCCCTCATCATCTAAAACAGTGTTTATAGTATCTTTAAAGATGTAGGAAACAGGGTTTAAAGCCATGATAAAATCAAGTCCAAGCTTTGATTCTTCAATGTCTTTCTTGATCCGTTCATCACTGGATTGTGTGAGACTGCGGCAGAAAATGGCATCAAACTGTTTTGCGCTCGATCCAAGATCAATAACACTGCTATCAACTGGCAACACATCTCCATATTGAGCTGCACTTCCTGTCCAGCGATAAGTATCAATCACAATTTCCTGACCTCGGACACGAACCGGCAGCTCTGTACTGTTACCCAGAAAAACATAGCGCACCACCGGATTTCCATTGATAAGATTATAAATGCCGACAACTTCAAAAAATGGCAATCCTGCAGTCTGGTTGTTGTAACTGAGCTTGAGTTTTGTCGGCTGCACTTTTTTGAGTCTGATTTTAAGCTCGCTGCCAAACCGTTTTATATCTGCCATTTCAGCAAAAGAGTGGTTGTTTGTCTGGGGATGACCAATAACGCTGCCGACCGGAATGTTTTTTGAATTTGCAGCAATTTCATCAAGATCAGTTTCTGAAAACGAGTGCTGCGTACCGTCGCTTGCATTATGCGTTAATCCTCAAGGCATTGCTTTTGCGCCTGATGGGTCACTCTATATTGCAGACACATCAAATAATCGTATACGAAAAGTAAGTCCACCGCTCTCTTATGTCTCATTAAATGATTATGTTGTCCCATCCTCCGACAATTCCGAACTCTACATCTTCTCCCCAGCCGGTACTCACCTCCGCACCATCGACTCAGAAACAAAAACAGTTCTTCGCGAGTTCATCTACACCCAGTACCAGGTCACAGTTGACGGCAAAGCTACAACAACAAAACTCCTGACCGGCATAAAGGATAAATCGGGAAAAATCACAACAATAGAAAGAGATACAGCCGGCAAAGCGCTCGCAATCGTTGCGCCAAACGGACAGCGGACAACACTTGTGATGAATGATTCCGGCTACCTCGAAAAAATAATAAACCCGAAGAATGAAGCCCACACATTCAGCTACCATCAGCAGAAAGAGGGACTCCTCACAAGCATCACCTACCCGAAAGGAAACACAACAAACTATCTTTATGACACACTCGGCAGACTTGAAAGAAGTATTGATCCTGTAAACGCGCCTGACGGTTTCTACAAAAAACTTGAGAGAGAGAAGTTCACCGGCGGCTACCGCGTAAAAACCTCAATGCCTGAGCGGACAAACCAGAAAATCAACGAAGTAACAGCCTCCGGCGACACATCAACCCGCAAAATCACAGGCTACGACGGCACAACAACAGTTTCAACAGAAAACAAAGCACTCCAGACGACAACATCAACCTCTCCCGACGGCACAACAGTCACAACAACAAAAGATAAAGACCCGCGCTTCGGCTGGAACGCGCCATACACAAAAACAATAACAACAACAACCGGCGGCCTCACCAAAACAGTGACATTAAATAAAACAGCAACACTCGCAACCGCAACAGACGCACTCAGCCACACAGCACTCGGCGAAACAGTCACAGTAAACGGCAAAACATGGAGCGAAAACTTTGTAACAGCAACACGGAAATACACCTACACAACACCGCTTAACCGCATCACAACCCGCTACACAAACACACTCGGCAACACAACAAAAATAGAAATCCCGGGAATTGAACCTGTAAACTACATCTACGACACAGAAGGCCGCATTGAAACAGTTCTTCAGGGAACAGGCAACACAGAGCGGAGAATCGACATAATCTATTACACAACCACAAACACCGCAACCGGCGCACTCAAAGATGAAATTCAGACAACAATAGATTCAACCGGCCGCACAACAGATTTTGAGTACGATGCAGCAGGGAGAATCACAAAAGAAACAGTTGAAAAAGGAACCTCTGACGAGCGCGAAATCCTCTACACTTATGATGCCAACGGCAATGTTACCGCAATCAAACCGCCGGAAAAAGAGTTCCACTACTTCAGCTACAATTCAGTCGATTTGAACGATTACTACACACCGCCGCTGACAGACAACCTCACAACACCGGAAGCAACAAGAACACAGTACATCTACAACAAAGAGAGACAAATAAAAGAAATCGTAAGACCTGACGGAAACATAGTAACATACAACTATAATCCGGCAAGCGCGAAGCTTGATTCAATCAATCAAACATCAAGAGGAACAACCAGCTTTGAATACTATCCAAGCGGTGCAAAAAATCTGAAAACAATAACTACACCGGAAGGCAACTCTCTGACATACACAAATAATGGTATTTTTACTTCCTCTCAAATATGGACAGGTGAAGTTTCTGGAACAGTTGGATATGCTTACAACAATGATTTCAAGATAGCCAAAGCTACTATTGGCACAAATGAAATAGCCTATATTTATGATAATGACGGATTAATGACTAAGGTTGGCGATTTTAACATTGTTTACAAACCGGAAAACAGCCTGATATCAAGTACATCTCTTGACAATATTGTAAGTTTATACAGCTATAATAATTTTGGTGAAATATCAGGGTCAGCAACAGCAGTAAATGGCACAGAAATATTCAAGACAAGCTATCCGCTCCGCGATAAACTCGGCAGAATAAAGGAAAAAAGAGAAACGCTGAATGGAATAGAAACAATAAGCAGTTATGAATATGATATAAATGGCAGATTGTGGAAAGTGTATAAAGACAGCATGCTGACAAATGAATACATATATGATGCAAATGGTAACCGTCTCGCTGTCACTGCGAGCGGCAGCGCGGCAGTCTCTGGCATTTATGACGAGCAGGATAGATTAGTGAGCTATGGCAATCAGACATTCGGCTACAACGCAAACGGCGATATGACCTCCAGAACTGCACACCGCGGCC
>CAZISX010000145.1:0-2294 GCA_964542005.1 uncultured Spirochaetales bacterium
AGAACACAGAACACAGAACACAGAACACAGAACACAGAACACAGAACACAGAACACAGAACATTCTATTTTATCAAGATCTCCTCCATTTTTCATTTCTTTTTCAATTTAATTTTTAGTATTTTTAAAACTATAATTTATGAGGATATAAAAATGAAAAAATGTTTAGCATTTATATTGGCAATTGTATCAACAGCATCTCTTTTTGCAATTAATGAAGGGAATATTCCATGTACAGGGGTAAAAGGTCTAAATGGTCTTTCTTTTGAATATTACTGGAGAAACTATTCTGGACAAATGATGAAAGTTCAGGATTCAAATTTTTTTGCATTTCGTGCAACCACGAGTAGCTCTATTTGCTCAATTGAGACATATAAGGATGGATCAACAATAATTGATCTTGACGAGATATCAGTTTCTGCGGGGAATGTTTACCCGGGATACAATAATGTTTTTTCAATCACTTTTAGAGGGACAATGGGACCTTTCGGAACGGGAAGACCATCTTATAGAGCGGAGGCAAGTTCAGATCCCGACTTTGATGCCTGTGATTACAACACACCAAGCCAGTGTTATACCCCGGATCAATATGACTTTACAACAATATTAAATGGCCAGATTCCAAGCGGATTTTATGCACCATGGCTAAGGACCACCGAGGTAAAAATAAACAGTCCTTTTAATGCATCCAACGAAGCATATCTTCTTTTCGGATATTTCAATCATATTGAAAGATATGTTCAAATCCCTTATTTAATTAACGGACAGGTTTACTGGTCTTGGATTTGGATAGATGGCGAAGACTGGGCAGATTCTTATACAGAGTTTAATTTTTATATAATGCAGAGCCCTTATGAGGCAGCAAAATCAATGTCAGCTATGGAAGAAGAAGCGCTCCTCAGCAAAGCTGTTAATGATGAGAAAAAAAGTCTTCTCAGCAAAGAACTCTCTGAAGCTAATGCCAAAGAATCTTTATCAAACACAAAAACACTTAACAATATTGACAAACAGATTAAAGAGCTTTTTGCAACCACCAACAGCAATAAGTACGAAGACTCAACAATATTAAATGCTTTAACAAACGAATTCGGCAATATTATTGGCATTAAAATTGAAGCAGTATCTCCAAAATCAAAAAACATTTCTAAATCTGTTTTTTCTGGAAAAGTAATAAAAGAAATTGACAGTCTCTTAGTTGAAGATATTGGAAATATTGAAGAAATAATCAAATATGTTTATGAAAACACAATAAACAGTGTTCAGCTTATTGACAATAATATGAGCGCAAAAACTTATAGTGTTCAATAAGTAAATTTTTATGGGGGCTTTTGCCCCCGCTTTTTAATGGAGGTCACTGATGAAAAAATTTTTTTCTTTTGCGATTCTTCTTTTGGTTATCACTTCATGTAATAATGAAAAGAATAATTCCAGCCATGATTTAGACACACTCTCAAATGATACAGATATGGTCGATGATTCTCATATTTCTGATTTAGACAGTGATTCTGAGATATCTGACAATGAAAACAAAAAATGCTCTTCCGACAACGATTGTTCTTCGGACAGGTCTTGCGATCCTTACGGAGATTGTGTCTGCCGTCATATTTCAGGATTCAAAAATTCATATAATCGAACCTTTGATTACAAAGAAAAATGTATATCTGAAGAAGAGGCAAACAATATTTTCTGTAACGGGCGGGCATATAGTATGTTAAGTACCGGAACAACCAAAGGATTAGTTGATGAAATAACAGACAGTGACCGAGTTCTTTGCTCCTGTGTTTCTGGTTATTCAGGTTCTCAATGTGAAAAACCAATAGAAAACTATCCTCACACATTTCCAAAACCTTTTTACAGAAAAGAGACAAGTACCAATATCGAAATCCATAACGACTGGCGAACAATGCCTGAACCATACTGCAAGGCTGATGCAGATTGCGATGAAGGACTGTTCTGTCGAAAAGATGGTTACTGCGCCTGTAGCGGCGAGACAACTTCTCTTACAGATCCTTTTCTTGACGGGTTAATAAGAGATATTTTTGGGCTTTCATCAGGAGATTCCATTCCGCTTGAAAAACTGGCAGATATTCTTTTTGTCCCTATTTTAGAGAGCGGCGACACCTATTATTTGAAGTGTTTTCCTCAGGCACGCCATGTCCTAATTTCTAAGCCTGACAAATATATGACAAATATGGAAGATGTTGCAAAGCTCAAATTTCTCCATAGTTTAGCAGTAATTCCAGGCTCAGAGTATGTAGAGGTTGATTTTTCTCCTCTTTCAAAACTTAAAAACCT